>CAXMPK010000267.1:0-70981 GCA_964195405.1 uncultured Acidimicrobiia bacterium
GGCAGCCAACGGTTGAGGTCTTGTTCAACATCGGGGTAGTCGAGTTCGAGATGCACCGACTGCTCATCGGTGGTCGAGGGGTACCCATCTGTGAGCAGGGCCAGGTAGGCGCCGACCCGCATCCCGAAACGGGAAAGCTCCCGTCCGAAGTCGAACCACCAGCGTGGGTAACGCTGCCGGAAAACGATCATCAGCAACGTCGCAGCAAACAGCCCAGCGACGATTCCTCCGCCGCTCTCTGAGGCCTGAGACACCATCTTGCCGGTCTCTGTGACCACTACGGTTGTCACTGTCGAACTCGACGTGGCTGACAGCAGCGATGCAATGATGAGGATCGGGATGGCCCAGATCAATCTGAAAAACGTCGAGAGCCGGTCAAGCTTCTCGGGATAGTCGATGTCTAACCGGGCTGAGTACGACTCTGCTTGTGTAACCACGGGATGCCTCCTTGAGTGTGACGAAAGGGTACCTGTCGGACACTAGGGGCCGCGGTCCAACCGCCGCCCGTCCGGCTCATTCATAGTCAGCTGGTAGAGGTCTGCCCTCCCTTCTAGCCCTGCGATCTCAATAACCTGCTCGCTGGACCAGGGAGACCAATGTCCTTCGAGGCAGTCAATTTCTACAACACGCTTCTAGCCGTTCTGGCCTTGGTTGCTTTGATCGCAGCGATAGGTCTGGCCGGCTACAGAGCCTTTCGAGGGCCTGATGCTGTCTCGGCAATCGGATCCTCTACGTTGTGGGTGGCGTGGGTTGTGGCGTTTGTGGCCACGCTCGGATCCCTCTTCTACTCAGAGGTCATCCACTTTCTCCCATGCCGGCTGTGTTGGTTTCAACGTATCGCCATGTACCCGATGTCGGTGATCCTCCTTATCGGCGCCATACGCAAAGAGGCGTTGGTGCGTATCTACGCCCTGCCCTTTGCCTTTGGCGGTCTTGGCCTCTCTATTTGGCACTACCTGACCCAGACGTTTCCTAGCTTGGAGGGTGGTTCCTGTGATCCGAACAACCCTTGCTCGGCCAAATACGTGGACGTGTTCGGGTTCGTCAGCATCCCGTTTATGGCTGGAGCCGGGTTTACCCTTATCGCTGTCTTACTCATCTTCTACGTGAGAGCTTCCAACTATGAATAGGAAAATCCTTTGGATCGGCGGTGGCGTCGTCGTTCTTGCACTGATCGTGCTTCTCGCCGCATCTATCGCTGGTGAAGAAACGATCGACGAGGCCATCGCCTTTGGTGAGGTAACCGTCGTGGGGGATTCACTTCCGATTATGGCCGACCCCGCCGCCGCCGATCCGGCCCTTGGATTCACGGCCGCCACGGTCAGTGGGGAAGATTGGGACGGGGTCGTTACAACTGTCGAGGCGGATGGTCGGCCCAAGATCCTCGTGTTCCTCGCCCACTGGTGTCCTCATTGCCAAAACGAGGTTCCCGTCGTCCAGTCATGGCTTGACGACGGTGGCCTAGGCGATGATGTAGACATGTATTCGTTCACCGTCCTCTCGGATCGGCTTAGGCCCAACTGGCCTTCCCAGACCTGGCTGGAGGATGAGGGCTGGACCGTGCCAGTCATCATGGACGATGAGCAACTGAGTGTGGTTCTCACCTACGGGATGAGGGGTACCCCTTTCTATGTTGTGCTGGACGGAGACAACCTCAATCTCGGCCGAGTCTCTGGCGAGGTTGGAATCGCCGGGCTCGATCAGATGGTTCGCATCGCCCAGGCCTCGATCGACAGTTAGACCACACGTCGAACGTGCATAACGGTGCGGATTTCGCACCGTCTTGCTATAGCAACGAGAGTATTCAGCCCTCTAAGGCGCGGATCTTGTCGAGCCTGCGGACGTGGCGGTCTTCGCGGCTGAACTTGGCTTCAATGAATGTGCCAACCAGATCCTGGGCCAAAGCCTCCCCGACAACACGAGATCCCAGACACAACACATTGACGTCGTCGTGTTCCACCATTTGATGAGCGGTGTATGCGTCATGGGCCACAGCAGCCCGGATTCCGTTCAATTTGTTGGCGGCAATGGAAGCCCCCGCGCCTGAACCACACACGACAATCCCACGGTCAGCCCTGCCGTCCAACACGGCTTGGGCCACCGAGGCGGCGTAGTCCGGGTAGTCGACAGGGTCGGTCGAATGTGTACCCAAGTCATAAACGGCCTGGCCGTTTTCGGCGAGCCATTTGGCGAGATGATCCTTCAGCGGGTACCCAGCGTGGTCTGATCCGACGGCGACTCTCATGACAGGCGGCAGGGTAGCCATCCGCTAGTGCCGCCCAGGTCACCATGGGTTGCGGCCCGCCACAACTACATTCGCATCGATGTCGAAGATCATTGTTCAAGGTGGCAAAGCCCTGTCCGGCACAGTTCAGGTGTTGGGCGCAAAAAACGCCGTCCTCAAGGAGATGGTTTCCGCTCTGCTCACTCCCGGCCGGCATCGTCTAACCAACGTTCCTTCGATACTCGACGTCGAGCTGATGTGTCAGGTTCTCGAGCACACCGGATGCAAAGTGGAGCAAGGGGATAGAGAGTTATCGATTGTCGTCCCTCAGGATCTCAAACCGGAAGCGCCAATCGATCTGGTCAGAGCCATGCGTGCGTCGATCGTGGTCCTTGGCCCTCTTTTGGCCCGATGCGGAGAAGCCCGGGTCGCCCTGCCCGGAGGAGATGATCTCGGTGCCCGGCCGATCGAATGGCACATGGAGGGTCTGGAGCAGATGGGCGCCACCTTCGAGCTCGTGCACGGCGAATTGGTCGGGCGGATCGACGGGCGTCTCAAGGGCACGGAAGTGGAACTCCCATTTCCCTCTGTTGGCGCCACCGAAAACGTGTTGTTCGCCGGCGTCCTCGCAGAAGGTGAGACGGTGATAGTCAACGCCGCACGGGAACCGGAGATCGAAGATTTGATCAAACAGTTGCAGGCGATGGGTGCCGTGATCGAAGGTGGCGGGACTTCCCTGATCACCATCCGAGGTGTGGAGCGTCTTCACCCTGTCGAGCACCATGTCATCCCCGATCGACTCGAAGCCGGCACTTATGCCATGGCCGGTGCCATCACCTCTGGTGATGTCACAGTCACCGGCTGTCTGCCCCAGCATCTGCGCATGGAATTGAGGAAGCTGGAAGGGGCTGGTTGTGATGTCGAGCAGGGCGACGGTTGGCTGCGGGTACGTGGACCCGACAGACTCCAACCTGTCGACTTTGCCACACTGCCGTTCCCCGGGTTTCACACCGATATGCATCCACAGATGGTGGCTCTCCTCAGCGTCGCCTCGGGCACGTCGGTCATTACCGAGAACCTCTACGACGCCCGTTTCCGTTATGTGGGCGAGATGGCACGAATGGGAGCCGACATACTCATCGAGGCTCAGCACGCCATCATTCGCGGTGTGGACAGTCTGTCTGGATGTCCGGTGTTGGCACCTGACATCCGCGCTGGTGCCGCTCTTGTTCTCGCCGGCCTTCGCGCCGAAGGCGTGACCGAAATCGGGGAAGCGGTCCATATCGATCGTGGCTATCAGGATTTCGCTGGCCGTCTCGCTTCGCTGGGGGCGGATATTGAGCGGAGTGAGTGATCACCATTAGCGCCTAAACTGGGAACAACCTATCAATAGACGAGGTTCGCCAACCAGATGCCCGATCCAACACCAGTGACCATCGCTTCCAGCGAGACCGATAACGGCCCGATAGACCCGGCCAAACTCGACGAGGCGCTCAACTACATCCGTCCGGCCGTGCAGGCCGACGGTGGGGACATCGTGTTGCTCGGTGCCGACGATGGTGTCGTCAATCTTCAGATGGTCGGCGCCTGTGGCGGCTGCCCACTTTCGATGATGACGCTCAAGGCTGGGATCGAGCGGATCTTGATGGACCGTGTTCCCGGTGTTCGGGAAGTGCGTGCCTCAGCCGACGCCCCGGGCACCCTCGAGGAAGCCACCTCCGGCACCGGCATCACACTTCCGACCCTTTAGCGGCCGCTCTTTTAGTCTCCCGACGATGGATGCTGCCCTGCTTGCTGCTGTGGCCACGGGAGACCGCAAGGCTCTATCTCGGGCAATCAGTCATGCCGAGGCAGGCGAGCCGAGCGGCGATCTGGCTCTCTCACACCCGATCATCGGATTCACCGGACCGCCCGGGGCTGGCAAATCGACTCTGATCTCGGTTCTGATCGAACGCTTCAGGAAAGATGGGGAGACTGTTGCGGTTCTCGCGGTTGACCCTTCCAGTCCCTTCACCGGAGGTGCGATCCTCGGTGACCGGATCCGCATGCAGGCCCACGTTGGTGACGACGGAGTGTTTGTGCGATCGATGGCCGCCAGGGGTCACCTTGGCGGATTGGCCGTTGCTGCCGCCGACGCCGTGCGGCTCATGGGTCATGCCGGCTACGACCGTCTCATCGTCGAGACTGTGGGCGTCGGTCAGTCCGAGGTTGAGGTTATGGATCTCGCCAGCCACGTTGTCCTGGTAGTCGGGCCATCCTGGGGTGATCAGATTCAGGCCGACAAGGCCGGCGTTGTTGAGATTGCCGACCTTTTCGTCATCAACAAGGGCGATCGTCCCGGAGTGTCGGATGTGAAGCGGGCGCTCACCGAAGTCGCCGATGCCCGCGGAGCCGAGATCGTGGTCACAACGGCCATTGACGGCAGTGGTGTGGACGAGTTGATCGCTGCAATCGGACGGCTACACGAGACCTAGCTCGGCCTGAGCAGCCGCGATTCGGGCTCCTTCGACACGTGGCGGGCTACAGGAGATGTAGTCGAGGCCCAACTCGTGAACGAAGGCGATCGAAGCCGGGTCGCCACCGTGCTCGCCGCACAAACCCAACGTCAGATCAGGGTTTGCCTCTCGACCTTCGACGCATGCCAACTTGATGAGTCGCCCAACCCCGCCAATGTCAATGGTCTGGAACGGGTCTGATTCGAGGATGCCTTGTTCGAGATAATCCCTGAGGAAGAGACCCTCGGCGTCGTCACGGCTCAGTCCGTAAGTCATCTGAGTCAGGTCGTTGGTACCGAACGAGAAGAAATCGGCTTCTTTGGCGATCAGACCGGCGGTGAGGGCGGCGCGGGGGAGTTCGATCATCGTGCCAACAGGGATTTCGAGGTCGGCACCCTTGTAGCTGCCTTTCGCTATCTCGTCCTCGATGACAATCCGCATGCGGCGCAGTTCCTCGACGGTCGAGACGAGTGGGACCATGATCTCGAGGATCGGGTTTCCCCCTGCTTCGAGACGGCGGCGATATGCCGCAACTGCGGCGCGGGCCTGCATCCGATAGAGCTGTTTGATCATCAGGCCAAGCCGGACGCCCCGCAACCCCAGCATCGGGTTTTCCTCTTCCCAGCGGGCAACCTGTTCGGACATCGATCGGAGGTCGTCGGTGGGCCTGCCGGCTCGCACCCGTCTCACAGTTTCCTGCTCCAGCTCCAGTCGCGATGGCAGGAATTCGTGAAGAGGTGGGTCGAGCAGTCTGACCACGACGGGTAGTCCGTCCATCGCCTCGAGCAGTCCCTCGAAATCAGAGACCTGAAGGTTTTCGAGCTCTTCGAGGGCCTCGGTGCGATTGGCGTCATCAGTCGAGAGGATGACTTGACGGACCACTTCGAGACGTTCTCCGAGGAACATGTGCTCGGTGCGAGCCAATCCGATTCCTTCGGCCCCTCGAGATCGCGCTTCTTCTGCGTCACGAGGAGAGTCGGCGTTGGCTCGAACGCCCAAGGTCCGAATCTCATCTGCCCACTCGAGAATCTGAGCGAGCTCGGGCAGTGGCTCGGGTGCGATGAGCTCGACAGGTTCGACGTAGATGTTGCCGGTGGTCCCGTCGATGGTGATGAAGTCACCCGCTGCGATGTCCACTTCTCCCGCATGGGCGAGTTCGGCGTTGACGTCGACGAGAAGGCTGGCGGCCCCGGTGACTGCCGGTTTACCCATGCCCCGAGCGACAACTGCGGCGTGTGAGGTCTTGCCACCGTGGCTGGTGAGGATGCCAACAGAAGCGATCATGCCGTGGATGTCATCGGGGGTGGTCTCGGGTCTTACCAACACAACCTCCTCGCCCGCCTTGGCTAATTCGACGGCGCGGTCGGAATCAAAAACGACCTTTCCGGCTGCGGCACCGGGGGAGGCGGCCACGCCTGAAACCGCCACCGGAACATTTGTCTTTCCGATGCGGGGACGGTGGAGCTGCTCTAGTGAGGCGGGGGCAACCCGACTCACCGCGGTTGGTCGGTCGATCAAGCCATCGCCGGCCATCGCAACCGCCATTCGGATGGCGGCCTCAGCAGTCCGTTTTCCCACGCGTGCCTGAAGGATGTAGAGGACGTTTTTCTCGATGGTGAACTCGATGTCGATCATGTCGGTGTAGTGCTGTTCGAGCCGATCCATCGTTTCCAACAGCTGGCGATGACACTCGGGATGGAGCCCGGCAAGATCGTCGAGTGACAGTGTGTTCCTGATGCCTGCCACTACGTCTTCGCCCTGAGCACGCGGCAGATAGTCCCCGTAGCTGACCTTTGCGCCGGTCGCAGGGTCCCTGGTGAAGCAAACACCGGTGCCCGAGTCTTCACCGAGGTCACCGAAAACCATCATCTGCACATTGGCCGCGGTGCCGATGTCGTCGGGAATTCCGTAGATCTGTCGATAGTCGAAGGCCCGCTTGTTGCTCCACGATGAGAAGACGGCCTCGATGGCACCTTGGAGTTGCAGTCGGGGATCGTCGGGCAGTTCACCCGGCCGGTGGTCTTCGATGATGGTTTGGAACATGCGGGTGGCGTGTTCCAGGTCATCTGCGGTCAGTTCTGAGTCGTTGGTGACACCTCGCTTGGTGCGAAGGTTGGGCAGCACCTCCCGAAAGAGGCGATCGTCGATTCCGAGAACAACATCTCCGTACATCTGAACGAAACGCCGATAGGCGTCCCATGCGAAGTGGGGGTCGCCAGACCACTCGGCGAGGGCGCCGACGACGTCGTCGTTGACGCCGATGTTGAGGATGCTGTCCATCATTCCCGGCATCGAGATCCGGGCCCCAGAACGAACCGAAAGCAGCAGTGGCACCGGTCCGGATCCGAAGGTCCGATCTGTGGCTTCTTCGAGCCTTTTGACAGCGTCGTCGACTTCACTCGATAGATCGTTGGGCATCGCACCTGTGGTCATCGCGGTGCGAGAGACCTCGGTTGTGATGGTGAAACCTGACGGAACCGGAAGACCGAGATGGGTCATCTCGGCGAGCCCTGCTCCTTTCCCTCCGAGCAGGTCGCGATCCGCGTAGTCCGCGTCGGCAAAGTCGTACAGATGTGGCAGCGGGCTCCTCCAGACCTAGTTGCATCACCCAGATTACCCCAGCGTGTGCACCCGAGGCCCTGTGAGGGCCACCCCTGCACACGCTCAGGGGTCGGCGCGGTAGATCAGTCCTTCGTCACCGGCCACCCATGTGGTCATCTGGTTTCCTACGATCTCCACTCGAAAACCGCCTTCGAGGGCGCTGATGACACGAGAGTCTTGGGTGGCGAGCTGAGCCGTGCAATCCCCATTGGCGCCGAAGTTGGTGAACTGCACTTCGGGGCCAGTGACGACGTAGGACCCGGATAGGTCGCGGCAACCGGTCGAACCTATGAACGAGCCATCGGTGAACAGCTCAAGTGTTGCTCGTTCGCCCGACACCGAAGACACCGCGTCGCCCTGAACGAGTCCGTCGAGAACCCAAACGGTTCCAAGGAGATCGGCGGTGGGGACCGGGGCCAGTGGTTCGAATTCAAGTGTGACCGTAGGACCGGTGAGAGTCAGGTTGGGTGACCCGAGTCCGATGTTGTCGACCTCGCCCAATCCCTGGAGGTAGAGACCTTCGGCCACCATCGTCTCAGGAGGCGAGCAGGCCATCTCCGTCGATGAAATCCCGGTCACTCGAAAGGGCCGATCGATCTCAGCGCCGTAACCGTTGCAAGAAGCAGTCCCACCTACAGCGTCCTCAGCAATGGTCAGTGTGATCGGGTGGGTCTTGACGATGGGGATGGGTGTCCCAGCGACCTCGCCCGACACCAGCTGCCATGAACCTTCCAGACTGTCCTCGAAATCATTCCCCAGACAGGCCGTGACCGTCATCGCGACCACGGCAAGCAATGCGAATCTTCTGATGAGGTTTGGACGAGCGGCCACGCGACCTGGTTCCCTCACGCCAACGAGGCCGCCGCTCCGGCGGCAAGCACGACCCCTGTCCAGAGATGAAGTTTGGCGGTCAGTTTCAGCGCCCTGATCAGAGCGGCCCCGTCCGTCTTGGCGTAGATGATCCTGACAGGGCCCGTGGCCAACGGAAATAGAAGTGCGGCGAACAGGGTCTCGAACGGTGTCCAGTCGGCGACAGCGAACACCGCGATGAGTGGAAAGGCTCCATAGACGAGCACAGCGAACAGTGTCCGGGTTCGTTTTGGTCCCAGGATGACGGCAAGGGTCCCTTTGCCAGCCTCACGATCGGTGTCGATGTCGCGGTAGTTGTTCGCCACCAAGATGGCAGTCACCAACATGCCGATCGGAATAGCAAGGAGCCACGCCGCCAACGGCGCCGTCATGTCATGTACATATCTGGATCCAACGGTCGCTACCAGGCCAAAGAACACGAAGACAAAGACCTCCCCGAAGCCGCGGTAGCCGTAGGGCATCGGCCCGCCGACGTATCCGAGCATTGCCACCACAGAAGCGGCACCAATCACGAGGACCACAGGCCCGGCGATAACCGTCAGTGCCACACCTGACAACGCAGCTACGCCGATTGATAGCCAGGTGGCGGTCCACATCTGTTTCGCTGAGATGACACCGAGACTGACCATTCGGGGTGGGCCCAGGCGGTCGGCGGTGTCGGCACCGCGTTTTGCGTCGGATGCGTCGTTGGAGAAATTTGCGGCCACCTGGATGGCAAGGGCACCAATCAGAGCCCATATGAATGCGTCCGATCGGAAGGCCTCCTCGCCATACGCGAGACCGGAGCCAACGAGCACCGGGACGACAGCAGCAGGAAGAGTGTGGGTACGTGCGGCAGTCTTCCAGGCCTGAAATCTGGTCAACGGCTCAGTAGTGCCAGGGATAGTCGGAATAGTCGGCGTCCCGCTTTTCGAGGAACGAGTCCCGGCCCTCTTGGGCCTCGTCGGTCATGTAGCCGAGTCGGGTCGCCTCACCGGCGAAAATCTGTTGGCCAACAAGGCCGTCATCGATCATGTTGAAGGCGAATTTCAACATCCGTTGTGCCGTCGGGCTCTTGGCCGTCACCTCGATGGCCCATTCCAGCGCCACGGATTCGAGATCGTCGTGAGGCACCACAGCGTTGACCATTCCCATTTCGTACGCCTCACGCGCCGTGTAGCTACGGCCGAGGAAAAAGATCTCTCTGGCTCGCTTCTGACCGACCTGTCGGGCCAAGTACGCGGACCCATAGCCGGCGTCATAGGAAGCCACGTCTGCGTCAGTCTGTTTGAAGATGGCGTGCTCATCAGATGCGAGTGTCAGGTCGCAGACGACATGAAGGCTGTGACCACCGCCGACAGCCCACCCTGGTACAACAGCGATGACGACCTTGGGCATGAAACGGATGAGACGCTGCACTTCGAGGATGTGGAGCCGACCGACACGACCAGGATCGACGGTATCGACGTCTTCTCCGTCCGCGTACTTGTAGCCGTCCTTCCCTCGTATTCGTTGGTCGCCGCCAGAGCAAAACGCCCAGCCACCGTCTTTGGATGATGGGCCGTTGCCGGTGAGAAGGACGCACCCGACGTCCGTGGTCTGGCGGGCGTGATCGAGAGCGCGGTAAAGCTCATCGACGGTGTGCGGTCGAAAGGCGTTGCGGATGTCGGGCCGGTCAAACGCCACCCGCATCACACCTGCTCCGCGGGCGCGGTGATAGGTGATGTCGGTGAAGTCGAAGCCGGGCACCTCGTCCCAGGCATCAGCGTTGAAGATCTCAGAGACCACGAAGCGAGAGGATACGGGGCAGAATCAGGTTGTGATCGAATGGCTGCGTCGAGTCGACCCTGAGCGGGTGTTTCTGAAGACTGCAGATCGCGTTTGGTCTTATGGAGAAACTGTATCTGAAGTCGCGCAACGGGTCATCGACGAGGTTGTGACCCTGGTTCCGAAGCTGGATGCCGAGTCGGTGTTCGACTGTCTTGGTGCTATTGCTGGTGGGGGAGCAGTGCTGTTGGGTCCCGCTGTGGAGACCTCACCGGAGTCTCCGCCGGAAGGGACTTCTCTGGTGGTTTTCACCTCCGGCACCGGTGGCCGCCCCAAAGGGGTTCGGTTGACGCCGGACAATCTCGAGGCCGCTTCGGCCGCCTCGATGGAACATCTTGGCCATGACGAGTCCGACACGTGGCTCCTGGCGATGCCTCTTCATCACGTTGCCGGGTTGTCGATCGTGGTCCGGTCGAGTTTCGCCGGTGGGTCGGTGCGTTTGCTTCCAGGGTTCGATGCCGAAACGTTCTCAGCTGCAATGCGCGGGGATGTGACGATGGTCTCGGCGGTGCCGACGATGCTTCATCGGATTCTTGACCGGGACTCGGGACCATACGAAGGGTTGCGTGGGGTCCTTGTCGGTGGGGGCCCCATTCCGGATGGGCTGCTGACGAGGGCCGCGGAAGCTGGTCTGCCTGTTTTGCCCACATATGGGATGACCGAGACCTTTGGCCAGGTGGCAACACTCAAACCGGGTTCGTCCCTGAAAGGTCGGGCTCATCCACTTCCCGGCGTTGGGCTCCGTATCCAACCGGACGGTCGAATAGCTATCAGTGGTCGTCAGGTCTTCTCTGGATATCTGGGCGAGCCAGACCGCCGCGACGAATGGTTTGTCACCAATGATCTTGGAGACCTCGATTCCGACGGTGCGCTCAGAGTCGTCGGACGTGACGACGCCGTGATTGTCACCGGTGGTGAAAATGTCGACCCGGAACAAGTCGAAGTGGAGCTGCTGGCGCACCCAGACGTAGAGGACGTCGTGGTGGTCGGCATAGCTGATGAGAAGTGGGGTGAGATAGTGGTTGCCCTATATGTGGGTTCGGCAACAGAAACCGAATTGGCCACGGATTTGGGCGAGCGGCTTCCTCGTCACATGGTTCCCACCAGGTGGGTCAGGGTGGAGGCAATACCGAAAACGGCTCTCGACAAGGTGGATCGGTCAGCGGCTCGGACTTTGGTCAAGCGTTAGAGCCTCCCTCTCTTTGGACAACCCCCACGCTCCGATGATCGCCGCCAACACCATGATCACGCCGGCAATCAGGAAAATGAGGTGCAATCCGGCCACTTGCGCCATCGGGTCTGCGTTAGTTGCCCCACCGTCGGGAAGGGTCCCACCGCTGGCCGCGACCACCCGAGTGGCCCAGATCGAACCGAGCACGGCGATCCCCACGATCTGGCCGAGCAGCCTGGTGAGGTGGAGGAGCCCGCCGGCGACACCCACGTACTCGGCTGGGACGCTTCCCATGATCGCGCTGTTGTTTGGAGACTGGAAGACCCCAATGCCGATCCCATAGGGGACGGCGAGCAGCGCAAAGTGGATGGCACTCGACTCTGTGCCCAGGGTGAGGAAGCCAAAGTAGGTGAGGGCGAGGATCGTGAGACCGACGAGGGTCAGTCGTCTGACACCGATGCGGTCTGAGAGGGCGCCGGAAAGCGGGGAAACGATGCCCATCATCACCGGGGCCACCGCAAGCAGCAGACCCATCGCCAGGACATCGAATCCGAGGACACCAGCCAGGTAGAAGGGCAACAAGATGAAGACAGCCGAAAGACAGACGAAGACGAGCACGCCTGTGACCACGCCCACCGTAAGCATTGGGGTCTGGAACAGACGCAGTTCAAGCATTGGTGAGTCGACTCTGAGTTCCACCACTACAAAAGCAACGGCGGCGACAGCAGCCACACCGAAGGCGAGGAGGATTCCGGGCGAGGCAAACCCAGCATCTTGACCCACGGTCAGGGCGAGAGAAAGGCTGAAGAGTGACACGCTCATGAGAAGCGCTCCAACAAAATCGAATGTTTGCCCGGGGATGGGTGAGGTCTTCGGTACGAATCTGACGGCCATCCACGTTCCTACGATCCCGACCGGGATGTTCACCAGGAAGATCGCCCGCCAACTAAACGACGAGATCAATATCGCACCAAGCACAGGGCCGATGATGATGCCGATCGACACCGCTGCCATGACCCAGCCAAGCGCTTTCCCACGCTCGGACTTGGGGAACGCCTCGATCAGTATCGCCGAGCCCAAAGCCAGGATCATCACAGCGCCAAGGGCCTGCACCACCCGGAAACCGATCAGCCAGGAGACGTCCGGAGCGAGACCACACACTGCCGAGCCAATCGTGAAAACTGAAAACCCGACCGTATAGATCGTTTTTTTCCCGATGACGTCACCCAGTCGCCCTATTCCCAATGTCAGGGTGGCGATAGTCAACAGGTAGCCAAGGGAAACCCACTGGATCACGTTGAACGTCGTATCCAACTCAGCGACAAGAGTTGGGAATGCGACGTTGACTATCGAACCATCGATAGTCGCCAAGAGAATCCCAACAGAAACGGTGCCGAGAACAAACCATTTGCGGCGATCGTCGACGATTGGAGGCGAAGTGGCGGTCACCGACCTGGAGGGTACTGCCGAGTGAGGTATTCCTCCCAAGTTACATGACCAACTGCCTGGTCAGGATTGGTGTGAAGCCCTTCCCTGAAGGCCCGAGCCGCTTTGCCGGGGACTGGGAGGTTGAGGATGGGACGTTCTCGCCCTTTCGCTTCCATGAGGGTTCGGGCCAGGTATTCAGCGTCGTGGACTGCCGGACCGGCGAAATCCGGCTGGAGGCCGGTGCGTCGGGTGTGGACCAAGGTCGCCAACTCACCAGCCACCTCGGCGGTGTCCACCGGCTGAAATACGAATCGCTTCGGGATCAGGGCGAGTGGTGGCTTGGCGGCGGCGCCGAGAAAGTAGGCGACGAAGTCGTGGAACTGGGTCGCCCTCAGGATCGTATATGTGAGATCGGAAGACTCGATCATTTGCTCCACCTGGTATTTGGCTCGGTAGTAGGTGAGAGGATGTCGATCGACGCCCACAATCGACATATAGAAGAGATGTTGATGGTCAAGTAGATCCAGCAGGTTCGCGGTGCCGGCTATGTCCACCTTTTCCGAATTCCGCGGGTCGGAGGCCAAATGGACAACCAGGTCGGCGTCTTTGACGACTTCCGCTAACCCTTCGCCAGTTTCGATGTTTGTTCTTGAGTCGCTCGACCGACTTGCGATCGTCAACTCATGCCCGGTCTCGATGAGCAACGGCACGAGGTTCTGTCCCAGCAGTCCACCGCCGCCGAGGACAGTGACCCTCATGATTTCCTGGCGACAAGCAGACCTCCGCCAACTGGAACCGTGGTGGCTTGGAACGCTTCGTCCGCAGCCACATGGCGATTGAAAGCGTCCGTGCCAAACCCCTCGTCGATCCAACCCTGACCTGTTCCGTAGACATTGTCGGCGACCACCAAACCACCAGGTGCGATCAGCGGTTTCACCATCTCGAAGTAGCCGGTGTACTCACTCTTGACCGCATCGATGAAAACGAAGTCGACAGATTCCGGCCCAAGCTGTTCCACCAGGACGGGCAATACCTCGAGCGCCGCCCCACGAACGATCTCAACTCGATCGGTGAGCCCTGCGTTTTCGAATTCCTTCTGTGCGAAGTCGGCATGAAGATCCGAGTACTCGATGGTTACCAGTCGACCGTTTGCGGAAAGGCCTCTGGCGATCCAGATTCCGGAGAAGCCTCCAAGTGTTCCAATCTCCAAGGCCAGGCTGCCCCTTGTCAGCGAGGCGAGGAGTCTGAGCAGTTGCCCGGCCCCATGGGATATGGCGATGGATGGCAGTCCGGCGTCAACGGCTCTTCGCATCAGAGTGTCGAGCTGGTCGTCACTCTCTCCGAAGACATCTTTGGGGTAGTCGAGAATGAAACGCCAGCGTTCGTTGGTCATCGCCATGAGTTAAGGCTAGATATCAGTCGTCGAGTGTGGGCCGACGTCGGCTCTTCTTGACATCGGAACGCGCCTTCTTAGCCTCGGTTCGGCGCTTCTTCGAGGCCTTGGTGGGATTGGTGGGGGTACGGGGCTTTGGTTCGACCAACGCCGTTTCGATCCGTTCCCTGAGTCTTGTCCGCGCTATTTCCCGATTGCGTGACTGAGATCTTTGGTCTGAGGCTGTCACCTCGACGACGTTGCCAAGTCTGAGGACCAGCTTCTCCTTCAACTCGATCGGAAGCGACGACTCATCTATGCGAAATCGGAGACGGACCGTGGTCTCGTTGCGATTGGCGTGCTGGCCTCCGGGACCGCCTGAGGTGTCGAAACTCTCCTCCAACTCGGCTGCCGGGACGATCCAGTCTCCGACCTGAAGGTCGTCCATTGGCGATCAGCAACCTGATCTCATCAGGCTTGGTCGTAGTACTCGGTGCCGAGGTGGGTGATGAGCTCCTCGCCCATGATGTGACGAAGGTTGTTCTTGAGCTTGGTGAGTTGGATGAACAGGTCGTTCTCGGGGTAGAGGTCGGGTGCGTGTTGTGGGCTCTTGAAGTAGAAGCTCAGCCACTCCTGGACACCGCTTCTACCCGCTCGGGCTGCCAAATCCATGAACAGCGCCAGGTCGAGCACGATCGGCGCCGCAAGGATCGAGTCCTTGCAGAGGAAGTCGACCTTGATCTGCATTGGATAGCCGAGCCACCCTTTGATGTCGATGTGGTCCCAACCCTCTTTGTCGTCACCCTTTGGTGGGTAGTAATTGATTCTGACCTTGTGGTAGATATCTCCATATAGCTCCGGGTAGACGTCCGGTTGGAGGATGTGTTCGAGGACACCGAGTTTGGAGACCTCCTTCGACCTGAAACTGTCCGGATCGTCGAGCACTTCGCCGTCCCTGTTTCCGAGAATGTTGGTCGAGAACCAGCCTTCGATACCCAACATCCGAGCCTTGAGACCGGGAGCGATCATGGTCTTCATCAACGTTTGACCCGTTTTGAAGTCTTTGCCGACGATGGGGAGGTTTTCCTGGGAGGCGAGGTCGACCATGGCAGGGATGTCCACTGTCAGGTTGGGGGCCCCGTTCGCAAAGGGGACGCCCATCTTGAGCAGGGCATATGCGTAAACCTGTGATGGGGTGATGTGGGAGTCGTCATCTTTGAGACCTTGCTCGAATGCGTCGAGGTCCATGTGCACTTCCGACGGCTCCTCGTAGGCTTCGGTCGAACCACACCAAACTGCGACGAGACGGTCGACTTCTTTGTCGGCCCTGAACCGGTCGATGTCCTCCATCAGCAATTCGGCCCGGTCCATGTGATTGTCGGCTTCTATGACCTGATCCACACCCTCGAGATTTCTCACCCATCGCGGTGAGAAGACGGCGGGCATCGGTCTTACCGCTCGTAGCTCTTCGCCGATTCCTTCGATCTCGCGGGCGTCGAGAACTCCGGCTTTCATCGCGGCCGTATACGCATCGTCGGAGTATGGGTCCCAACCGCCGAATTCGAGATCGTCGAGGTCGGCCAAAGGGACCAAGTCTTTGATCAGGGGGTTGTGATCCTCGGTTCGTTTGCCGAGACGGATGTGGGCCATCTGACTCAATGAGCCGATCGGAGTTGCATACCCCTTACGGGCGGCGAGGACGCCAGCGATGAACGTGGTGGAAACCGCACCCATTCCGGGCATCAAGATGCCGAGTTTGCCTTCGGCGGGGGCGACTTGTGGTGATTGGGACATTGATTCTGCGGCTGACGTTACCGGGGTGGACATGTTGCGCTCAATCCCACCCGAGCGCACACGCTCGGGTCGTTAGGCTCGATGCCGTGGACTCCGCGCCCGACTCTCTTGGCCCCTCGGTCGATGTCGCGCTGCTGGCTGATGCGGTCCAGGCCGTGCGCGGCAAGCTCTTCATTCTTGGTGGGGGATGGGACACACTCTGGGTACACAGGTTTCCGGCGCGTCACCCCAGCCTGGCGATAGGCCTGCGGTTGCGTGTGCCCGTGTCGTGGGCAAAAGAGGAGCTGAAGCTCTCTGTCGAGCTGCAAGATGCGGACGGTCACCCCCTGTTGCCACGTCCTCTCTCACACGACATCAAGCTGCCCACGCAGTCTCAACACCCGCCAAACGCTACCGACTTCGGGTTGATCCGATCTTTCACCTTCAACAACCTCATGTTCGAGCGAGAGGACGCATATTCGTTTGTCATCTCGGTCGATGGGGAGCCTGTCTCGCGACTCAGATTCACCGTGCGTGCCCGACGCCCCAAGACCGTGGAAACCGAGTAGCGGCCTGCGCCCCCACCGGGGGTTGTTGGCATAACGTGAACACCCGCATAGCCTTCTAGCCCTCAGGGACGACCAGGTCCGTCCCATCTCCCCATCTGCCCACGGAGGCTTCATGCCGCCCAGGACTACTACCCAACTACTCGTGCTCGTCGTCACCGCATCAATTGGTGTGGCCGGCATCCTGCCTGCTGCTCCGGTTCAGGCCTCTCCCGAGCGACCGCCGTTTGAGATCAGTTTTCCTCAGGAGACCGAAAAAACAAGCTTCAACAACGACTGGGGCGCTCTCCGCTCCGGTGGTCGCCGTCATGGTGGCAACGACCTGATGGCAACCGCCAAGATGACCGAGGTGTATGCCTTCGCCGACGGTGTTGTGGCCAAGATCAGCGAACGAGGTCGACCCGGCCGGTACCTCTCGATCGAGCACGCGGATGGATGGGTGAGTCTCTATGTCCACCTGAACGATGACAACATCGGTACCGACGACGGCAAAGCCGATTGGTCTCTGACCTTCGCGCCGGGTATCGAAGAAGGTGCAGAGGTCAAGGCCGGCCAGGTGATCGCTTGGGCTGGTGATTCTGGGAATGCCGAAGGCACCGGTCCCCACACCCATTTCGAGCTGAGCCACGACGGTCACGCGATCAATCCCTATTTCGCCCTGGAAGAAGCATTCGTCCGAGATCAACAAACGTTTCTCTTCAAACAACGGGTTGTCGACAGAGGCTTTGGGCTCTATGGGATCACTTGAGCGTCATCTAGCCGGACAATCGTCTCGACAAAGTTGGGGTCTGCCGGGTCAACTATCGCTACCTCTTTTGCCTCTGTTTTGGGTGGTTGGTTGTCGGTGACCCAAATCACCCGGGTGACACCGGATGACGTGCTCGCCCTCGACCAAGCGGCCAAGATGTCGTCGGGTTCGTCGATGAACGCACGCTCTCGCTCATCCAACGCCGCTTCACTGATGAGGATGGCTGTAAAACAGCTGGTGGCGGCTGCCTCAATGTGACTTTCATCGGAGACGTCGCCAAGAGCGACCTTGAAACCCCTAGCCTTCATCCTTCCGGTCACCTGTTCGTCTGAGACGAAAACGCGGATTTCCCGGTTGGGTTCTGCGAGACCCTCCAGAATCGCCTCACCTGAGTCGGTGTCGGCTCCGACCACTATCACTGGCATGCCCAGAAACCTAGTGGACACAGTGGCTTTCTCCTGCGCGTGAAGTGGGTTACAATTGCACTACGCGGATAGTGGAAATTCTTCACTGTCCTGAGCCGTTGGCAACATCGGAAGACAGATTTCTCGTTGAAGTGACGGTTTCTAATAATGAAGGGCATGAAGTGGCCACAGTCGATATTGATCTAGGCGGGTACCAACTCGGTTGGCACGACGAGGTAAAACTTGCTTTTGAGCCCCGCAAAGGCTTGGACGAAGACGTCATCAAGGAAATGTCCACGATGAAGGGGGAGCCGGAGTGGATGCTCGATTTCAGACTCAAGGCTTACAAGCGCTTCCTCGCCAAGCCGATGCCACAGTGGGGTGGCGGCGGGCTGCTCGACACCATCGACTTCGACAATATCTACTACTACGTCAAGCCCGAAGGTGAGCAGCAGAAGGACTGGGACATGGTTCCCGAGTCCATCAAGGAGACTTACGAGAAGCTTGGCATCCCCCAGGCGGAGCGTAAGTACCTGGCCGGAGTAACCGCGCAATACGAGTCAGAAGTTGTCTACCACCGCAATCGTGAGGACCTCGAAGAACTCGGTGTGCTATTCACAGACATGGACACCGCGGTTCGCGAATACCCCGAAATCGTCCAGGAGTATCTCGGGACGATCATCCCGCCCAACGACAACAAGTTTGCTGCCCTCAACTCGTCTGTCTGGTCGGGAGGCTCGTTCATATACGTGCCACCAGGAGTGCACGTCGATCAGCCGCTCCAGGCCTACTTTCGGATCAACTCCGAGAACATGGGTCAATTCGAGCGAACCCTGATCATCGTCGACGAAGGCGCGTATGTTCATTACGTCGAAGGATGCTCTGCTCCGACTTGGTCCACGGATTCTCTGCACAGCGCGGTAGTCGAAATCATCGTCAAGGAAGGTGGCCGTTGCCGGTACACCACCATCCAGAACTGGTCGAACAACGTCTTCAACTTGGTCACCAAGCGAGCTGCTGCCTATCGCAACGCCACCATGGAATGGGTCGACGGAAACCTCGGTTCCAAACTCACCATGAAGTACCCGGCGGTGTGGCTCATGGAGCCCGGTGCTCACGGAGAAGTGCTGTCCATCGCCTTCGCCGGTGAGGGTCAGCACCAAGATGCCGGAGCCAAAATCGTCCATGTCGCACCCGACACCACCTCGACGATCGTCTCCAAGTCAATCGCCAAGGGTGGAGGCCGGTCGGGGTATCGCGGTCTTGTCCGAGTCGAACCGGGCGCGGAGAACGCTAAGAGCTTCGTTCGATGCGATGCCTTGATTCTCGACGACGACAGTCGATCCGATACCTATCCGTACATGGAAATCGAGGAGAACGACGCCGAGATTGGCCACGAGGCGACCGTCTCCAAAGTCGGTGAAGACCAGTTGTTTTATCTGATGTCAAGGGGTCTCACCGAAGATCAGGCGACCTCGATGGTGGTGGCCGGTTTCATCGAGCCCATCATCAAAGAGCTGCCTATGGAATACGCCGTTGAGATGAACCGTCTCATCGAACTCAACATGTTGGCGGCTGGAGCAGTCGGCTAGACGCCAAGTCTCCGCGCTTCTTAGCACCTATCGGTTCCAGCAACCGTCCGGCAATGGAAACCTGACGTATTCGAGTACTCGGGGTCATCGTCCTCTGCCCCTTCCGGAAGATCGCCGATCGGGATGATGCTTTCGATGGGGTAGTCGTTGTCGAATAAGGACTCGAAGACGGCCATCACCGCTCGTGAATGCTCGGAATGAACAACGATCTCACCGCTAAGGGCTGTGTCGTCGAAGCCGATATAAGTCACGGTCGCAGGCGTCGAGGTCTTCTGGTTCAACCGGACAACCCGGATGCCAAGAATGGCCAAGACGATCCTGTTCGACGTTATCGATGGAGCCTTCGAATGTGGGAGTCGACGCGGTAGCGGATGGTGTCGTGGAGGCCGGTGTCGTAGGGCCGGGTGCTGTGGAAGCAGGACTCGTGGTCGTGGTCTCGGTTACAGATCCGGTGCAGGCCGCCAACACCAGCAATAGGACAATTCCCCGCCTTGGTTCAGACGTTGCTTCGGCCCACCACAAAACCGAGAAGGAGTCCACCGGCGGCCGCCCATACCAGGGAGAAGTCGTCGCCTGTCGAATAGATAGGAGGTCCCCCGGCAATACGAAAGATGGCGGAGGCTGCGATACCACCTATGACGCCCATGAGGATCATCCCAAAGAGGCTGTTGGCACTGGCTAGAAGACCTCCGATGAGCCCGCCGATCGCGCCGACCCCGCCGACGATCAGCATTGATTGAATAGTGGAAGCTTCGAGGAACATGACGACAGGCTACCCGACCCACAATGGCTGCAAGGAAAGACTGAAAAAGGCCGACAGTCATCGCTTGGGAACAGAACAGACGTTCTTAGGTCACGACCAGCATCCGACTCAAGAGAACCTCCAATCGAGATGCCGGTTCGCCACGTCACGGGTCTTCCGCTCCTAGTAGATTGGCTGTGGAGTCGGGTCTCCCGATACTTCGGCGTCACCGGTGCTCTCATCGAAGACGTGATTCAGTCGGCTGAGGAGTGCCCCGGTGAGTGCAATAATGATTGAGCCCTACAGCGAGGATGCGGCTCATGGATGAAGCCCGACTACGTCCGCTGGAGAGAACCATTCTTCGGCTCCAAGGACAGGGGATGTCGACGTCGGAGATCGGACGACGTATCGGCAAACGCCCTGGCACCGTACGTCGAATCATCATCATGATCGACTACAAGAAACACCTCGAAGATGCACCGAAGTCCACTCGAGGCAATACAACTCCTTTGGAAACTGTCGTGCTTCGTCTCAGAGCGAGTGGCGAGAACTACGGCGCAATCGGTGTTCGGCTCGGTCGTAGCGGCGCCCACATCCGCAGGATCGAGTCCTACGCCTTGCTTAAATCCTCATAGTTCTGTGTGCGATTTGAGCCCCTGCCCAGCCCTCTAGCCGCCGTTGGACACGTTTCTTGAAGGTGTGACCAAAGCATGGAAGCGGACCAGACCGGCGCCCTGAGTCAAATCTGAGGTCCGGGTGCGAGACCTCGATATGCGCCCCGGAAGTAGACGAGGGGATCTTTCAAGTCGGACAGTTCGACGGCGTCGACGACACCGACCAACACTCCCGAGTTTCCACTCTCCACACGGGATTCAAATGAGCAAAGCAGTCGGTCAGGGAGCTCGTCGAGTAGCGGACCCCATTTCGACGGCGTTGTGTTCGTGCTGGCGAATAAGCCTCCAGGGCTAGGACGAAGCCCGGCAAAAACCTCCGCCAAACCTGTGTCCTCGACGTCACAGACATGTACGACGAATCGCTCGGTCTGAGCCGATACGTCCCAGAGATCGGAGTTAGGTCCGACGACCGCGTGCACCCGGCCCGGTTCGCCCTCAGCAACGAACAACGACGAGACGGTGAGCCCTACCCTTCCAGCTCCTTCGCCCGACGTGATGATGGTCACCGGGTTGGCCAGACGTCCCCGGAAACGTCGGACCGGGTCACGGTCCTCGGGAAGGTCGGCGAACGGGTGCTCAGTGTGGATCACGAGGACGGTTGGTCGGCTTAGACGATTTCGGCTTCTTGAATCTGGTCGAGGCTGTACGACCTCAACGCTCTCAACTCGTCGCTGGTGTCTAAGACCAGGAGCGACACTTCGAGAACACTTTCCGGGCTTTGAAACCAAGCCGACGAGTAGCCGACAACTCTGCCCGTAACCTTCTCCTCATCTGCGCCGCGTACTCGAACCGTGAGCCGGTAGTAGCTGCCTACCTCGAAGTCCTCAATGTTCATTTGCTCAGCATACGAGCCACGAGCAGCGCTGCACTCGGGGAAAGAAGAACAACACGACTCACGATCAACCTCCAGTGCAGCCTGACCTCGGTTCCCCACAGACATTCCCACATGACGGCACTCATGCGGGGCTGGTTCGACCTATTTCTTCTAGGGTTATGGGGTGGCGGATTTGGTCATTCAGTTCACCGAAGTTCTTTGGGAGTACCAAGGCGAGGCACCCTGGGTGTTCATAACTCTCCCCGCGGAAGACGCTGAAGAAGTCGAGGCACGGGTACCAGAACGTGCCGGTTTCGGTTCGGTCAGGGTGGATGTGGTCATTGGTGAAAGTCGATGGCAGACCTCAGTTTTCCCCGACAAGGGTTCGGGATCATTTGTGCTCCCAGTCAAGAGAGCTATCCGAGAACAGGAGGGTCTAGCTCCAGGTGATACCGCCTGTGTGACACTTCACATCGACGTCGATTGAAGCGACAAGTCGGAGCGATAAGCCGGGGACTCTCGCCTCGGCTCTGACGTTGAGTGGCTAGAGGGAGATTCGGCCTGATTCGAAGACAAAGTCTCCTATGTTCTTCTCGATTGAGTGCCGAAGGTCGATCAGGTCGAGGAATTTCGCCGGAGTGTCGCATTCGATCAGAGGCGCTTTGCCGACGAGGTACGCCTCGGATGCCTCTCGAAGTTCATCTGGCGTTAGACCGCCCGGACGAGGAAAACCCTCAGGGAGCGGAGTCACCGAGGGTCGCTCCGTGTTGACTTTTGGATTGTGTGACGAGAAATACGGGTTCGTCTTTTCCGACTTCAGGGGCGGCGGGGATAGAGAGCGACGAGACATTAATTCGAACACTTTCTGTGCTTCTTGGGCCGTCCAGCCTGGTCCTGGGTGACCAACGTTGTGATCATCTCTACTCCGACTCCTTATATCGGCCCAGTTGATATCGACCCTGCTGCGTCGATCCTTATAGGTCGGAAGTCCATACTGACGGGAGAGATGGAGAATCATGGTTTATTCATCCGTTAACTCCGTTTATCTAGGTTTCGAGGGAACGTGCGTTTACTGATTGTTGAAGATGAGCCAGATCTTGCCGAGGCAATCGCCCGCGGCTTGCGTCGCGATGGCCATGCAGTTGACGTCGCCCTGACGGCAACCGACGCCAACATCAAGCTGCGTTCGGCCGGATACGACCTGGTTTGTCTTGATTGGACTCTGCCCGACGGGTCCGGACTCGAATTGTGCCGTGAGTTGATATCCGGCGAGTTGCCCACCCTGGAAGGGGATCGACCCCGGATATTGATGTTGACTGCGCGCGATGATGTGCAAGACCGTGTTGCAGGTCTCGATTCGGGCGCCGACGACTACCTGGTCAAGCCGTTCGCTATGGCCGAACTGGCGGCGAGAGTGCGTGTGCTGCTCAGACGGGAGACCGACACCGACCCGGTCCTGAAAGTTGGCCCGCTTCGTCTCGACGATGCTCGCTTTATCGCAGAGCGAGATGGCGAGAAACTTGATCTGACCGCCAAAGAATTCGCCCTTCTCCAATACTTCATGGCCAATGCCGGGATCGTCATGGGTCAAGAACACCTGCTCGAACACGTCTGGGATGAGATGACAGAACCTCTAACGAACGTGGTAAGGGTGACAGTTAGCAACCTTCGTAAGAAGCTTGGCGAACCGCAGCTGATCACGACTGTTGCTGGTCGCGGTTACAAGTTGGACGAGTAGTGGCTAGCTGGCAATCGATCAGGTTTCGGCTTTCGGTCCAATATTCAGCTGTGGTGTTCGGACTCGGCGGCGCAATTCTTGGTCTGGTCTTCTGGGCGTTGCAACGAGACCTGCGGTCGCAAACCATGATGGCTCACATTCAGACCGGTCAGCGGGTTGTGCTCAGCGACGGGGAGCTTGTGATCATGCCTGAGTTCAAGGAGATCGAGGTCCGAGCCATCGAGTCGATCTACAACGAGGTGGTCCTGAACGAGGTCGCCCGTTTCACCCTCATCGCTCTTGTGGCCCTTTTTCTTCTCAGCCTTGTCGTGGGTTGGATCATGTCCGGTCGGGTCCTGAAACCGGTCGAAGAGATCACTTCGGTGGCGCGGGAGATCCAGGCTTCGGATCTGTCACGGCGGATTGCACTCGAGGGGCCGGATGACGAGCTGACTCGACTCGCCAACACCTTCGACGGCATGCTCGACCGGCTCGACAACGCGTTTGCCAGCCAGCGGCAGTTTCTGGCCGACACTTCTCATGACCTGCGGACACCTCTCGCTGTGATCCAGGCCAATGTGGAGCTTGCCGCCGACGATCCCAACGCTTCGCTCGACGAGTGGGAGGAGGCGGGAGGCATCGTACGTCGCAACACGGAGAAGATGTCGAAGATGATCGATGGTCTGCTCGCTGCTGCCAGATTGCAAACGGGAAAAGCTCAGTCTGTCTCATTGGATCTTGCTGAGATGGTGGAAGCGAAGGCCACCGATTTCAGCCCGGTAGTCGCCGATCGCGGGGTCACTTTTAGCGCAATAACTACACCGGCGGTCGTTCAAGGCGTAGAGGTGCCTCTGGATCGCGCCTTGTCGAACCTTCTAGACAACGCACAACGAGTGGCGCCGAAAGACTCGACGGTCAGGCTCGGCAGTGGGCTTGTCGAAGGCTGGGCTTGGATGGCTGTTCAAGATGAGGGTCCCGGCCTGCCACCCGAACCGGAGGATCGGATCGGATTAGGCCTTTCGATAGTCACTCAGATTGCCGAAGCACATGGTGGTGCGCTCGACTCCTATGCCGGTCACGATGAAAGAGGGACCACGATGGTGGTGTGGCTACCGACTGATGACGCAACGGACACCCATCCCAAGGCCAATCCCTTTACCAATGTTTAACGGAAGGTTTAGGGGGGTCTTATTGGTTGACTCCTACGCTGGCCTTGCCAGGAGGTCTAAGTGAGTGATGACAAAGAAATGAACACCGAGCCACGACGACGCTCGGGTGTGTGGTCGGCGATTGCCTATTTCGCCGGTGTCGCTGCCCTCGTTGTTGGGATCTATGCGATCACCGGCAACGGCGCCGAGCCAGCGTCCGGACCAGCAGCGGTCGCGGCCGAAGAATCAACCACGACAACGGTTGTGGCCGTCGAAGTCGAGGCGTCGTCGGACGTTGAGGTGCCTTCTTTCGTTTCCGGTGAAGAGCCGATCGCCGATGCTGCCGAGAAGATTCTTCCGTCGGTCGTTCATATTCAAACGGAAACAGGGCTGGGGTCCGGTGTTGTTTACGACAGCAGCGGTCTCATCATCACCGCAGCTCATGTGGTGGAGGGGCAGGATACGGTTCAGATTCGATTCAGCGATGGCGAGCAGGTCGAGGGAACAGTGGTGGGAGCGGTCCCTGGTGTCGATATCGCCGTCATCCAGGTCGATAAGGACGATCTTGTACCCGCCGTGTTCAACACATCCAAGCCGAGGGTCGGTCAACTGGCTATCGCCGTTGGGAGTCCCTGGGGTCTGGAGTCAACTGTCACTGCCGGCATCATCTCTGCCGTCGATCAGACCAACTGTGACTTCGACAAATGCTTTTCTCAGCTCCAAACTGATGCCGCCATCAATCCGGGCAATTCAGGCGGGGCTCTTGTCGATCGCAATGGCGAAGTCATTGGAATCAACGTTTCGATCCGAACCGAGTCCGGTGCCAACGATGGTGTCGGTTTCGCAGTGCCCAGCGACATCGTCGTTGCGCATGCCGAGAGCATTGTCAATGGAACGCTGCTCGACACCGCCTATCTCGGTGTCCGCGGTGAACCAGCACAAGGAGATCGTGCCGGTGCGCTCATCATCGAAGTAACCCCTGGGACCGCCGCCGACGACGCAGGTGTTGAGGTCGATGACGTTGTGATCTGGTTCGCAGGCGTCGAGGTCTTCGGTATCAACGACCTGGCCGCCCAGGTGAGGACACACCGTCCCGGCGAAACGGTCGAGATGACGCTGATCCGTGACGGCGTGGAGATGACCTTCGACGTCACGCTGGGTGTCTTCCCCGACGAAGCCAGCCCTTGAATCGCTAACTGTGCAGGCAAGTACCCACCACTAGGTACCCACACAACCATTAAGGTAGGGACCGCCTGCCTCAACCGGCAGGTGCCCTGAGCGCAGCGAAGTCGGTTGGAATCCGATGCTGTCCCGCAACTGTGAAGCCGCCTATTGGCTGATTCCCTTGCTTTCGCAAGAGACTCCCCAACAGGATGGATAAGCCAGGTCGCCTGGCTTGGGGCCACGAATATGTCTCGGATGAAGACGGACCCGATGGCTCAGGGAAGCCACCCCACCTCTTCATCCTCCTAACCGGAGGATGTTTTCATATGAAAAGGACCGCGCTGATTGCGGTGCTGGTGATGGTGGTTGCTGCTTGCAGCCCATCTGACGCCGGGGCCACGACCACCACCGACAACCCTGCCACGACAACGCCTGCCCAGATAACAACCACAGCCGCACCCGCTACCTCCACAACAACCGACGAAGGGTTCCCGGTCAGTGTGGAGGCTGACAATGGGTCGGTGACAATCGAGGCGCGTCCCCAGGCGATCATCTCTCTCTCATCAACCGCGACTGAGATGTTGTTTGAGATGGGTGCAGGGCCCCAGGTCGTCGCGGTCGATGATCAATCCAATTACCCAGCCGAAGCGCCGATGACCGATCTCTCGGGTTTCACACCGAACCTGGAGGCAATCCTCTCTTACGAGCCGGATCTTGTGGTGATCACGTTTGATCCGGGAGAGTTGATCGCTGGCCTGGAGACGGCGGACATTCCTGTCCTTTCCTACACCGCCGCCTTCACCATTGATGACGTCTATCGACAAATCGAGGCCCTGGGAACGGCAACCGGAAACGTCGAGTCGGCTATTGAGGTGAACGAGTCTATTCAGACCGACCTGGAAGATATCGTTGTCGTTTCGGGAGACTCCGGTGAAGGTATCACTTATTATCACGAGATCGACGCCCTGCTATATACGGCGACCTCTTCGACTTTCTTCGGTCAGATCTACGGCTTGTTTGGCATGGCGAACATCGCCGACGCTGCTGATGAGGACGGTTATGCCTTCGGCTATCCCCAGCTTTCCGAGGAATACGTCGTGGCCTCCGACCCCAACATCATCTTCTTGGCCAACGTCCTCTACGGGGAGTCGTCTGAGACCGTCGCGGCTCGGCCCGGCTGGAGTGTCATGACTGCGGTGAAGGACGGTGACGTCGCTGAACTCGATTCCGATGTGGCCTCGAGGTGGGGTCCGCGGATCGTCGAATTCGCTCAGTCGATTGCCGACGCCTTGGGGCGCTACAAGGAGGGCTGAGCTCCCACGTGGCCAATCCATCGGTCACCAGACCATCCAGACCCGGATGGGTGGCTATTACCTCCGGAGTGATTGCTGTTGTCGGGGTGGGAGTCGCTGGGCTTCTACTCGGCGCGGCCGGGATCGACCGATCCCAAGTCGTGGCTGCCCTTTTGGACGCACTTCCCCTGATAGAGGTTGAACACGGGCTCTCTGAGATCCATCTGAATGTTCTTTTCCAGATCCGCGCTCCCCGCGTTGTGCTC
The DNA here is from genome assembly GCA_964195405.1 of uncultured Acidimicrobiia bacterium. Lineage (GTDB taxonomy): Bacteria > Actinomycetota > Acidimicrobiia > Spongiisociales > ZC4RG35 > CAXMPK01. The sequence goes on from CAXMPK010000267.1 coordinate 26,868, forward strand.
GGTGGAATGGTGGGTGCGATCTTGGCGGTTGGGGGAGCGTCTTATCAGGGGGTGTTTCGCAATCCGCTGGCCGACCCGTATCTCCTTGGTGTGGCCGCCGGCGCCGGGCTGGGCGCCACCGTTGCCTTTGCGGCCAGCGGCAACCCCGGCTTCCTGGCTCCATTCGCATTCGTCGGGGGCATGGCCGCCGTGGCCATCACCTATTCCCTGGGCCGTTCGGTTGGTGGGCGAACCACCACTTCTTTGATACTCGCCGGGGTTGCCGTCGCGGCGTTTGCCACCGCAATCCAGACGTTCATCCTTCAGAGAAACTCCGAGACGTTGCGTCAGGTGTACTCGTGGATTCTTGGTCAGTTGGTGACAGTCGGTTGGGGTGACGTTCTTGGTTTGTTGCCATACGCATTGGTTGCCTCGGTGGTGATGCTGGCAAGCCGTCGGATGTTGGACGTGCTGAGTATCGGAGACGAGGAGGCAAGCGCGCTCGGTGTCAACGTTGTCCGGTTCCGGTGGGTGGTTGTAATTGCGGCGACGTTGGCGACAGCCGCGGCTGTGTCGGTGAGCGGACTGATCGGCTTTGTTGGAATCATCGTGCCCCACACCATCCGTCTGCTCTTTGGTGTGAGCTACCGGGTGATCGTCCCGCTTTCGTTGCTGTTTGGTGCTGCCTTCCTGATGGCGGCCGACATTGTCGCCCGCACAGTGGTCGCTCCTGCCGAGCTCCCGATTGGTGTTGTCACTGCTTTCTTCGGGGCGCCCTTCTTTGTGATGGTGCTCAGATCGATGAGACGTCCGGGATGATCCTCTGGGAAGAGATCAGCGTGACCTATGGGGCCACCCGGGTACTCGGGCCACTGAGTCTTGGAGTTGAGGACGGAGAATGGCTCGGCCTGATCGGTCCCAACGGTGCCGGTAAGTCGACATTGTTGAAGACGGCATTGGGCGCGGTCGAGTACGAGGGAACCGTTTCGTTGGCCAACAGCCGCAGACGGCCAGGGCTGGACATAGCCTGGATGCCCCAGCGTCCTCAGATGCCGGAGGAGATGAGCGTGGCCGACTATGTCCTATTGGGTAGGACTCCTCACGTCGGTTATCTCGGGTCTGAGAGTGAGACCGATCTGGAGTCGGTTGAGACCGCCCTTCGCAAGCTGAACATGATCGAGTTTGCCTCTCGACCTCTAGGGACGCTGTCCGGTGGTGAGGCACAAAGGGCCGTCCTGGCCCGGGCTCTCGCCCAGGAGGCTCCGGTACTCCTTCTCGACGAACCGACAGCGAGCCTGGACATCGGTCATGCCCTCGAAGTCCTCGAGGTGTTGGACGAGTTGCGCAGGACCGAAGGTCTGACAGTGGTTACAGCTGTTCACGACCTAACTCTCGCCGGAAGATTCGCCGATCGACTGGTGCTCCTGGGAGACGGAATCGTGAGGGGAGACGGCACGCCCAGCGAAGTGCTCACCGAAGATTTGCTTCGCGCTCACTACGGTCGTGGTGTGAGGGTTATCAACGATGAGGACGGCCCGACCGTCGTTCCCAAGAGGTCGAATGACTGACAAAGCAACGGCGCCTATCGGGCCACCGACAGAACCGCCCGGAAAGGCATCGGAACGTGAGCCTTCTCTTGTCCTGATCAACACCGGGGACGGCAAGGGAAAGTCGACAGCCGCTTTCGGGACGGCCATGCGTGCGATCGCCAGGGGATGGAATGTCGCGGTAGTCCAGTTTCTCAAGTCTGGCGACTGGTCGGTCGGCGAAGAGAAGATAGGCCGAGAGTTGGGCATCGATTGGTGGGCTCTTGGTGACGGGTTCACCTGGGACTCGGAGGACCTGGAGCAATCCGAGGCCATTGCCCTAGAAGCTTGGGCAGCAGCGCGGGACATAATCGCGTCTGGTGAATACGACCTGGTGTTGTTGGATGAAGTGACTTATCCGATCAATTGGGGCTGGATCGATACAACGGAAGTTCTTTCAACGTTGAGAGAGCGGCCCGAGAAGGTCAACGTGTTCATCACCGGCAGGGATGCGTCGGAGGCGCTGATTGATGTGGCTGACACCGTCACCGAAATGAAGAAAGTGAAACATGCCTTCGACCGTGGGGTGATGGCACGGCGAGGGATCGACTACTAGTGGTTAGCCCACCGCCTTCTTGTACTGACGTACCGCTAGCGGGGCGAACACGGCAGTAATCGCGACGATCCAAGCAAAGGATTTCAAGATGAGCGTCCCTTGGTCGATGCCCAGAAACACCAAGGCCTCCTCGGGGATCATCAATGATCTCACCGTATTGGCCACGACGCTGACTGGCTGGTTTTCGGCGAAGCCCTGGAGCCAGTCAGGCATGGATACGACCGGAACAAATATCGAGGAAACGAACACCAGCGGGAAGATGGGCAGAAAGCTGGCCGATTGGGCCGCCTCTGGCGTTTTCACCGCGAGACCGATCGTGGCCATCACCCAGGAGAAGGCGTAGCCAAACAGCAACGCGATCACTACGCCGAACAGCATCTTGGGGACACCTTGCTCGAACCTCCAACCCATCAAGAAGCCGACAAAGAGCATCAAGGTGTAGACGAAAGTGTTGCGAACGAGGTCGGCGATGGTGCGACCTGTCAGCACTGCCGAGCGGGCCATCGGCAGACTGCGAAAACGGTCGATCACCCCAGCACCCAAATCCTCGGTGAGTCCGAGGGCGGTAGCCGTGGCCCCGAACACAGCTGTTTGGACCAAGATGCCCGGCATGAGCCAGTTGATGTACTGGTCCGATCCGGCCGGCGTGCCCGTGGTGATCGCTCCGCCAAAAACAACGTTGAACAACAGCAGGAACATCACCGGCTGAACCGTCGAAAACAAGATCAGCGACGGGATGCGGAGGACACGCATGTTGTTACGACCGGTGATGATCGCGGTGTGGTTTATCGCGTCGCCGAGACTCACACGTCGTTTGGGTTTGGCCACGGTTGTCATCGATCTTGCCCTGTTCCGCTTTCGGCAGGCTCAGATTCACCTTCGGTCTCGGCCTTATGTCCGGTCAGAGTGAGGAAGACGTCGTCGAGGGTGGGTTTGCGCAGTGCAACGTCCTTCGGCTCAACGTTGACGGCATCCAGTTCACGCACGACCTCGGTGAGGGTTCTCGAACCGCGGAGGGCTGGAATACTGAGCCCGAGCCGCTCGAAAGTGGGCTCTTCTCCCGCCACCGACGCCAGGGCCCTTGCCGCAGTCTCGCGGTCGGACTCGTCGACATGGATCTCGACTACATCGCCACCGAGCCGATCCTTGAGTTCATCCGACGTGCCCTCGGCGATCAAGCGGCCTTGGTCGATCACTCCGACACGGTCGGCGAGTTGGTCGGCCTCGTCGAGGTACTGAGTGGTGAGAAGGACGGTGGTGCCGCCTTCAACGAGGTCTTCGATGAGATCCCATAGATCGAGACGGCTGCCGGGGTCGATCCCGGTGGTTGGCTCATCGAGAAAGAGAACTTGGGGGCGACCCACCATCGAGGCGGCGACGTCCAAACGTCGCCGCATGCCACCAGAGTAGGTACTCACCTTGCGGTCGGCAGCCTCGGTAAGTTGTATTCGCTCGAGCACGTCGTCGGCCCGGCGTTTGGCTTCTTTTTTGCCCAGGTTGTAAAGCCGACCGACCATCTCGACGTTTTCCCTCCCCGTGAGGAACTCGTCGACGGCCGCCGATTGTCCGGCCAGACCGATCTTGTACCGGGCGCCGACCGGATCGGCGAGCACATCGACACCGGCAACGGTCGCACTGCCCGAGTCAGGTTTCAGGAGGGTGGTGAGCACCCTGATAAGAGTTGTCTTGCCGGCCCCGTTTGGCCCGAGCAAGCCATAGACAATTCCCTCCTCGAACTGAAGGCTCACGTCGTCGAGGGCGCGCACGTCTCCGAAAGTCTTGACGATATTTGTGGCCACGACCGCACTCATGAGTTGGGAGATATTAGTGGTCCGCCTTGAGTTCAAGGTCGGCGGTCGGCGGCCAGTCGGAACAGGTGGTTCGCTCCTTGGTCAAGGGTCCGGAAGCGCTCGTCTTTGGTTTGGCCTCGCAACCAGCGGATATAGATTTGCTGGAGGACCACGCCGAGCTTCCATGCTCCAAAGACCAGATACCAGTCGACGCGCCTCATGTCAGTACCTGTTAGCTCGCCGTAGAGATCGACGGCCGAGGTTCGGTCCATCCACCCATTGACAGTGGTGGGCATCAGCCCCAGCGCCTCGGGTGCCTCGCCGGGATCAAACCAAGACCCCATGAGTGTTCCCAAGTCGGCAAGGGGATCGCCACGTGTTGCCATGTCCCAGTCGTAGACCGCGGCGCAAACGGCCGGATCGCCGGGATCGAGCGCCATGTTGTCGAGTCGCCAGTCATTGTGGAGGAGTGTTGGACGTGGTGACTCGGGCAGCTCTGCAGCAAGCCATGCGGCCACTTCGTCGGCAACGGCATTCTCCTCGTGTTTCGATGCTTTCCAACGTCCGGCCCATCCCGACACCTGTCGGTCCAGAAAGCCTTGCGGGTGCCCGAGATCACCCAAGTCGCAGTCGTTGGGATTGACACCATGGAACTCGGCAAGTGTTTGGATCACAATCTCGGAGAGGGCGCGATTCGACGTTGGGTTGGTCCCAGAACCGAACACGTCGGGGACCTGGCCTCTGACAACGATGCCGCCCCTCCGCTCCATGAGGAAGAAGGGTGACCCGATGACATCCACGTTCTCGCAGAGGGCGATTGCCCGGGCTGCTTTGTCGAACGAACGCCAAAGACGGGCCAGCACTCGGTACTCGCGGGACATGTCGTGAGACGAGGCTGCGACCGGTCCGAGAGGCGGCCGGCGGAGGACCAACTCGGTCCCGTCTGGATAGGTGAGTAGATAGGTGAGGTTGGCCTTGCCACCACCGAACTGCATGACCTTCGGTCGGCCAGGAGGAAGAGCCTCGTGATCTTGGGCCCAGGACACCAAGGACTCGACGTCGAAGCCCTCATCTTTGCGAACATCAATCAGGTCACCCACGGCCGGCGAGCGTATCGGGTTTGAATCGAAGCCTGGTCGTATACCCTCGAACTAAATGAGAACACCATTCGAAATCTCCGATGCTTTTACAGATTCGTGGGCCGATCTTCAACCGATCGCGGCAACCACTCAGGGTGTCACCGGGCGCGATCATCTTTGCGCGGACTTGTCACCGGATCGCCATCATGAATCCGCCGCTCTCTACCGGGCCACTCGGGCCGAGCTGGCTCCTCAGTTAGACCATCCGGATCCAACCCAGGCTTTTGCCGCGAGAGTTCTCGTGGGTGAGCTTGACGCGAGGCTCGATGTCTACCAGGCCAACAAATACCGACGAGACCTCAACCACATCTACAGCCCGTTTCAGATCGTTCGCGACGTGTTCGATGTGATGCCGAAGACTTCGATCGAGGACTGGGACAACATCGTTGCCCGGCTCGACGGTTTCGCCGGGATGCTCGACGGGTACAGGCAATGTTTGGAAGAGGGAGTGGCTGCCGACGACACTGTCGCTCTTCGCCAAGCCGAGTCGCTGCTGGCTCAGGTAGAAACTGCAGGGTCGGACCAATCGATGTTTCTCAGGTTTGTGAGCGAAGCCGACTCTGTGGGAGCCGACACCGTTGCAGTTGCCACCGCTGTGGATAGCGCACGGTCCGGGTGTGTCGAGTTGGCCAACTGGCTGAGAGCCTCCTACCTCCCGGCGGCACGACCCCAAGACGCGGTGGGCGAGGAGGAGTATCTCCGCGGAGCGGAGGAGCATCTCGGGATGGACCTCGATCCGCACGAGACCTACGACTGGGGTTGGGACGAGATTCACCGTTTGCGCGCCGAGATGGCCGCCACTTCCTCCGATATCGACCCAAACCTCTCTTTGGAAGATGTCATCGATCTCCTGGAGACAGACCCGGCAAGGTCGGCGGCGACGCGAGCTGATTTCACCGAATTCGTATCGGAATTACAGCAGAAGGCGATCCAACAACTCGACGGTGAGCATTTCGATCTGCCCGACGAACTCAAGGTGGTGACGGTGAATATCGCCCCTCCTGGTGTGGCCTTGGGAGCCTGGTATAACGCTCCGTCAGAAGACTTCAGTCGCGCCGGCTCGATTTGGTACGCACCAGGTGAGCGAGAACGGCTTCCCTATTGGCAAGAGGTCTCCACCGCCTATCACGAAGGGTTTCCTGGTCACCATCTCCAGGTTGGGACAGCGGTGACCTTGCGGGACAAGCTATCTCGATTTCACCGGATCGGGATTTGGAATTCCGGATCCGGCGAGGGTTGGGCGCTATATGCGGAGCAATTGATGGACGAGTTGGGGTTTTTCGAGAAGCCCGAATACCGCCTTGGCTTGCTGACAAGTCAACTGTTCAGATCGGTCCGCGTTGTCGTCGACATCGGGTGTCAGCTCGAGAAGGTCATTCCGAATGATGCACCAATGCACTCAGGGGAGGTCTGGAACTACGACATTGGGGTCGACTACATGAACATCGTTGGCCTGCAACCCCGTGACATTTCGGAGTCGGAGGTGACGCGCTATCTCGGTTGGTGGGGACAGGCGATCTCATACAAAGTGGGGGAGCGGGAGATCCTCAAGATGCGTTCCCAAGTCATGGACGATGAAGGAGCCTCTTTCGATCGCAAGGGCTTTCACGGAAGAGTCTTGGAGGCGGGAGCGATTCGACTAGATCAGCTGTGGGAGGAAGTCGTTTGAAGAAGACAGTCTTCGATCTCGAGTCTGGAGAAACTGGCGACACTTACAAGCTGTTGTCTGGCATCGTTGTGCCTCGACCGATTGGATGGATCGGCACCCGCAGGGACAACGGTACGTACAACCTGGCGCCGTTTTCATTCTTCAATGTGGTCTCGATCAGTCCGCCGACGGTCCTGTTCTCCGGCGGCCGTCATCCCGACCGCCCCAAGGATTCGGTCACGTTCGCCGAGAACACGGGGGAGTTCACAGTCAATATCGTCAGTGAGGCGGTGGCCCAAGCGATGAACGTGACATCGGGATCGTTTAGCGCCGACGACGATGAATTTGCTATCGCAGGCCTCACCGCGGCATTGGGTGTCAAAGTCAGCGCTCCGCTTGTGGCCGAATCGCCAGCCAATCTCGAGTGCAAAGTGGTGGACATCCTCAACGTGGGAACGCAAGGACAGTCACGTGTAGTGATCGGAGAGGTCCTGGCGATCCACATCCGCGAAGACGTGCTGGATGGCAGCCGTGTCAACAACGACATACTTCAGGCCATCGGGCGCATGGCCGGCGACACCTACATCAACACCCGTGATCGTTTCCAGCTGCAACGGCCCGACTGAGACGCCTAGCAGCCTTGGCTCACGAGAGTGGGGTAGGGGTTGATCACCACTCCTTTGTAAAACATCATGAAGTGCAGATGGGGACTCGAGCCGACGGCGTTGCCGGTGTTCCCGTTGTATCCGACGACTTCGCCGGCATTGACACGTCCGCTTTTCCCGAACTTATCCATGTGACTGCCGACGTAGATGACGCCATCGTCGCCAGTGAGATTGAACTGCTTGCCGCCGATCGGTCCGGTGTTGTGTTTCACAGTGCCCGACACCGGTGCGTAAATCGGGACGCCGCGGCTTGCGAACAGATCATTTCCCTCGTGCCACCGGCTACCACCGCCACGTGGGAAGCCCCAGTCATTGAAGAAGGCAGCCTTCTCTACAGGACAGGCCCACCTCGACCCGCCGGGCACCACGAGTACCTGACCTGCCCTGATCAGGTTGGGGTTCGAGATCCCGTTGAGACTGGCAAGATGGGAGATAGTGGTGCCGTGTGCGGCGGCGATGTCGCCGAGGCGATCACCCGACTTCACTTTGTAAGTGCCCTCGCCACCGCCACTTTCAAATGTGTAGCTGGGTCCGTCGGCGAACAGACGTGTGTTGGCGTAGATGATGCCCTTGACGATGCCGTTGGCCCGAGCAATTTGGTTGGTTGGAAGCCCGAATCGACGGGCAACCGCAGCCATGCTTTCGCCTTTCCTGACGATGGCGTAGCGACCCGAACGCACATTGGGGTGGGAAGAACCTCGGTTCGAGCTGCCGCCGGAGATGACGATGTTTTGACCGACCCTGATCAGGTTGGGATTGGAGATTCCGTTTGCAGCGGCCAGCGCCGAAACACTTGATCCATATTGGGTCGCGATCTTGCCCAGTGTGTCACCGAGTCTGACAACGTGGACCACGCCAGGCTCGCCCTCTTCGCCTGGGATGACCAACACCTGACCAATATGGATCAGGTTCGGGTTTGAGATGTTGTTTGATTTCACGAGGGCGGTAACAGACACCCCGTGTTTCTTGGCGATTTTGCCAAGTGTGTCCCCGCTTTTGACTGTGTAGTCGACCGAAAAAAGTGCTACGAGTAGCACAAGTGCCGATCCAACCGCTAGGGCACGGGAAACACTATTTTTAGGCATTGAAGGTTCAGCTCCTTCAGCCCCTGACTCGCTCCGCCGGACGAGCCTAACCCAGATTGGGACGTTTGCCAGACATGACCCGGAGTTGACCGCAGGCAGCATCGATGTCCTGGCCACGTGTGTTCCTGATGGTGACGTTGACCTTCAGCGACTCCAGGAGTCGCGCGAATTCCTCGATGTGGAGCCTCGACGATGGCCGTTCCTCGCTCAGGGGGGTGGGGTTGAGGGCGATCAAGTTCACGTGAGCTCGAAGCCGTCTCGCGATGGCTGCCAACTTACGCGCCTGGTCGTCGGTGTCATTGACACCGTCCATCATTGTCCATTCGATGGAGAGCCTTCTGCCCTTCTTCTCGAAGTAATTCCACGCTGCCTCCTCGAGTTGTTCGATCGGGTAGCGCTTGTTGATCGGGACGAGCGAAGTGCGGAGTTCGTTGTCGGCTGCATGAAGACTGATCGCGAGATATACGGGCCAGGGCTCCTCGGCCAGCCGATTGATGCCCGGCACGATGCCAACGGTCGACACCGTCAGGGACCGTGCCGACAAACCCATGACCTCGATCATCCGTCTGATTGCCTCACGAACACGGTTGTAGTTGGCGAGCGGCTCACCCATCCCCATGAACACGATGTTGGTGACACGGGAGGGAACACCGGGCATTCCGATTTGGCGGAGAAAGGCTTGCGCGTACGCGACCTGGGCCACGATCTCACCAGGCTCGAGATGACGTTCAAATCCAAACTGGCCGGTAGCGCAGAAGCTGCAAGCCAGGGCACATCCAGCCTGACTCGAGATACAGAGGGTGGCGCGTTTCGAATAGCCCATTAGGACTGACTCGATGGCGGCTCCGTCGGGTGCACGGAACAGCCACTTGCGCGTTCTGCCACCGTCTGCGTTCTGCTCCCTCTCGACATCGAAGGGCCAGAGGCTGTCGCCGATCTTCTCCCGTAGTTCGCCGGGAAGGTTGGTCATGTCGTCAACGGTCAGGCACGGCTTTCGATAGAGCCAGTCAGATAGCTGATCCGACCGGTAGGAGGGACCTTCCCCGATGAACCGAGCCAGATCCTCCGGTGCATGGAGGTAGGGCATGTCAGCCGGATTTAGCTTGTTCGATCCAAGACCTGGCTCGAGCTGCGCTCACTCCAGCCGCCTCTGCTACCGCATCGGGGGAGGCTTCAGCCAAGCCAGCGACCGTTCCCAATCCTTCAGCAGTGAGACGTTGCGCGAACACCGGGCCGATACCGTCCACGGCATCAACTGGTGCGGAGTCATCGGACGAGCCTGTCCGGAATGTCGGCGGCACTGGTTCGCGTGAGGTTGCAACCGAGACGAACCGGTCACGCATGGCCCACACCACGGCGGCGACGCCACCCACAAAACCCACCACCTTGGCCAGCTTCTTGATCATGGCCCCAGGCTACATGTCTTCGCGAATGACCTACCCTCCCGGTCGATGAAGGTCGATTTCTACTATCCACCAACACCGCCGGAAGGCGCAGTTGCCGCGCTCAACCAGGCTGTCGACATGGGCTACGACGGTTTCTTCTCCACCGAAACCCAACACGATCCGTTTCTTCCGCTCGCCCTTGCCGGAGCCACCGCACCCGATATCGATCTGGGAACGGCGATTGCTGTTGCGTTCCCGCGATCACCGATGGTGACAGCGATGACCGCTTGGGATTTGGCGCGGATGTCCAAGGGACGATTCCTGCTGGGGTTGGGTACCCAGATCCGACCGCACATCGTGCGTCGTTTCAGCACCGAATGGGGTCAGCCAGGGACCCGTCTCAAAGATTACATCCTGGCGATGAGGGCCATTTGGGACACATGGCAAAACTCGTCCCCATTGAGATACGAAGGTGAGTTCTACAAGTTCTCGCTGATGACGCCGTTCTTTGATCCGGGACCCATCGCCCATCCCAATGTTCCGATCTACATCGCCGGCGTCGGGCCTTACCTGAGCGCGCTCGCTGGTGAGGTGTGTGACGGATTTCATGTTCACCCGTTTCACAGCACCGCATATCTGGACCAGGTTGTGCTCCCCAATGTCGCCAAAGGCGCGGAAAGCAAAGGACGATCTCTCGACGACGTGGAGATGGTCAGCACAGTGTTTGTCATGACCGGCCGCGACGATTCCGAGGTCGAGCAGGCGATGGGTGCCATCAAGCAGCAGATCTCCTTCTATGCGTCAACGCCCTCATACCGTCCGGTCCTCGAGGCCAGTGGCTGGGACTTTGGCGACGAGTTGCACGCCATGTCCAAACGGGGTGAATGGGCCGAGATGGGCGATGTGATTCCAGACGAGGCGTTGTTGGAGGTCGGGATAGCTGCTCCGGTGGACAAGCTCGCTCAGGCAATCAAAGAGCGATATGGCGACCGGATCCAACGGGTCGGGTTCTACACGATCGGTTCCATACTCGACATGGACCCAGACGCCGCCTTTCAGGTGATCGGCGACCTCAAGACTTGATCTGTGCTCACAACTGCGGCGTCACCAAACCAGAGCAGTTGTGGTGTCCACGCGAGGGTCTGCGGCCGCTCGGCGCTCACCGTTGTCAAGCTCGATGATCGAGACAGGTCCCCACCCGGGTTGAGGCTCGGCAAGCTGTTCCACGAGGTGGCCTCGGGTCCTCAGTCCTTCCAGAATCGGTTTTGAAACACCGGGCTCGACGGCGACACGTGAGGGCTCACTCGGACCAAACTGGCTGATTGCCCACCTCGATGAGGTCTGAGCCTGCTCGAGTGGACTACTCCCGAGAATGGCGCGTCCTGCCACTTGAGCCAGAAGTTGTGGCTGGACAGCACCACCCCTCGTTCCGAGAAGCCAACGCGGTTGGTCCCGATCGGTCCAGAGAGTCGGCGCCAACGTGTGTAGTGGGCGTTTTCCCGGTCGCAACTCGTTTGGGTGGCCTGGGGTCAAGGTGAAGCCCAGTCCTCGGTCCTGAAGTAGGAAACCACTTCGGGCTGCCCCAAACGGCGACCCGGTGCCCCGATAGTTGGATTGGATGATCGACACCGACATTCCGTCGGCATCCGCGACACACAGATAGGCGGTTCCAGAGATTGGGCCCAGGACCGGCCACAGGCCGGTGCTGTCACGGGAAACGGTTGCGGCTGCACGTACCAGCCGATCACGGTCGAGCATCAGATGGTTGGGAAGAGGGGCATGGTCGGGATCTGCCACGATGTCGTCCCGCTCCCAGGCGAGACATCGATAGGCCTCGATCAGAAGGTGCCACCACAGTGGGTCCTCGGGATCGTCCGGCGGGTCGAGCATCTCAAAAACTGCAAGCGTTCCCGGCCCCAGGTAACCCTGACTGTTTGGTGGGATAGTCCACGCCTTGAGGCCGGCCACATCTGCGCCGATCGGATCGATCCACTCTGCGTTGCTTTTCCCAAGGTCGTCCTTCGTGATCAGGCCCTCCACGGTGTCAACGATATCCTCGCCTGGCAGGCCCAGATAGAAGCCGTCTCGCCCATCTTCAGCGATGGAGCGGAGTGTTCTGCCTAGATCGGAGCGCATCAGGCGTTCCCCCTTCGTCACCGGTGCGCCATTTGGGAAGAAGTCGACCACCGCGGGGTTGCCCAAGTAGATCGAAGCCGCTCTGGAGAATGCGGCGGCCTGTTCTGTGGACACTTCGAATCCATCAACCGCAAGAGCGATAGCGGGCTGAAGAGACTCGCCCAGAGAGAACGAGCCCAACTCAGTCGAGAGGGTTGCCAAACCGTCAACGCATCCGGGAATAGTGACTCCCAAAGGATGATCTTTGGGAATCTCGCTGTGTCCGGCGTTCCGCAGATTGGAAGGGTCGGCGTTCGACCCAGAACGCCCCGATGAATTGAGGGCACGGGGCCGGTCCCAGCCGACCTGATGAATCAGCGCAAAAAGATCTCCCCCGACACCGCTGGTCTCGGGTGCGACCACGCCTTGGGCAGCCACCGCTGCCACTGCCGCATCAACGGCGTTGCCTCCTGCCTCGAGAATTTGGCGCGCAGCGCGGGCCGAGAGGTGATGGGGTGTGACAACCGCGTTCTGGTTCAAGGAGCCTTGAGATCGGGGAGGAGACGGTTGAGGGCATCGAGCACAGCCCTGACCACGGCTCGGGTCTCGTCGTCTTCGACATATGCCGACCCGATCAACATCCTTTCGCTGTTCTCGGTGACGAGAACCACTTGTGCAATGGCAACCTGGCGACTACCGAGAGTCGGTACGTCCATCGACGAGATCGCTGCCGCCGCTTCGGCGTGAATGGCTTGTTTGACTGCTTCGAGGGTGGCTTCGGCAATCTGCCGCGCTCGCATCGAAGATGCTGCCGCCCCTGAAGACTTCCCCATCAGTAGCGAATCATCCCAGCGCAGGGTGACAGTGACCTCAGCTCTCGAACCCTCCAGGTTCTCGGAAACGTCAACGAGGGCGGGCCTGATTCCACCGTCGAGGTCGGCGTCAGATAGTTGAACAACCGAAACTACACGTCGATCGATATCGAGGCCGAACAATGCCGCGCTCAGCGATTGGACGTCGCGGACGACCTGTTTCGCAGCCTTGTTTCGACGGGCGAGCACGTGTATCTCATCGATATGACCGTTCCCCGCTACCACCCGGGCCGCCTCCACACCATCGATCCGGCTTATCTTTTCCTGGAGTGCAACGACATCCATTGGCTGCGAAGGGTACCCCCCTGCTAGGCCCTAATTCCGACTCTGTGGATCATTTCTCTTGTGACAATCGGGCGGAATGTCTAGATTGCAGCATGCTGGAAGGTTATTTCATTGGGGCTGTGGGGCAACCGGTCATCTGACCGTTTGCCTACGCCGAAATTATGGCGGGCGTACCCGCCAGTTATGGCGGGCGAAGTCAGGGGCTTTTTGACATGTAAAGGATTCCCGACATAGTCGGGAATGGGTGAGCTCGGCGTCCGATTTGGCCTTGTTTAAGTAAACTGTTCGCACATCAACCAAGCGAAGCGGAATGTCACCGTCGGCATGCAAAGTCGGCAAATACGACATCGAAGGTGAGCGTGCAAGAGGTATGAGGGTCCGTTTGGTCCGAATTCTCGCTGCTGCCGCCAGTCTGAGCGCATTGATTGCGGTCGGGTCGGCGTCTTCAAGAATCGGCTGACTAAAGGCGCCGACTCACCACATCAATAGGGCAACATGTCCTCCGGGGTCCCTATGAAGTTGCGGAAATACAAACCAGCACGGAGACGAGGACGTCTCCATCCTTCGGTGCAGCGAAAACTCAGGATCGCTATACCTTATTTTGCGATGGGCTTGCTGGCGCTAGTGGTTGCGTTGGTTTTCTTTGAGCCACCCAACTGGTTCTTGTGGCTTCCGTTCGCCGCGCTGTTTGTCCTGCTTGAGTTCTTTGCCGTTGAAGTCAATGATCGGTTGTTGCAGTCGTCATCGATCATGGTGGTGATGACCGCCGGTGTCATCTTTGCGATTATGCCGGGTTCCGATGCCCTCTATGCGATGACTGTGATGGCGGCTCTTGGAGCCGTTATTCCGGCCGACTTCCGGGAACGTCGTTGGTTCCAACCGATGGCCAACTTTGGTCAACTGGCCCTCTCCGGAGCCGCGGCCGGCCTGCTGCTCGACTTGAATCTCCGTGAGCTAGATCCGGTGACGAGCGATGTTCTCCTCCGTGTTGTTATTGCATCGGGCCTGGCTTCGTTGGCCTACGTGACGATCAACACCATCCTGGTGCGTAAGGCGGTGAAAACCGTATACGGCAACGACAATCTTCAGCCCTGGTCACAAATGCATGTCCTCTTCTCCGGTCAGGTTGTGATGGGTCTGATCGGGGGGCTCATCGGCGCCGCCTATTTGATCGCCGATCGGCCGGCGGTTCTGGTTTTGATCGTCGGTGTCTACGGGATCGGGCACATGTCGTTGTATGCCTTTGCCCAACTTCGTGAGTCACATCTCTCGGCGATCCGCGGGTTTGTCAAGACCCTCGAGGCCAAAGACATGTACACCCGTGGGCACACCGAACGTGTCGCCTATTTCTCACAGATGATCGGTGAGGAGCTTGGGTTCACCGGTACTCAACAGGAGACGGTGAAGTGGGCAGCCCTGATCCACGATCTGGGCAAGCTTGCCGTCCCCACTGAACTGATCCGGAAGAAAGGACGTCTCGACGACCGGGAGTACGCCGAGATGAAGGAGCACGCCCATCTCGTCGAAGAGATCCTGGCCGAGGTCGATTTCCTTCAGCCCATGGTCGACATAGCCTCCGGTCATCACAGTCACTATGACGGCAACGGCTATGGAGGGCGTGGTCACAGCGAAGGTCAGACACCAAGCCTCGAATCTTCCATCGTCGCCGTAGCCGACGCCTTCGACGCGATGACATCGGCCCGCTCCTACCGCATGGCATTGTCGCAACAATACGCTTTGGGTGAGTTGCGCAAACACTCAGGCGCCCAGTTCCACCCCGACGTGGTCGATGCCTTCGAAAAGGCTCTCAACAAGACCGGAAGACGATGGGGTGCCCCACATGTCAACGACGAGGAGATGGCCCGTCGTCTTGCTGAAGAACCGGAGCTGACTCTCCGTGGCTAATTGGAATCCCCGCACCCTGGCCGCGGTTTCGTGGTTGTTCCCTGTGCTGGCCACGGGATTTGGCGTGTTTGCAGGATCTCGAGCCAGTGTGGATCCGCTTCAACTCCTGGTCGCAATTGCTGCCCTTGTTCTTGCTTCGCTGATCGACGTTGCGACTTCGAACACGGGCAACCGCTTCACCACGGGTTTGGCAGTGGCTGCTGCAATCCCTGTCGTTTTCTCGGATCCAAACGGTGTCGATCTAGCCGGAACACTCGCCGTTTACGGTGTCGGGTTGGCCATTGTTTGGGTTCTTCGCTTCTCCCGGGGTGAGGAGCACATCGATCTGCTTCCGACACTGGTTCGGCGGTTCAGCGGTTATGTCGCTTATGCCGTTGTCTACTCGGCGATGCGGGTTGGCGTCTTCTCGGCAGTGTCAGGTGGCTGGGAGGATCTCCTCCCGTTTGCTGTCGCTGTTGTCGCATGGCTGGCAGTCGAGGTGTTCCTGAGGGCAATGCTGATCCTGGGGCCCAGGGAGCTATCACGCACATATCTGGCGAGGGCGGTGCTGCACGACCTCAACGTCTTTGTTGGCCTGGCACTTACGGGCGCCCTCTTTGGCGAGCTTTACCAAGATCTCGGATGGTGGGCCGCGCCGATCGCCTTGCTTCCCTACTCCTTTGCCCATTCGGCCTTCAAGAGATTTCAGGAGACCAAGGTCACTTACAAGCAGACAATTCGAGCTCTGGCGAGGATTCCGGAAGTGTCTGGGCTAGCGGTCGACGGTCACGCAGACCGAACAACCGCACTCGCCGCATCGATCGCCAAGGAGATGGGTCTGGGACCATCGCGGGTGGAAGAAGTCGAATATGCCGCATTAATGCATGATATCGGTCGGGTCAGTCTCAACGAGCCGAATGTGATTCGGATGGGTTACACCGACGATGATATTGCTCGGTGGAGTGCGGAGATCATCGCCGAATCGCCTTACCTCGAGCAGGTGGCCGACGATGTTCGCCATCAGTATCAGTCATTCCGAAAGCCTGGCGAGCAGGACGACCCGGATATCTCGATCATCTCACGCATCATCAAAGTGTCGGCCGCTTATGACTGGAAAGTCCATCAGGATGCCCTGTCGCCTCTCGAGGCTCTCGAAGGGTTGCATGCCGGAGCTGCCTATGAGTTCGATCCAGAGGTCGTAGCATCACTGCGACGTCTCCTCGAGACACGGGGCGTGCTGATGCCGGTCCGGATGTAGCAACACCCGAATAGTGGTGCACTAGCTCGATTCAGGACGATTCGCCGATCCTGTCTGGGCATGAGCCCCATGTTTGAAATAGCGTCGTGGTCGTCGCAATTCGGACTCGAGAAACACACCTAGACCAAGGGCGAGGAAGATGTCGCCAAGACTGATCACCTCGCCGATCCCGGCTAGTCGGAGCGGTATGACATCGGCGAAGAATGTCAGCCGTGATGTCTCATCGAGAAGCACATGTTTGAAGCTGCCGGCGAGATCCAGCTCAGCGACGGTGAATCCACTGGCGACCTCTGCCGCGCCGGCGAGGACCGGCATCCCGCCGTTGAGTGCGATGACGGTGAAGTTCATCAACACCCCAATCCCTGCGATCCACATGCCAGGCTTGGATCGGTTGAACAACACGAGGAACATCAACAATGCGAATGACCCCAAGATCATCACCAGACCAAGTGTCTCGGCGTCCTCCGGAATCCAGCTGGTACCGGCCTGTAGGCCAAAGGCGATGAAGAGGAGCCACCAGGAGCGAAGTTCGATGTCGCCTAGATTGATCAGCCGCCCGCCACGCAGCATCGATATGGCGAGAGCGAAGAAGAGGACAATGGCCAGCCACAACATGGGATGGCGACGGTATCAGAGCCAGGACTCCTAGTGTCCCGAGTCGCAAATCATGCACAGAATCTCGACTGGCCTCGACGCCCCTGGTGGCGTCCTCCGCCTTGACGCAGCTAAGGCTGCGCCTTCGTTGTGCGTCCTGATCAGAAACGCCGTTGCCTTGTCTAGATCAGCACAGACTTCAGGACACGGAGCATCAGCATGAGTGTCAGATATGACGTTTCCAACGGACGGGCGACTGTCACGATCGATGATCCGGAGCGTCGCAATCCGATATCCGTCGACACGATGGGTGGGCTGCTCGAGGCAACCCGTGAGGCTGTCAACGATTCCAACGTCGGGGTCATCGTCTACACCGGGGCCGGCAACCAAGCCTTCAGCGCCGGTGGGGATCTCGCCGGCTCGTTTGCCGACGACCCGATAGGGCTGCATCGAGCCCGCGGCGACCTTGCCGAGTTGTTTCGACAGATGACAGGGGGCGGCAAGCCAACCGTTGCCCGTATCAACGGTCACGCCCTGGCAGGCGGTTTTGGGCTGGCGGTAGCTTGTGACATCACGATCTGCGTCGAAGAGGTCAAACTCGGCATGACCGAGGTCGAAGTGGGGCTCTGGCCGATGATGATTTCGGCAATTCTCGTCCGCACCATACCGCGTAAGGCAGCGTTTGAGTTGATGGTGACAGGCCGCATTATCGATCCCCATGAGGCGCAACGACTCGGTGCCGTCACTCGGGTGGTTTCCCGTGATGATCTTGATCCGGCTGTTGACGAGGTGGTCGATTCGCTGCTTGCTAAAAGCCCAGGCGCTCTCCTCATCGGCAAGGACGCATTTCAGGGGATGGCTGAGCTTGACTTCGATACTGCCCTCGATCGGCTTCAAGGCGGTCTTACCGAAATCACCATGACCGACGATGCCTCAGAGGGGGTCGCCGCCTTTCTGGAGAAACGAGATCCTCGTTGGTCGGATCGGTGACCAGACCCCGCTGACGGCTCTGTTGTCCCCGCTTCGGCAATAGGGGACAAATAGAGAATCGTTCGATTTAGCCTTTCTGTCGTGCGGCGCAATATTCAAGTCTTTGGCTGGACGCTCATATGGAGCGGTGTCTTCATATTTGGCTACCTCGGCTACCAGCTGTTCATCACTGACCTCATCAATGCCGGGGTTCAGGCGGAAGCCGTGGAAGATCTCGAACAAAGCCTTGTCGAAGACGATCCGACCATCGTCGAGGAGATAGATCCTGCTGAATACCTTGGATCCCAGACCTCAGTCCCTCCCGAGACACCCGAACGAGTCGAGTTTTATCCCCTCGAGGCACCAGAAACCGGTGCGTCGCTGGCTTTTCTTCGTATACCGAAGATTGAACTTGACCAAGTGCTGTTCGAGGGAGTTGACAGGCAGACTCTCAAGAGCGGCCCCGGCCATATGGAATCAACCGCCCTCCCCGGACAACCTGGGAACTCGGTCCTCTCCGGTCATCGCACCACCCATGGCAGACCCTTCTTCGACTTTGATCTCCTGGAAATTGGCGACAGCATCGAAGTCGAGACCGCTGTCGGCGTTCACGTGTACCGAATTCGCGAAATGAGAATCGTCCAGCCGACAGATGTGTGGGTGACCGATGACCGACCAGGGGGATGGATGACCCTGACCACTTGCAACCCGAAGTTCTCCGCGCGTGAGCGTCTGGTTGTCTGGGCTGAGATGGTCTCGGGCCCGAACTACCAATTCATCCAGCTCCATCAGGCCAGATTCGGCTAATTGAACACCAGATCCTCGAGGGTCTGTCGAGTGACAATTCCGTTGAACCATTCGGTCACGATCCCCGATTCGTCGATCACATATGTGACGGGTAGCCCGAGTCGCGGGTAGGCAGTCTCGAAAGCGGTGTCTCCGATGCCGAGCTGATATGAAGGCATGAACTCCTCGGCAAACTCAATGGCCCCATCTTCGGTGTCTTCCACTGCCACACCGATGACCTTTACGTCGGGGTGCTCTTCGGCGAATGCCGAGATTTCGGGTGTCTCAGTGCGACAAGGGATGCACCACGACGCCCAGAGGTTGAGGACGATCGGCGTGTCGTCGGCGGCCAGGTGGTCGGAGAGGCTGAATCTGCCTCCTCCAATGAGGGAGACGGTGAAGTCCGGTGCCGGACCACCTAACTCGGCAACGTCAGCGTTGTTGTCTGCGTTAAGCGCCCACGCGATCGCCAGGCCAATGGCCAGGACAGCGAGGAAGACCCCGGTAAGTCGAAGGGTCGGTCGAGGCAACGGCCCTGGCTCCGCTTCGGGCAGTGACGCCCCCGGCTGCGTTCCCTCGGGCAGCGTCTCCTCCGGCGGTGTTTCTTCAGGCAATCTTTCTTCAGACAGTGGCCATCCCCCTCAGTACGTAGTGGAGGATTCCCCCGTTGCGAAGGTATTCGACCTCGTTCGGGGTGTCCACGCGGGCCACGGTGTCGAACTCGATGACACTGCCGTCTTCTCCGGTAGCAGTGACTTTGATCGTTTGGAGGGGGGTGAGGTCGTCATCGACTGCGATGTCATATGTCTCGGTCCCGTCGAGACCAAGCGTCTCGGCATCCTGACCGTTGACAAAGTTGAGTGGGAGGACTCCCATCATCACCAGATTGGACCGGTGGATTCTCTCGAAGGACGTGGTGATGACAGCCTTTACCCCCAGAAGGAAGGTGCCTTTCGCCGCCCAATCTCGCGAACTGCCCATGCCGTAGTCGGTGCCACCAAGAACAATGAGTGGCACGTTTTCTTGTTTGTAATGGATGGCTGCCTCGTAGATCGACTTGATCTCACCGTCGAGGAGGTCAGTCGTCCAGCCACCTTCGGTTCCGGGAGCTAGCTCGTTGCGGACCCGAATGTTGGCGAACGTGCCGCGGGTCATGACTCGGTCGTTGCCACGTCGTGACCCATAAGAGTTGAACATTTGGGGCTGGACACCCTCTGACACGAGGTATTTGCCTGCGGGCGACTCGATGGCAATCGAGCCTGCCGGGCTGATGTGGTCAGTGGTAATCGAGTCTCCAAGCTTGGCCAGCACCCTCGCACCCACCACGGGTTCGATCGGTGTGATGTCCGAGGTGAGGTCGATGAAGAACGGTGGCTCCTGCACATAAGTGGAACGGTCGTTCCACGTATAGAGATCCGATTCGGTTGTCTCGATCTTCCGCCACTCGTCCGATCCGGAAAAGACGTCTCCGTACTTGTCGACGAATTGACCCCTGTGGACGCTGTCCTCGACCAGAGCCGCGATTTCGGACTGGGTCGGCCAGATGTCTTTGAGAAAGACATCGCTGCCGTCGCGATCCTGACCGATCGGTTCGTTGACAGGATCCCAGTCGACTGATCCGGCGATGGCATAGGCCACGACCAGCGGTGGCGACGCCAGATAATTGGCTCGTACGTCGGGTGAGATGCGACCTTCGAAGTTTCGGTTGCCGGAGAGGACCGCAGCCGAAACCAAGTCGTGAGTGTTGATGCCAACCGAGATGGGGTCTGGCAGCGGCCCGGAATTCCCGATGCAAGTGGTGCATCCGTATCCGACGACGCCGAACCCCAATTCTTCCAGATCTCCGAGAAGGCCCGACTCTGTGAGGTATTCGGTGACCACTTTGGAACCAGGTGCGAGGGAGCTCTTCACCCACGGTTTGCGCTCGAGCCCAAGCGCCCGCGCCTTACGGGCAACCAGTCCTGCTCCAACCATCACATCGGGGTTCGAGGTGTTGGTGCACGATGTGATCGCGGCTATCACAACGTCACCGTCGCCCAAGTTGAAGGATGCCCCGTCGTACTGCACAGCCACGCGAGGTGAGTTGTCGGTGTGGCCAAACGTTTCGACGATGTCGTGAGCCCACTGATCTTTCATGGCAGACAGATCGATGCGGTCCTGCGGGCGTTTTGGTCCAGCCAAAGACGACGCCACCGTTCCCATGTCGAGCTCCAGAGCGGCGCTGTAGGTGATGTCGCGAGAGCTGTCTCGCCACATTCCTTGGGTCCGGTAGTAGGTCTCGACTGCATCGACCAGCTTGTCATCTCGTCCGGTGAGACGCATGTAGGAGAGGGTCTGATCGTCCACGGGAAAGAAGCCCACTGTCGCTCCGTACTCCGGGGCCATGTTGGCGATCGTCGCCCGGTTCGCCAACGGCATGTCGTCAAGGCCTGGCCCGTGGAATTCGACGAACTTGCCCACAACCCCATAGGCCCGCAACATCTCGGTGACCCTCAGGACGAGGTCCGTTGCTGTTGCGCCTTCGGGGAGTTTGCCGGTGAGTTCGAAACCGACCACCTCGGGGAGGAGCATGTAGATCGGCTGCCCGACGATGGCGGCCTCGGCCTCGATCCCGCCTACACCCCATCCGACCACGCCGAGACCGTTGATCATGGTCGTATGTGAGTCGGTCCCCACCAGGCTGTCCGGGTAGAGGAACTCACCGTCATCCCAGACCACCTTGGCGAGATACTCCAAGTTCACTTGGTGCACGATGCCGGTCGCCGGCGGTACTACCCGGAAGTTGGCGAAAGTCGACTGACCCCATTTGAGAAACTCGTATCTCTCCTGGTTGCGTTCGAATTCCTTCGTCGAATTGATCATCAGCGCATCGGGTCGGGCGTAGGAGTCGACCTGAACCGAGTGATCGATGACAAGGTCGACAGGGATCAGAGGGTTCACTTTCTGGGCCGCACCCTCGTCGCCAGTCATTCGCACGATCGCTGAGCGCATCGCCGCCAGGTCGACTACAGCTGGAACACCGGTGAAGTCCTGCATGACGACACGACCAGGGATAAAAGGGATCTCGTGGGCATCGACGTTGCGGGCGTCGTAGGAGGCGAGGCGGGCGACGTCTTCACTCGTGACTTTCTTGCCGTCGAGATTGCGTAAGGCCGATTCCAGCAGGACCTTGATCGAATACGGAAGATTATGGACACCGTCGATGGCGTCGAGATGGGCAATCTCGCGTGATCCCAGCGCTGTTTCGATTGTGCTGCGAGCGCCGAATGGGTCGTTGGACATGTCAGCCTCTCGGTTATGAGAATTTGGGTTTTCGTGTCGGGAGTGTGAGGTCCCCTCGGGTGTGACTGAGACTAACGACGGCTCGAATCTGCGCCTTCCCGGTTCGGCTCGGAAGAAGCGCAGTCTTCGATTCTGGGGAGGCCGAGTCAGCCAGCCGAGCCTTCTGCCAACAGTCGGTCGATCTGGCCGCCGTCGGCGGCATTGGCGAACAAATCGAAATCTCCGTTTTCAGTGATGGAGTGCATCACGTCGAGGGTGACGGCGTGGGTCATCCGAGCGATCATCGAACCCACCGAAATTCGACGTACCCCGAGTGCACTGAAATGAGTCACAGACAGGGTAGAAAGGGCGCCGGCGGCGAGGGCGTTTACCGGGCCGGAAACCGAAGCAATGACCCTGCACAGATTCTCCACGTCCGGCACCACGGGTACGTAGAGAAGGTTGGCCCCTGCTGCCTCGAAGGCCTTGACCCGGGCGACGGCCTCGTCCATGTCGTATTCGCCGTTCATCACGCCGTCGGCGCGGGCGCACAGGACGAACGGTTCATCAAGTGAGTTGCTGGCTTCGGCCGCTGCACGGATCCTCGCTACCGCCGTGTCGAAGTCGTAGGCCGGGTGGCCTTCGACCATACGTGTGTCCTCGATGGAGCACCCGGAAAGGCCGGCCTCCCGGGCCAATCGAATCGTTTCGGCCACTTCATCGGGGTCGTCTGCGAAACCATTCTCGAGATCCCCGGATACCGGCAGCGGCGTGGCTGCAACGATCGCCGTGGCGTGATCCAGCGTCTCGTCCCGTGTCACATTTCCCATGTCGGGCCTTCCCAGTGTGAAAGCGAAGCCGGCGCTAGTGGTGGCCAGGGCTTGGGCTCCGGCTGCCGCCATCAGGCGAGCCGACCCGACGTCCCATGGGTTCGGTATCACAAAACATCCGGATTGATGCATGTCCCAGAAGGCCTGGTGACGTTCTGCCAGGGATGTCACCGCGTGATTTCCACCGGGATCTTGGTTACACAGTTTTCGTCAAGGCGGGTGTGCGGAATGATCACTGGATTGCATTCGAACGAGAGTGCTCCAAACATGCCGGCGACGATCCCCCGATCGAGTGAGCAAATCACCTCGGGGTGGTTGGTCGCAGTCTCCCCGAATGGGCAGTGTGAGGTCAGTAGCTGTTGTCCTGCCACGTCGGGGTCTACCGAAAACCCGAGACCTGTCATCGCAGTCGCGACAGCCTGAACCGCATCGTCGTAACCCGGTTCCTCGGGAGCCCCGATCTCGGCGGCCAGTTGTTTGCCGTAGGAGCGTCCGACGTTCTCTGCCACATCTGAAACGTTCTCGGGAGCCACCTCTTCGAGCACTTGGAAGAGCAGCTCGGTCAGCATTTCGAAACGGCGGGGCGCGAAGTGGACCGTGACTTCCTTGTTGGTCGGCTCATATGTTTTGGCGGGACGGCCCGCCCCATGAGTCTTAGCTGGGCGTTGGCTGACGCTCAGGTAACCGTCGTCAGCAAGCCGGTCCAAATGATGTCGCGCCACGTTGGTGTGAATATCAAAGAGTCGGGCCACACCCGAGGTGGTCAAAGGCTCTCCAGACTCACGGACTGCGATGTAGATGGCTCGTCTGGTCGGGTCGCCCAGAGATCCGGTCAGATCCGATATTCGGCTATCGAGTGTCTTGATGTCCATGATTGGTATCGCCTGGTGAAAACTATAGTTTCCCAAGACTTCTAACACCTTTGTCTTCAGAGGATCACATGGCTTCCAATGACCAAATGCACGATGCGGTCGCGTCTATCGAGTCACCCCTGCTCTTAGGAAGGACACTCGGGGAACTCGGCCTCGTCAAGAGCGTCGCAAAGACAATCACAGGAAAAGTGAAGGTTGAGTTGTTGGCTCCAGTTCCCAATCCGCCAGAGGCTCTAAACGATCGGTTGCAAGCCGCTCTGAAGCCCTTTGCACGTGAGGCCGAGATTGCAGTCGACGTCATGGACGACGCGGCCCAGATTGCCTGGATGAATGAGCGCAAAGATGCCGCCGGCCCACCGATGGGTGAGCCAGGCTCGGCGACCAGGGTCATCGCTGTTTCTTCGGGGAAGGGAGGAGTTGGCAAGTCCTCGGTGTCGACCAATCTCGCAGTGGCGCTGAACCGCTCCGGCAAGAAAGTCGGCATCGTCGACGGTGACATTTGGGGTTTCTCGATCCCCGCGATGCTCGGGATTGAAGACCCACCTCAGATGGTCGCCGAGTCGATCATCCCCCCGGCTGCCCATGGGGTGAAGGTGATGTCAATGGACTACTTCGTCAGTGACGACAAAGCGGTCATCTGGCGGGGTCCAATGTTGCACAAAGCCATTGAGCAATTCCTCAAGGATGTGTTTTGGGACAACCTCGACTTCCTGATTGTCGACATGCCCCCAGGTACCGGGGACATCGCCATATCGATGGCACAGTTTCTACCTCGCGCTCAGGTGCTGCTGGTGACCACCCCTCAGCCGACAGCCCAAAGAGTTGCCCGCCGCGCCGCCTTGATGGCGGCCGAGGTGGATCAGACGGTGATTGGCGTGGTTGAGAACATGTCATGGTTCACAGCCGATGACGGACAACGTTACGAGTTGTTCGGGTCGGGTGGGGGTGAGGCCCTCGCCGCTGAACTCGGTGTCGACTTGATGGCTCGAGTGCCACTTCTGCCGGCCATGGGCCGGGGGGCAGACGGCGGTCAGCCGGTGATACTCGCGGCTCCCGGATCAGATGCCACTGAGGCATTTGACACTCTGGCTCTGGCCGTCATCGAGAAGCGGCCGCGCGTGCGCACCAATCCGGCTCTAGTCATCAAATAGTGGTCAGGGCTACTGCGCGGGGCACCTCGGGGTGGGTCTTCGGGCTCGCCGCCACCATTCTCTTCATCTCGCTCTGGGGACGGGCGATCGTCGTGGACACCGATGCCCTGGCCGAGGCGGCCGCACCATTGTCAGGTTCGGTGGCTGTTATCGACCTCTTCTCAGATTGGCTTGGTGAGGAGCTGGTGGAAAATGGGGTCAATCCGTCTCTCGCCGCTCCTGCCGTCGAATATGTGTTGGAGACCTCCGAAGTTGGTCTAGTGATCGACCACTTCGTTCGCGATGTTGTCGAGGCAGCTGCATTACCAGGACCACAGGCCGCGGCAGTCGATATCGCCGCACTGCTCTCTCCTGTGGTTCCTGAGATTGCAGACACGCTGGCTTCCGCTGGTGTTCCGGTAGACGAGGCAGAGGTGGCTTCGGTTGTCGGTGGGCTCGAGCCCCTGGTAGTCCGCGAGGCGGAAGCGAGTCCCTATGTGGGTGTTAGCTCGCCGATCGCGGCGCGCCTTGGCACCGCCGCCGGTTTGGCCATGTTGGTCATGGCCTTGGCCGGCTGGGTGGCGATAACTGCTTCAGATGACCGGCTGGCCGAGACTCGCCGTCTGCTCGTCCGGGTTGCGCTGGGTGGTCTCAGTTTCGGGATCCTCCTCAGGGTTGGATCGTGGGTTCTTGACCCTGGTGGAGGTAGAGCTCCGATTCCGGAGTCAATGTCCGTGCTCGTCGGCTCGAAATGGATGGTTCCGATATCGATTGCAATGGCGGCAGCAGCCATGGCGGGGATGATCTGGGGTGGGCGCCGTCTGCTCAGACCGCGGGGAGACTTCCCGACACCAGTCGGACAATCCACACCAGAATCAGAGCCACACCTGTCGTTGCGAGGATGAGTGTCAGCGTCAGCTGACTCATCGGCTTCACGCGACCTTTCCGACGCAGCAGGTACCAGACCCAAGCTCCAATCGCTTGGATCGAGATCAGAATCACCAATGGGTGAAAGACCATCGCCGCTCCGATATCCCCTCGGATGAGACTTGATGCCGCTCGGGTCATACCACAGCCTGGACAGGCCGACCCGGTACAGAGTGCGAACGGGCAGAACGTCGGTCCATCGTCGGATGGGGTAAAGACCGCGAGCAGGGCTACCGCCAGGAATGGCGCGGTGAGAAACAGACGATCACGCAAGGTGTCGGTCACGATGACAAGCTTACGCGATGCGAAACTTGATGTTTCATATTCCGAGCTTGTCGAGGGTGCGGTAGAGGACTGAGGCGGGTGTGAGAAACCAGGCGTTGCGTCCCCAGTAGTAGAAGCGGCTTTTGTGGGGCACCTGGGCAAAAACCGAGGGTGGGTCCTGCCCAAGCAACATTCCGGCCAGTTCATATCCCAGTTGTACGGAAAGGCCGACACCATGGCCGGCATAACCCATGGCATACCACGCGCCATCGATCCGGCCGATATGAGGCAGGAGGTCGAAGGGGATGCCCAGCCTTCCGCCCCAGACGTGGGTGATCGCAACATCCTCCAGCTCGGGCCAGTAGTTGATCAGACTGGTGCGCAGATCGTCAGCCGACTCCTCGAGGTCGAGGTCTGGCCTGAGGTTGCGTCGTCCACCGATGAGGATTCGGTCATCGTGGGAGCGTCTCATGTAGTTGAGTAGACGTTTTCTCGTGTAGGTCATCGCACCACCTGGGAAAATTTGTGCTGCACGTTTTGGGCCAAGTGGCTCAGTAGCGATTATGTAAGAGCCGACCGGCACGATCATCCGGCCCATCTCCTTGCTCGGCTGCCTGGTGGTGTAACCATTGGTAGCCAGAATGACGTCGCCTGCGTTCACCCGGCCTTTGGTAGTTTCCACGCGCAACCCTGCACCAGTTTTTTCCATGCCGACAGCGGAGCAATGGTCGACAAGCGAAACCCCGGCCCGACTCACCTCTCCGGCAAGCCCGAAAGCGAATTTTGCTGGATGGACACCAAAACCCTCCGGCTCGAACATGGCAACGTCGAAGTAGTCACCGCCGACAACCTCGTCAAGGTCGGGTCCATTGATTACCTCCCATTCCACCCCAAAACGCTGCCGATACCAAGCAATATCGCGATCGATGGCTTTGAGTGCCTTAGCCCCCCGCCCGAGTGCGGCCATTCCGCCATCGTGGGTGAGAGCGTCGATGCTGGGTCGGGAAGTGAGTTCCCTGACGATCTCAACCGAACGGACCGTTGCGGCCCACATTTCGTCGGCAATCCGAGGCCCGTACACGTCATGGACTTTGTCGACACCCGCCTTGACGCCAGGCGAAACCATGCCGCCATTTATCGAAGACGCGCCGCCTGCGATCTCGCCGGCATCGATGATTGTGACATCCTGGCCAGCATCGACCAGGCGCAACGCCGCGGATAGCCCGGTGAAACCAGAGCCAACAACCAGGAAGTCGGTCTCAGAAGGCAGATCGGAGGTCAGCCCTCGAGGTCTTGGATAATCGTCGACCCAGAAAGGGACGGTCTTCACAGGGTGAAGGGGAACGTCTTCACGGGGTGAAGGGGAGCGTCTTCACAGTGTGCGGAGCCCCGTCTCGAACAGTGAGCCCATCTTTTGGGCCTCCTCAGAGGTCATGGTCAGCGGAGGGGAAACCTGGAGGGCCCCTCCACCCATGGCCCTGGTGAGAACACCAGCTTCGCGACAGGCAATGGCGGCTCGGGATGGGAGGGTTTCGTCATCGCCGACAACGAGTTGCACCGCAGCGAGAGCGCCGACTCCACGTCGGATGTTGTCTACCACATCGAGCTCTTGGAGAGGGAGCAGGGCGTCGTAGAGCTCATTCTCGAGCTCTTTGGCACGCTGGATCAGCCCCTCCCTTTCGATGATGTCCATCACCACCAGGCCGGCCGCACATGCCGTCGAGTGCCCGGAGTAGGTGTAGCCATGACGAAAGATCAGGCCCGGCTGATTGAAGAAGGGTTCAGCAATGTGTGAGGCCGCGATTACGCCTCCCAGAGGGGCGTACCCACACGTCACACCTTTGGCGAAAGTGATGATATCGGGCTCGAGGTTGTAGAGGTTGGCGGCAAACCAGTCACCCACGCGGCCAAAACCGGTAATGACCTCGTCGGAGATGTAGAGCCCACCGGCATCTCGGATGGTCTGGCGGATGGCGGACAGGTAAACCTGGCTCACCGGTCTGATTCCACCGGCGCCGATCACAGCTTCTACAAAAATGCCTGCCACCCGGTCCGCGCCAGCGTGATCGATTGCCTTCTCCACGGCCTCGGCATCGTCGTATGGCACTTTGACAACATCAGACACGAGGTCTCCGCCGTATCCTTGGCTATTCGGCTCCATGCCACCCAGCGCGGTCCCGTAGCTGTGCATCCCGTGATAGCCCCACTCCCTTGCGATGAAGACCGTTCGTTCTGGCTGGCCGATAGCGTTGAAATAGCGGCGGGCCATCTTGGCGGCGGTGTCCACTGCGTCTGATCCCCCCGAGCCAAAGAACACCTTCGACTGCGGATCGGGGGATACCGATGCGATCTGGGTGGCGAGTTCCATTGGTGGCCGGGTGCCGTAGTCGATGAATGCGTGGAACGCCGGGAGTTTGCGCATCTGTTCAACCATGGCGTCGATGACCTCGTCCCGCCCATATCCGATGTTCATGTACCAGAGCGAGGCGGCAGCATCGAGATAACGCCTGTCATGTTCGTCGTAGACGTAGATGCCTTCTCCACGGTCGACTATGAACGGATCGACTTTGACTTTGCTCATTTCAGCGAATGGATGCCAGAAAGAACTCATAGTTGCGAGGCTAGCGGTCGCGGGATCGCCGTCAGTAGGCTCGCCGAGGTTGTGGGACGGGAGGTTTGTCTATGAGGGCCCTTGATGAGTAAGCCGTCTGTCGACGTCACCAAGCGTTTCGGTGACGACGTGGTTGCGATTGACGGGATCGATCTCATCACTGAGGACGGAGAGTTCTTTTCTCGCCTTGGTCCGTCCGGCTGTGCCAAGACCACCACCCTCAGGCTGACGTGACTTGGCGGCTGGCGGCAGCAAACATGGTGGCGGGGTGACGTGGCAGACAAGGAGCACATGGCCAAGCGCAGCCGACTCATCGCCTTATTCGTCGGTCTCTCTCTTGTTCTTGCCGCTTGCGGCAGTGGCGACGAGAACGCAGCGGTCGACACCGCCGCCGAGCTGCCGGGACGTGACGACGAGGCAGTAGTCTGCGAAGCCGGCCAGACCGACGGTGATCTCAACCTCTATATCTGGACCGAGTACATCGACCCCGACCTGATCGCCGCTTTCGAGGAGGAGACAGGTGTCGAGGTGGTTGCTGACTTCTACGACTCCAACGAGGCAATGCTCGCCAAGCTTCAGTCCGGAGCCGTTTACGACTTGATCGTGCCTTCGGACTACATGGTCGGCATCATGATCGAGGACAGCATCCTGGCCGAAATCCAACGCGATGCGGTTCCCAATCTGGCCCATCTCGCCCCCTTCTTCGCTGATCCCGCCTACGACCCGGGAGCCGTGTATTCGGCTGCATATCAGTGGGGCACGACCGGGCTCGGTGTCAACATGGATGTTGTTGGCGAGGATTTCGAGGCGACCTGGGGTCTTGTATTCGACCCCGACCTCATCGCCGAATATCCAGGCGGGGTGTCTTTGCTCAATGACCCACGGGAAACCATGGGCGCGGCGCTCAAGTATCTCGGCTATTCGTTGAACAGCACCAGTGAGGCAGAGCTTCAGGAAGCCGCCGATGTCATCGCAGCTGCCAAGGAGTACGTTGCCCAGTTCGATAGCGATCGGTACGACGATTCACTGGTCTCGGGTGAGGTTGCGGTAGCCCATGGCCGCTCGGGCAACTTCTTCGTCTCTTTCGACGATGTCGACGGTTGGGATACCTATGCCTATGTGATCCCAAACGAGGGTGCCACGATCTGGATCGACAACATGTCGGTCCCGGTCACGGCGGAGCATCCCTGTACGGCACACACATTCATCAACTTCCTGCTGGATGCGGAAAATGGCGCTGCACTGACCAACTGGAGCTTTTATGCGAGCCCCAACCTGGCCGCAGAAGCCTTTATTGACCCAGAGATTCTGGAGGACGAAACCATCTACCCCTCAGAAGAGTTGTCGGAGCTTCTCGAGATCATCACCGACACCGGCAATTTCGAGGTCCAGTACACCAACTACTTCGCTATCGCCAAGACTTGAAATGGTGGGTCTCTTGTCGAGGCCCACCATTTCTGTACCGTGTAGTTCGTGTTTGGCGGACAGCTAAGGGTTCTCGAGATCTTCGGCGACTCGGTTGATTTGGGTCGCGGCCACGGGGCAGCTTGCGGGTCGATGATCCGCAAATACCTCGACGACCGGCTCGGCCTGACCGCCCAGGAGCAGTGGAGTGGCGGGGCATCCGACGTTGATTTGATTCTCGACCTCGCATCCCAAACTCTCCCTCATCACGAGGCGTTCTCGCCCTCGCTGTATGCCGAAATGGTGGTGATGGCCGAGACCGCAGCCATCAGCCCGGCTGAGGCTGTGGTTGTCGGTGGCTTTACCGACATCGTCGATGTTGTGCGGAGCCAGGTCGGATCAGCCCCGGACGAGCACAACTGCACTGCGGTCATCAACCCCGAAGCGGGCTTCTACGCCCAAACATGGGACATGCATGCATCTGCAGGCGAATATGTGATTCTGTTGAAGCTCGACCCTCTGATTGGCCCTGAGGCAATCGTTCAAACCACAGCTGGTTGTCTCGGTCAGATCGGGTTGAACGAGGCTGGCATCTCGGTCGGGATCAACAACTTGAACTCGATGGGGAAGCCCGGGGTCACATGGCCTTTTGTAGTGCGCAAGGTCTTGGAACAGGACAACCTCGAGGATGCAGTGGAGGTGGTGACTTCCGCCGACCTTGCTGGCGGGCACAACTTCATGGTCATGGGCCCGGAAGGACGGGGCGTCAACATCGAGGCCATGCCCCATCATCAGCGGGTGACCACCGTTGAGAAAGAGCCGTTCGTCCATGCCAACCACTGTCTCGATGAAACGACATCGCGCGAGCACGGGTATCGCGAGCCTGAGCACGTTGCCAACTCTGTGCTTCGTCTCGACATTGGTCGAACGAACTGTGCTGATGCCGAAGTCTTCTTCAAAGACCCCGAGATCAGCCGTCACGCCGACGACCTCCACGACGTCGCTACCTGTGGTGCGGTCATCATTGAGCCGGCCCGTCGGAGGATGCGGGCCCTATGGGGTGTTCCCGGTGACCACGCCTGGGAGACCTTCCAACTTTGACCAACGTCGAGGTCGTCAATCTCGACGTGGAGCTTGCCTCCGAATTGGCAATGATCGAACTGGCATGCTTCCCGAAGGCGAACCCCGACGGTCTCCTATCGGAGGAGGACATCCGCGCCTATGCCACTGTTTTTCCCGAGGGCTATTTCGTGGCGATGGTCGACGACCGACCCGTCGGCATGGGAGCTGGGATTTACCTCGACTTCGACTTCCAACAGCCTCAACACACACTGGCCGACATAAGCGGGCAACATCAGTGCGGCAATCATGATCCCCTTGGGGAGTGGTATTACGGGACTGACATCACGGTTCATCCCGACTTCCGAGGGAGAGGCATCGGTCGGCTGCTCTATGAAAGACGCAAGCGTCTCGTGATCGCGGACAAGAAGAGGGGGATCGTCGCCGGTGGATCGTTACCCGGCTACTACGAGCACAAGACGACACTGCCGATCGAGATCTACGTAGACCGGGTGGTGGCTGGAGAGCTGTTTGACCCCACACTCAGTTTTCAGTTGGCCAACGGATTCGAGGTTCGTGGGCTATTGGAGAACTACGTCGAAGACGAGGTCGACGATGGTTGGGCTGCCCTCATCGTGTGGGAGAACCGCTAGCCCCCTCTATCTTGCGCTCCGCCATCCCGTTGAGCATCTCGAGGACCACCCGATTGGCCAGATAGGCGGTCTGTTCGCCGGGGCCGTCGTAGGGGGGAGAGACCTCAACAATGTCTCCGCCCAGCACGTTCAAGTCCTTGGATAGTCGCCGGACAGTGTCAAGCAACTCTCGCGATGTGAGTCCACCTGGTTCGGGAGTGCCCGTGCCCGGCGCGAACGCAGGATCGACGACATCGATGTCAACCGAGATGAAGACACCTTTGGCGCCACCATCGAGCGCGTAGTCCACTGCATCATCGACCACGGCTTCGAGACCACGGTCCACGATCTCATTCATCAGAAACGTTCGCATCTTCTGCTCACGTCCCCACTCCATGACTTCCGGTTCCGGCCAGTAGCCGCGCAGCCCTATTTGCACGAAGCGATGACCAGGGACCGCACCGGACTCGACGAGTCGACGCATCGGGGTCCCGTGACCGACCAAAGCCCCCCTCTGAAGGAACCCGGTGTCAGCATGAGCGTCGAAGTGGATCAAGGCGAACTCACCAAACCCGTAGACACGGGCGATACCCATAGCGTTGGGCCATGTAATCGTGTGATCACCTCCGAGGATGATGGGGACCTTGCCGGCATCGGCGACGTAGGCAACTGTGTCTGCAATCTCCTTCACCGATTCGTCGATCTCACCGGGGTTGACGAGAACATCACCAACGTCGACCACCCCGAGAGTCTCAAACGGGTCAATCCCGGTTGGGAGATGGGGCCGGTATCCATCCATCGCCCCGTAGTCGGCTCCTCTAATGGCGGCTGGGCCGAACCGGGCACCCGGTCGAAAGGTGGCTCCCCAGTCGAAAGGCGCACCGAGGATGACCACGTCTTCATCGCCGAGTTCACTCATCGGACGAGCTGGGCAACCGAGGAACGAACTGCGGGACGCAAACGAGAAGTACTCGGATGACGCGAACGGAACCTCCGTCTTGCGTTGGCTGTAGGGGGTGTACATCGATCCGATACGCTAACTCGCCCCAACCCGCAGAGTTCCTATGACACCTGAGGATGTTCAGCGCACGTATCTGACGTTGCTCCTGCTTCAGACTCTGGCCGCATCTTTGATCTGGGGAGTCAACACCTTGTTCCTTCTCGACGCGGGGCTCACCCTGACCGAAGCATTCGTGGCTAATGCCGCATTCACCGCGGGAATGGTGCTGTTCGAAGTGCCGACGGGAGTGGTTGCCGACGCTGCCGGCCGCCGGATCTCATTTATTCTGGGTGCGGCGACCCTCCTGGTGACGACCGTCGCCTACCTAGGCTTGTGGTGGGCAGAGGCCGACCTGCTGTGGTGGGTGGTGGTATCGATCCTCATCGGGCTTGGTTTCACCTTCTTCTCTGGTGCAACCGAGGCCTGGTTGATCGATGCCCTCGAGGCGACCGGTTTCGACGGTGCTGTCGAGACGGTTTTTGGCAAAGGACAAATGGCCAGCGGGCTGGCGACTCTGGTGGGCACGATCCTTGGCGGATTCCTCGCCCAAGTGAGTCTTGGTGTTCCCTACGCCGTCCGCAGCGCAATGTTGGTCATCGTGATTGTGGTGGCTTATCTGAAGATGCATGACATCGGCTACACGCCGATCAAAGGACAATCGATCCGGGAGGAGATGACCACCATCGTCAAGGCGTCGATGAAACACGGCTTCGGCAACCCGCCAATCCGGATGTTCCTGCTGAGTGCCCCCTTCGCGATGGGGATCGGCATCTGGGTCTTCTACGCCTTTCAGCCCTACTTGCTGGAACTCTTCGGTGACAAGAGTGCCTTTTACCTATCCGGTATCGCGGCAGCCATATTCGCCACTGCCCAGATGGCTGGTGGCGCGTCGATCAATCTGGTGCGCAGATTCATACGGTCACGGACCGCGATCATCAGCTTCGAAGTCGCCATGGGAGCATTGGCAATCATCGGCGTTGGTCTAGCCGAGTGGCTGGACAGCCCGCTCGGCTTTTGGGTGGCGATCGTCCTGCTCACCTTCGTGGCGATGCTCTGGGCCGTCTCAGGCCCGATGCAGCAGGCCTACATGAACGAGATCATCCCGTCGGAGCAGCGGGCAACGGTTCTTTCCTTCTCCTCGTTGATGGGTAGTGCTGGGGGAGTCGTGGCGCAGCCGGCGCTGGCCAGGGTCGCTGACGTGTGGTCACTTGGTGTCGGTTACATCGTCGCTGGCGTCATATATGCGATTCGATTGCCTTTCATCCTGGCGATCAAACGGATGGATCTTCCCGCTGACCACATCGAACCCCCATCGGATGTGGTGGAAGCTGACGTTCTGGCATGATGGCCGCTATGCCAGAGCAGACCGTAGACACTGAGATCACTCCGGCGGCCCGAATGGGCAAGGCCATTGTGCGGGGGGTGAAGATAGGGTTCCCCACGGCCATCGTCGGATTGACTCTGGTGGTTTGGCTGATCACCGATCTCGATTTTGGCGACTCCTTTGCGACGGCCTTGTTGCCGGGTGTCCTGCTAGGTGGTTTTGCCGGCGGTTTCGTGGGCATGGCTCGGACGATGGACTAGTGACACACCACTAATCCGAATACCGTAAAACCTCAGGAAGTAACAGACCGAATGTGGTCCGAATTCGGTCACCTTCGCCACGTGGCGCGGCGAGCGCCGACCTCTGTAATCTCCCTTGAAGAAGGAGTGAGAATGAGTCTCCAGGGCAAACAAACGACAGCATGGTTCCAACGAGCGTCCGGGACGCTCATAAGCGGTGTTCCCTCTCAATTCCGTTACTGGGGCGATGAGGACGCGGCAAAGACACTTCATGTGTTCGAAGAATCGTTGACCGAAGCACTGGGCGAAATGTGACCCGAGTCGCTGTATCGGGGGCTGGAGGCAACCTCGCCGGCCCCATCATCGCCGCCATCGATGAGGCCGAAGATCTCGAACTGACCGGTCTCTACAACCCCAACCGAGCGGGTCAGGAGATTTCAGGTGTCGTTGTCGTGCCCGACGCCCTGCGTGTTGAAGCCGACGTTTTGATCGAGACCGCTCATCCCGATGTGGTCTTCGACAACCTGGAGGCATGGAACGAGCTCGGGCTTGCGACGGTGGTGGGCACGTCGGGGTTCACTCCTGACCGTCTCGAACAACTCCGTGAGTCCTGGGGTAGCGACCAACCTTGTCTGGTAGTGCCGAACTTCTCCATCGGTGCCGTGCTGATGATGAGGTTTGCTGCTGATGCTGCGCCGCACTTCGAGGCTGTGGAAGTCATCGAGCGACACCACTCGACCAAGCCGGACGCACCGTCGGGCACTGCGCTGGCTACGGCCATTGGAATCGCTGGGACTGGTGGCACCTCGGCCGAAGAGTCTGAAGAGTTGGTGCCGGGCGCCAGGGGGGCTTCGGTGGAGGGGATTCGTGTGCATTCGCTCAGACTCCCGGGGCTGATCTCGCAGCAAGAAGTTGCGCTTTCCAACGTGGGTGAGGTTCTCTCGATCGAGCACCTCTCAACCAGCTACGAATCGTTTGCAGCCGGGGCGATGCTGGCCGCACGTCGTGTCCAGTCCCTCGACGGCGGTGTTCATCTCGGGTTGGACACGGTCATCTAACGCGACCAATGGCGAAGATTCACGGTGGACAGATAATTGCTCGGGCTCTCAAGAATGAGGGCGTAGATGCCCTTTTCACCCTGACAGGTGGTCACATCATCCCCATCCTGGACGGTTGTGCCCACGAGGGAATTCGGGTTGTCGACGTCCGTCACGAACAGACGGCGGCGCACGCTGCTGAGGCGTACACCCGTCTGACCGGCAAACTCGGTGTGGCTGCCGTCACAGCTGGTCCCGGTGTCACCGATACCGTCACTGGCATTGCCACTGCGTTCTATGGGGCAACGCCGATGTTGGTGATCGGTGGTCGTCACATGATTCGTCAGGAGATGAAAGGGGGGCTCCAGGAGATGGATCACACCCGACTCTTTCACTCGATCACCAAATGGTCGGCCACCGCGTGGGAGGTCGACCGTCTCGCTGACTACATCTCTACCGCAACTCGTCACGCCTTCGAAGGTCGCGGTGGTCCTGTGTTCCTCGATGTGCCCATGGATGTCCAATTCGACATGGTGGAGGAGACCGCGGTCCGGTTCCCGACATCATCCCGGGAGTCGGCGGGTTTTGGAGCCGACCAACCTGCGTTGGAGTTGATCGTCGACTCACTCACCGGCGCCGAGCGGATATTGGTCTTTGCCGGCGCCGGCCCTCGCCGGGACGATCCCAATCATCTCGTCGACCTGGCCGAAATCCTTCAAGCGCCGACTTACGTCAACAGCAGAGCACGTGGTTCGCTCCCGTATAGACACCCCCTGCTGGGCTCATTTCAGCGTTCGAAGGCGATGGCCGAAGCTGAGGTAGTTCTGGCGCTAGGTGTCGATTGGGATTTCAGAACGTCTTACGGCGAGAAGATCTCGCCCGATGCGACGGTGATCCAGATAGATGGCGATGCCACCAAGATTGGCTGGAACCGACCCGCCCACATTGGGGTCGTGGCCGATCCGATGACAGTCGTGTCCCAACTCGTCGACATGGCGGACCAAATAGAACGAAGCGAAACACCGGCCTGGACCAAAGAAATCATGGAAGCGGAGGCTGGGAAAGCCGAAGCGGCCCGGGCCGAAGCCGACGACAACTCATCGCCGGTGATGCCCCAGCGATTTGCCAAAGAGGTTTCGGAGTTCTTCGGCGCCGACGCCATCGTCTCGGTCGACGGTGGCGATATCGTTTCCACCACGGCACGCTGGCTACAGACCGCCACGGCGGGCCATGTGCTCGACCCGGGTCCTTTCGGCACCTTGGGAACCGGGGCGCCCTACGCGATCGCAGCTCAGGTTGTGTTTCCCGAGAAGCTGGTCGGCATTGTGTTCGGGGACGGTGGATTCGGATTCAATGGCATGGAGTTCGACACCATGGTCCGGCTTGGTCTTCCCATCATCGGGGTGATCGGCAACGACGGCGTGTGGTCGAACATCAAGACGTTCCACCGGATGGCGTTCCCCGACCGTCTGGTGGCGACTGATCTCGGCGTAAGGCCTTATCACGAAATGGTGAGGGGCCTGGGAGGTTACGGCGAGTTTGTCGATGACCCCGATGAGATTCGCCCTGCGTTGGAGCGAGCCAAGGAGTCAGGTCTCCCGGCGTTGGTCAACGTCCACATTGCCGAAACGATGCGGATGTCCTCCAACTACGCCCAGTAGTTTGTGAAACCTCAGGTAGTAGCGCCCACTTCCTGGGCCTAACGTCCGTTTTGTGGGGCGCGCCACCTCATCTAGTCAACTCACCGGGGTGGTCGGGGACATCGACTGCGTACTCCTGCAAGGTCTGCAACGGGACCACCTGGAGGGCACGCTCGTGGGTGGCGGTCAACACGACGGGAGAAGCCGCGCCGTCCTGGTGGGATCTCAGCCAGTTTCCCGCGGTAACACACCACCGGTCTCCCGCCTTGAGTCCGGGAAAGTGATGCATCGGCATCGGTGTGGTCAGGTCATTGCCGATCGTCTTCTGATGTTCCAAGAATTCCTCGGTGACGACGGCACAGATCGTGTGACTCCCGGTATCGGTCGGCGCAGTCTCACAACTGCCGTCCCGGAACCAGCCAGTCACAGGATCGACCCCGCACAACTCAAGATCGCCGCCAAGCACATTGCGTTCCGGCATCAGAACACGATGACGGTGAGCAGACCCACAGCCAGGCAATAGGCGGCAAACGGCATAAGACCCACTCGCTTCAACGTAGCGAGCAAAAACGCGATGGCGAAGTATCCAGACAAGCCGGCCACCACCATCCCGACGATCAATTCGGGACCGAACTCACCCGATTCGATCACATCGGGTAGCGAGATGATTCCAGCTCCCGCAATTGCAGGTATTCCAAGCAAGAACGAGAACCGGGCAGCCTGAGTCGGCTCGAATTTGCGGCCATTCCCAGTCGAGATGGTGATGCCCGACCTGGATATCCCGGGGATGAGAGCGAAGGCCTGGGCAATTCCCACCCAGACCGCATCGGGTAGCCGTCCATCAACCAACTGGCGGGCCCCGGTGGCCAATCGTTGCCCGATCACGAGAATCACGCCGGTCGCCATGAGAGTCCACCCGATGTTGGAGACCGTTTGCGCAAACGTCTCCAGCGAATCCTTGAGGGGAAGACCGATGATCGCCGGGATGCTGCCGACAGCAACGAGTACCGCGATAGTGCGACCTTGGCTGTCGCTGCGGAGTCGGAGCACTCGCATCACGTCTTTGCGAAAGTAGATCAGCACTGCAGCCAAAGTCCCCAGGTGAAGCACCGCCGAAACGGCCAGACTCGGCGGAGCGACGTCGAAGCCAAACTTCTCCAAGTAGGCCGGGATGATCACCAAATGGCCCGAGGAGGAGATGGGGAGAAACTCGGTGAGGCCCTGGACGAGGCCCCAAGTGATGGCGGGAAGCACGGCCGGCACGGTAGCGGTCGTCGATTGATCCTCGATTGGTCAGCCGGTGGACACGAGTACCGCGATCTGACCATCGGCCGCCGCCATGGCCACCTCACCGGCGCGGTTTGGCTCCACCGCGATTGCGCCAGATGTGGCGGCGAATGGATCGTCGTCGGACACTGATGTCACTACCCCTTCGACCACCTCACCGGTCGTCAATAAGACCACCCTCACCCGATCTCCCGGACTGGTTTTGGTAGGGACGTCAGCCGAGACGATCCACCATCCTGATGGGATGTGGGATTGCTTGTCGGTGACGTCACTGGCGAGCACCGGGTCGCCGGGGAGAATCGATCTGGTGGCAACACCGGTCTCGACCGGTTCGAGCAACCCTTTGGGGATTTGGCGGAACTCGGTGTTGACCGTGTCGACCTCGTCTCCGATAGCGATTGCTGTGATCGCGAATGGGTGTTCGACTGATGGATCTGGACGAAGTTCGATCCACAGGGCGAGAGTCGCTAGGAGACTCGCTATCAGCCATCGGCCCCACGGAGGGGTTTGGAGCCAGAGCATGTTCCGACCGTACGGAGTGCGTTCGCCGGTTTGAAGGGGGACGTTGTCTGTCTTACCGACAGATTTGTCTGTCGTTACGACAGAGGTCAGGACCTATCTGAGCTCGAACTAGTGCTCTTTGCCTTCTCTTTGGTCTTCGATTTCGAATCAGACTTTGAGTCGGACTTTTTGGCATCTTTCTTATCCCCCTTCTTGGAAGGGGTCTTCTCGGGCTCGGTGGAAGTCTTGGAATCGGTGGCGTAGAACCCTCCACCTTTGAAAACGATGCCACGTGCGTGAAACACCTTCTGGAGCTCGCCACCACAGATATCGTGCTTCTTCAGTGGTTTGTCCGAAAAGGACTGATGGACGTCGAAGTTATCGCCGCAGTTCTTACAGACGTATTCATATGTAGGCATGGATGTTTGACCGCTCGTACAGAAGTGGAAGTGGCAATGGTAGAACCGGGGAGACCGTAGCGGGAGTGTCCATTGGGACACTCCAACCTCTTCAGCGGAGCTGAAGAGGCATCTTCCATTCCTTCAACAGTCAATAAGATCGTCTTCGTGCCTCTTGCTCTCGCCCTTGTCGCCGCCTACGTCGTGGGTTCCATCGACTTCGCTGTGATTATCGGCCGAATGCACGGAGTTGATATCCACGAGGTGGGTAGTGGCAATCCCGGCACTTCGAATGTTCTCCGAACGCTGGGCAAGGGCCCGGCAATCATGGTCTTGTTGGGAGATACCTTGAAGGGAGTTATTGGAGCCGCCATGGGTTGGGTGGCTTCTGGTGACGCCAATCCGTTGGGGCCATGGGTATTCGCTGCCGGGCTGGCTGCAGTGATTGGTCACTGCTACCCGGTCTTCCACAAGTTCAGAGGGGGCAAAGGTGTGGCCACCGGGTTCGGCGTCCTCATCTTCACCATGCCTTTGGTTGCCGTGATCGTTGGTTTGTCTTGGGCCATTCTCACCAAAATCACCAAGACCGCCTCGGTCTCTTCGATGATCGTGGTCTCGGGGACCATTCCGCTGGCCTTCTGGCAGGGGGTTTCGGGAATGGCGTGGGTCTGGCTTCTGGCCACGATCGCTTTGGTTGTTTGGCGTCACAAAGCCAACATTCAGCGGATGGCAAGAGGTACCGAGGAGAAGGTCACCACATGAGCATCGATGTTGCCCTGATTCCAGCAGCGGGGCGAGGCACCCGGATGCGTCCCGCCACCCGCGTTGTTCCCAAAGCTTTGCTCACGGTTGTTGACCGGCCAGCCATTCAATATGCCGTCGAGGAGGCGGCCCGCGCCGGGGCCAAGGAGGCGATCGTTGTTGTCGACCATGACGTTGGGCAGATGGTCTCCCAACACTTCAGCCTCGAGGACCCCCTCCCCGGCCTCGGGGACATCGTCATCCGGCCGGTGACCCAAGAGGAGCCGCTGGGGCTCGGACATGCTGTCAACGAAGCGGCCGATATGGTGGGGGACCGACCCTTCTTCTGTCTGCTGTTCGACAACATTGTTCGACCCGGGGGTGACGTGCTCATGCACCTGGCTGATGGGAGCCAAAACGGAACGAGGTCGGTGATGTGTCTTCGCGAACTGAGCGACGAGTTCCTCTCCAGATATGGTGTTGTCGTGCCGGCATCGAACGTCGACGACGGCTATCTCGATCTGGCAGGGGCCGTGGAGAAGCCGGGTCCAGAGAAGGCACCGTCCCGTTTTGGTCTTGTTGGACGCTACGTGTTCACACCTGAGGTGTTTTCGATCCTGGACGAGACGACGCCAGGTGTTGGGGGAGAGAT
This sequence comes from uncultured Acidimicrobiia bacterium, assembly GCA_964195405.1. Classification (GTDB taxonomy): domain Bacteria; phylum Actinomycetota; class Acidimicrobiia; order Spongiisociales; family ZC4RG35; genus CAXMPK01. The sequence continues at coordinate 67,273 of CAXMPK010000267.1, forward strand.
CCAACTGACAGACGCCATCAACGAGCTAGGCAAGCGGGGGCGTCTCCGCGGCTGGGTTGGAGATCAGGATCTGCTCGATGTAGGCACCCCAGAAGGCCTCCTCCATGCCACCTACCGGTTGGGGTCACACCAGTTCGGGCCGGAGGTGTTCGAGGACCAATGAGACCACTAGAAGACGTTCGCGCTCACGTCTTGTCAACCGTCGGTCGTCTCGAAACTGAGCAGATCGACTTTCGAGACGGATTGTGGCGTGTCCTGGCCGAGCCGGTGGTCGCAACTGAGAATGTGCCTCCTTTCGCTAATTCGGCTATGGACGGTTTCGCTGTACAAGGAGCCGACGTAGAAGACGCCGGGGCGGAGCTTCTCATTCTCGAGGATGTCGCCGCGGGACAGGTTGCAGGTTCAAAGGTCAGTTCGGGTGATGCGATCAGGATCATGACCGGGGCTCCAATGCCCGACGGTGCCGACACGGTGGTGAGAGTTGAGGACACTGCTGCAGAGGACGGAAAAGTTTCTGTCAGCGTCTCGGTGCCTGGAGGCACCTACGTCCGACCGGCCGGGGGAGACGTCGCTGCTGGTCAAAAAGTGTTCGACGCCGGTGTTCGGATGGGTCCGATGCACGTCGGTGTCCTGGCCACACTCGGGCAGGTGGCACCCGTGGTGTCCCGTCGGCCCAAGGTCGCAATCATGTCGACCGGCGATGAGCTTCAGCCACCCGAAACTCGCGATCTCGGCCCAGGGATGATTCGCGATTCGAATCGACCGATGCTCCGATCGATTCTCCAGGCGGTTGGGGTCGACATCCTCGACATCGGAACTATCCCTGATGACGCCGACGCCTTGAGGGCCGCGCTTGGTCGTGCCGCCGTCGAGTCCGACCTCATCGTCACGACCGGTGGTGTCTCGATGGGTGATTATGACGTGACCAAGGCGGTGCTCGAGGATGACACCGGGGTCGAATTCATCTCGGTTGCCATGAAACCCGGCAAACCCTTTGCCTTCGGACAGCTTGGGGGTACCCCTTTCTTCGGTCTGCCCGGCAATCCGGTTTCGGTCATGGTGTCCTTCGAGCAGTTTGTCCGCCCGGCGCTGTTGTCGATGCAGGGAGCCGTCCGGGTGCTTCGCCCCCAAGTCCTCGGGATCGCCGGGGAGAATCTGCTCACCGACCCCGAGAAGACGGTATTCCTGAGGGTTGAAACTTCATATCGCGATAGCCAGCTCGTGGCGACACCCACCGGTAGTCAAGCCTCCAACGTCCTCTCAGGTGCGGCAGCGGCTGATGCATTCGCCGTGGTGCCGCGTGGTGTGGCCGACATCGAGGAGGGCCGTCCTGTGATTCTCGAGTTGTTCCGTGCTCTCGAGACGAGAAAGGTCGACGATGCCATCTGATCAGGAGTTCACCCATCTGAACAAGACAGGAGAGGTGCACATGGTGGATGTTGGCTCGAAGGATTCAACCTCGCGAGTGGCGGTCGCTGAGGGACTGGTGGCCATGTCGTCGGATCTGGCGTCGCGGTTCTTTGAGGGAGATCTCCCCAAGGGTGACGCCGCCGCGGTCGCCAGGATTGCCGGTATCACCGGAGCCAAGAAGACCTCGGATCTGATACCGCTTTGCCACCCGATTTCGCTTACCGGTGTCGAAGTGACGCTAGAGCCGGCTTCACATGGGGTGCGTATTACGGCTACCGTTTCCACCACAGGCCAGACCGGTGTTGAAATGGAGGCGATGACAGCCGTTTCAACCGCAGCCCTGACGGTCTACGACATGGTCAAAAGCGTCGAGCGCGGCGTCACCATTGAGACTGTCCGTCTGATTCACAAAGCGGGTGGAAGATCGGGCGAATGGACCCGGCCAAAGGTCGTTGATTGAGTGTGGTCATCACCACTACGCTCAGTGTTGGACGGAGCAACTAGGAGACATGGAAACTAGCGTCATAGTTGGCCTGCTTGTCATAGCAGCCGTGTGGAGCGTCTACCTCCTCCCTATGGTTTTTGGGGAGCGCAAGGAAGCATTGAGTTCCACCGAGGAGTTCGATCGCTGGACCCACTCGATGGCTTATGTCCAGAAGCACACCGCATCTGACCTGGCAGCCAGCCACCGTGACGGGGTCCAACGTCGGAGACGGCGAACCCTCGCTGTTCTACTCGGGCTGACAGTTCTCAGCCTTTTTGGGGCCTGGTACTTCAACTCGCTCCCGTTGTTGTTGTCTGGACTCTTCTTTGGCTCTCTGGTCACCTTGTATTTGCTGGTTCTGGCCCAGCTGAAGCAGCGGCGCAACCTTCGCCTGAAGGTCACACATGTGGCCGAGCGCACTCCTGAATGGGAGGAGCCGCAGGTCAAGGTCGTCGGTAGTTGAACCTCGATTCGATCGGTCAGATCCGCACAATTCTCGATGCTCGGTTCGCCGCGCGCGAGAAGGGAATCACCGGATCGAGACGGGTGATTCGAGCATCGGCAAACGGCATCCGCGCGCTGCATCGACGTGAATGGGACCAGGCTGCCGCGTTGATCGACACGGCAGAGGCCGAGTTGGCGGAAATCTCCGACGCTCTCGTAGACCACCCCGAGATGAAACACGCTGGTTTCGTGAGTGACGCCGCCAAGGAATACGCCGAGGCCCGGATCACCCAAGCAGTCTTCACGGATGTGGAGATCCCAACCTTCGAGGATTTGGAAATGGACCCTGTGCCTTATCTCCATGGGCTGGGTGAGGCCGTGGGGGAGATGCGTCGTCGCATGCTCGACCTTCTCCGCGATGAGAAACTGGTCGAGGCGGAGACAACCCTCGAGGAGATGGACGACATCGTCGACATGCTGGCCAGCATCGACTACCCCGACGGCATGACCAACGGTCTGCGTCGAACAACCGACGTGTTCAGGTCACTCGTCGAGCGCTCCCGCTCAGACCTCACCGCGACAATCGTTCAGGAGCGCCTCCGCGAAGACCTCGCGAACCTCAGCTAGTACGACCCGTATCCGGTCCGAATCAGCTCATCCTCGCGGCGCCGATAGAATTCCCCGCTCCCGCAAAGGGGCTGTAGCTCAGCCTGGCAGAGCACCTCGTTCGCAACGAGGGGGTCACGGGTTCAAATCCCGTCAGCTCCACAACAGAAATGCATGCTATCTGCTGGCGAAAACACTGGTCTGCTCCTTTACGTCTCTTGTCCGCGGAGTTATTCGTCACATTTCCGTCACACGAGCTATCGATTCTTAAGATTTCGCTATCTCTGAGTAGTCAGGCGTGGCGTCGGCTGCTCCTGAGTCATCCGGCTGTATCCACTTCGCATACACCTCGGCCGTGACCCGAGGAGTGCTGTGTCCTAGGCGTGCTGCCACTTCGGTGAGCGGTACGTGATTCTCCAGCAACTGAGTCACGTGCAAGTGGCGAATCTGATGAGGTGTTACACCTTCCCATCCCGCTCTCCGTGCTGCCGGTCGCCAGTAGCGACCCGAAAACCGTCGCGGCGGAAGAGGTCTGCCCTCAGGCGATGGAAAGACCATCTCGGAGTGTGATTCCGCTATCTGAGATTCCAGAATTCGTACATACCATTCGGGCAGTGTGACCGTCCGTGACCTCCGCGACTTCGTAGGTCCAAACGTTCCGTCGTCGTGAAGGGTTCTCTGGATACGTACCGCCGGGCGTGGAACCTGCACCACGTCCTCGGTCTTCAGTGCCAATGCTTCCCCTATTCGAGCTCCTGTAGCGAC
>CAXMPK010000268.1:0-1994 GCA_964195405.1 uncultured Acidimicrobiia bacterium
GGGTGCCAGCGGGTGTGTTGAGAGAATCGAAACCTCCTCCGGCCAACCAGTCGGTCGGTAGATGACCTCCACAGCACGTGGCTGGATTTCGGCAAAACCGAACGACACTCCCTGGATATCTTCGCCCCGGACCAACACCAGCGTTCCAAAGATCAGAATGTCAGAGCGGGGCCTGATTATCTCGTAGTCCAGCCCTGCCGTCTCCATAGCAACCTCCCAGGGACGGCTCGCCTCATACAAGAAGACGATGTCGGGGTCGGTCCCCTCGATGTACTCGATAACCTCCGAAAAGCTCTCGTTGGTTGATAGCAAATTGAACGACATGACCCTCAAGCTCGGAGCTGCTGCCTCGCTGTGACTCGGCGAACCGACGTACAGGGGAAGCACCACCACCAGGTTGATGACGGCTGCGCCAAGAACGCCGTAACCGATTCGACGCCACTTCGACATCATGACCAGAACACCAAGACCTGTCAGGGCAACCGCATATTGAGCGCGAAAATTGGCCAGAACATCCAGCCACCAGAGCCACTCCCCAAAAAAGGCAGCAAGCGACACAACAGCCAACGCAACTGCGGGAATGGCGAGGAATATCACCCGATCAGGGTAGGAATATCAGAGCGGGCTGCTACTCCTCCTCGCTGGAAGGTGGTTGTCCCGGATCCACCATTCCCGCCGCCAGGGCCCAATCACGGGCGGTCTCGAAGGCTTCTCGTCTCGAATAGGGCCCATCATCGATGCGCTTCTCAACCAGGATCCTCATGATCTCACCAATGCGAGGACCCGGATCCATGGCCAGATAGACCATCACCTCGTTGCCATCGATCGGAGCCCGCAAACGGGAAAGCTCCTCCTTCTTGGATAGCTCCTCGATCCGCTTTTCGAGCTCGTCGATCCCGGATTGGATACTCCGCTCCCGTCGCTTGTTGGCCGTGGTGACGTCACACCGCACCAGCTCGTTGAGACTTTCGAGCAACGGGCCAGCGTCGCGCACATACCGGCGGACCGCGGAGTCGGTCCAGCCCAACTTCAAGGTGTGTGGGCGTAGATGGAGGAAGACCAGCTGGCCCACAGCCTCCACGATCTCCTTCGGGTAGCGCAGTTGGCGGAGCCGGTATCGCGCCATTCGGGCGCCGACGACTTCGTGATGATGGAAGGTGACACCGCCCGGTCCGAACTCCCTCGTTTCGGGCTTTCCAACGTCATGGAGAAGAGCGGCCAGCCTCAGAATCAAATCTGGCGACGACTTGTCGACTACTGCAGACGTATGAGCGAGAACATCCTTGTGACGATGGTGAGGGTCCTGCTCCATGGCCAGCAACGGCAGTTCGGGAAGAAAATGATCTGCCAGACCGCTCTCGACGATCATCTCGAGAGCCGCGCCGGGGGCGGGTGCGACCATCAACTTGGAGAGCTCGTCACGAATTCGCTCTGCTGAGATGATCTCTAGTCGTGAAGCCATGTTCCTCACCGCCTCAACCGCGGCCTTTTCGGGGACAAAGCCGAGCATCGCATGGAAGCGAAACAGTCGGAGCATACGAAGCGGGTCGTCACCAAAAGCCAACTCGGGGTCAAGGGGGGTGCGCAATATTCTGCCTGCCAAGTCGGCTAGACCGTCATAGGGATCGATCGGCTTCAGTTCGGTCAAGGACAGGGCGATGGCGTTGACGGTGAAATCCCGACGACTCAAGTCGGTTTCGATGTTGTCTGAGTAGGTGACCGTGGGGTTGCGGGAGTCGTCTCTGTAGATCTCCTTGCGATAGGTCGTGATTTCGACCGTGTGCCCGTCCTTGTGACCTGCGATCGTCCCGTAGACCTCACCCAACCGGTAGATCGTGTCAGCCCAGCCTTCGAGCAACTCAGCCACACGATCCGGTCGGGCACTCGTGGCGAAGTCGAAGTCATCCAGTGGGCGCTCTAGAAACGCGTCTCGCACCGATCCCCCGACCAAGTACAGCTCCTCACCGGCACCTTCGAAGATCTTCGCCAGTTGT
>CAXMPK010000269.1:0-1729 GCA_964195405.1 uncultured Acidimicrobiia bacterium
GCATCAAGGCCTTGGCGGTACGTTCATCCAGCCGGCCAACGATCACACTGTGGATGGCCCGTTAGTCAGGCAGGAACGACTCGGTGGCTTGCTCAACTATTACTACCGCGAAGCCGCGTGATTGTGGGACGATCCAATAAAGGCACACTACGGGCTCCAACCTGGGAGGCGCCAGGCCAGTACGCCCCAATCACAGCTCAAGGCTGCCGGGCTAACCTACTGGTCCGGTAGCGCTTGAAAGCTCGGAACTCCAAGCGGCGGCGACTAGCTCTTGCAGGCGTTTGGGCTCGGTCGCCGAGGTTTTGCACATGAAGCCGGTCTTGTGAGCGAAATGGACGTCGGCTTCATTCTCGACTTGAGAGAAGTCCAACCTGGGGTGGTCTTCATAGCGTGCGATGCCATAGCCCTCGCCGCGCCGGTCGGGATAGACGATGGCGGCGATGATTTGATCCAGGCCCTCGGCCCGGATGTAGTTGTTGACGGAAGTGCTCGGCTCGTCGGCAGGTGGGTCGGTTCGGGGCAGGAACACGACCTCGATCATCTCGTCGCCCTGGGGAATAGACCAGCGCGAGGAGTGGGTCTTGGTGAAGTCGATGCGCTCGCGACCGACGCGCAAATAGTCGAGCAGGTCCTGCCCAATGAAGCGCATGCACTCGTAAAGCGTGCTCCCCGGCATCAGTTCTGTTTCCTGGCCGAACCGGCGCAGTAGAGTGACGTCAATCGGCGAGTTAAGCTGGGAGATGATCCTGCGCGGCACGCCGAGCCACTGTGCCGTCTGGTTTGGACCACGGGAATCGAACCATTCCGCCGGCTCCAGCCAATCGCAAAAGTTGAGGGCATCTTCATAGAGTCCGAGATGCTGGAGCACGAGACTCAGAGCGCATGTTGGCTTATGCTCTCGGGGGTAGCGGTGATGGTCAAAGTTCGACTTGCTGGCGTCGTCGCTTCCGCCGACGTCGACGACGGCGATACGGGGCTCGCTGAGCTCTTCATCTGTGGGATCCCGTCGAACCACCGGAACACCGTGCGTGGCGACGAGTATGCAAACCGCGAGTAGGTCATCCTTGTGAGCGCCGCCGGGATGCGTGAGTATTTTTTGAATCATGGTTTTGGGTCGCTCGGAACTTCTGCGCGATGCTCGAGCTGTAGTCCTTTAAGGAAGTGACGCAGGATCTGGTCCTTGCACTCACGGTAGTTCTTGTGTCCAGGTTTGCGGAATAGTGCGCTGAGTTCCGGTTTGCTGACGCGAGATTCTGCGTGAGACAACAGGCCTAGAATGTCGTCAGCTTTGAGATTGAGTGCGATCTTCAGTTTCCGAAAGACGATGTTGTTGTTTAGCCGCCTCTCGACCTCGGGTGTGGGCCCATCGCGCTTGCCACGATGATGGACTATCAGGCCGTTCAAAAACGTTGCCAGCTGAACGTCTTCCAGCCCCACGAATGCCGGGTCGTCGTCGCGCTTGAGCCAGTCGCTGACCTGTGCCCGAGTGACATCATGATCGGCCTTGGCGAAAACGGCGATCATCTGTCGATCATCGAAACTGAAGGTGTAACGCAGACGCCGCAGGATGTCGTTATTGTCCATTGTTCTGACCCAGGCTCCCTTCTTCCGTGCTCTTCCGTACGATTCCCGTACCCCGTAATGTCCACTTTCTCCGCCGAACGGAATCCTGGGAAGAATAGCGCGGACACATGGGGACGTTTTGGTGGGCCCACCTGGACTCGAACCA
>CAXMPK010000270.1:0-2311 GCA_964195405.1 uncultured Acidimicrobiia bacterium
TGCACATGTACTCGTACATGACCCGATGGTCGGGGTTGGTTCCATGCCATCGTCTTGGCAGGGGCACGTGGAGCATCGTTCCGATCTCAAGTCGGCCCTGAAGGAAGCGGAGGCCGTCATTTTGGTCACCAAATGGGACGAGTATCGCCATCTTCCTGAAACCCTCGCCGAGATAGGCCACAGTCCGGTGATCATCGACAGCCGCCGGTTTCTGAGCGCCGACTCATCCCCAGATTACGATGGGATAGGCCGGTGAGAATCCATGAGACCTCGCTCGCCGACGTCTACTTGATCGAGCCCACGCCGATCGAAGACGACCGGGGCTTCTTTGCCAGGGTGTGGAGTGACGATGAATTCCGCGAGCAAGGCATTGAGGCAACTTGGGTGCAGGGCAACCTCGGCTTCAGCCACCGCGCCGGAACTCTACGAGGTCTTCATTTTCAGCACCCACCTCACGAAGAGGCGAAACTGATTTCGTGCCCTCGGGGAGAGCTATACGATGTCGTCGTCGACCTCCGACTCGGATCCCCAACACGCTGGCAATGGATTGGCGTGGAGATCTCGGCCAAGAACAGATCCCTCATCTACCTCCCGTCGGGATGCGCTCACGGCTATCAGACTCTGGTCCCTGACACCGAGCTGCTCTATCTCACCAGTCATCGGTATGAGCCGACTTCTGCCTCCGGCTTGAGGTGGGATGATCCCCATCTCGGCATAGAGTGGCCAATGCCAATTACGCTCATGTCAGAACAGGACCGCAACTGGCCATTGCTCGACCCACAGGAGGTTGTCTCATGATCATGGTCGATGAGGCTTTGCAAGCCCGCGAACGCGAACAGAATCCTATTCGAGTGGCCCTTATCGGTGCCGGGTATATGGGCAAGGGTATGGCTCGGCAGATCATTCAATACATGCCGGGCATAGATGTGGTGGGAATCGCCAACCGTACCGTCTCCCTAGCGGAGGAGGTATTCGACAACTGTGATGTCGGGGAGTCTGTTGTGGAGGTGTCCTCGCCTGACGAGCTAGAGCGAGCGCTAGCCAATGGCAAGCGCGTGATCACGTCCGATCCCATCATGTTGGCGCAGGCAACCGGGGTGGATGCGGTTCTGGAGGCCACCGGTGAGGTCGAGTACGGGGCACGGGTGGCAATTGCCGCCATCGAGGCCAACAAGCATCTGATCCTCGTGAACGCGGAGCTCGATGCCACGGTTGGACCAATTCTCAAGGTCAAAGCCGACAAAGCCGGCGTCATCATCAGCAATGCCGATGGGGACGAGCCAGGAGTGGCTATGAACCTTGTCAGATTCGTCAGGACCATTGGCTACACGCCGGTGATGGCCGGCAACGTCAAGGGTTTTTATGACCCACACCGAAATCCTGACACCCAGGAGCAGTTCGCCACTGCTCACGGTCAGCGCACCAAGATGGTGACCTCTTTCGCAGATGGAACCAAGTTGTCGATGGAAGCCTCGGTGCTGGTCAATGCAACGGGTTTCTCAGTGGCCAAACGCGGGATGACAGGCCTGAGCTGTGATCACGTACGAGATGCGCTTGATCTATACGACCTGCCGGCATTGCTAGAGAAACCTCTGGTGGACTTCGTTCTCGGAGCCGAGCCCGGGTCAGGTGCGTTCGTGATCGGCCACTGCCTCGACCCCGACCGACAGGCGTACATGAAGTACTTCAAAATGGGAGAGGGCCCATTTCATGTTTTCTTTCGACCCTTCCACCTGACCCACCTCGAAGCGCCCTTGTCGATCGCTCGAGCGGTCCTGTTCGGGGATACCACCATCGCCGCGGCCGGTGCGCCTCGGGCAGAGGTTCTCACGTATGCCAAGACAGACCTCGAGAAGGGAGACGTCCTCGACGGCATCGGAGGATTCACCTGTTACGGCATGATCGACAATATCGGGCCGGCCCGAGAGGATGATGCACTTCCGATGGGCATGACAGACGGGTGTGTTATGCGGCGGGATGTTGCTCGAGACACCCTCATCACCTGGAGCGACGTGACGATTCCACCGAACCGTTTGATTGATACGTTGCGAGCCGAGCAGGACGACTATTTCAGCTGACTTGATGGGTCCGATCAAGAAGAAAGGGGCCCGAGGGGCCCCTTTCTCACAATCTAGACCTGAGCTTCACCTAGAAGTCCATGCCTCCTCCGCCATCGTGACCAGGACCACCCGGCATCGCCGGGGTGGCCTCGGGCTGCTCGACAACGAGCGCCTCGGTCGTCAAAAGCAACGCTGCGATCGACGCTGCGTTCTGGAGTGTTGATCTGGTGACCTTGGCCGGGTCGATGACA
>CAXMPK010000271.1:0-12536 GCA_964195405.1 uncultured Acidimicrobiia bacterium
AAGAAATCGTCGTTAACTATTGCTACGAACCCGGCGATGATCCACCAGCCACCCAACAGGAACATCGTGATCCCAGCAAGCGCCGTCAAACTCACCGCTGCACCGCTGACCTCGACGGTACCTCCGACTGGACGGTCACTCATGCCTTCTCCTCTTCTGCATGCGTTGCATGCTTGCTCCGCTTTCCTTATCAACCATCAACGCAACGAAAGGACCGCCCCTGACGTTTCCTCCCTCCGCTTGCGGCTTGGGGGCTGATCCTCGCCGTACCTGGAGACTTTGCCAGGGGCTCACTAACACGACGCCCACTTTCACAGGAGCAGTAGAGCCAAAACCCCCAGAGCGATGGCCAGGATCACTGTGCCGATGATCCCAATGACTCTTGCGGCGTTTGCGCTCCCTCTGTTAGTTGGGTCGCGTCGACCTTCGTCAATCGCTTTGACTTCTTTGCTCCCTACATACCAGGCGTACGGGGAAAGGACGCCACAGGTGAGAAGGCCGATGATCCCCAACAAGACGGCCGATGTTGCTCGGCTTGCTTCCGGGTATTGCCGTGGTTCCGTCACAGGATTACCTCGCCAATGACTAAAGAACGGCTTCAGTCTCGTCTGACGGAAGACCCATGGCCGATCGCAGATCTCGGAAGAAGCCTTCATCCGCAACGATTCGCCACTCGATCAGCTTGCCGGCGGTGATCGTGAGGAAGGCGGCGGCTTCGGTTTCGAATGGCTCCTCTACTCCAGCCGAAGTGATTGTCCCGGTGAACACGAAACGAATCGCGACATTCTCCGTCTTGTCTTTGCCCTTCTCCGACAGCTCGTCGTAGAGATCAACGCTGAGGTCTGGAGTCGTGGCCCTCCAGTATTCGATATTCTCATTGAACTGTTCCGGTCCCTGACCATCGGACGGATCGAATATCGGGTAACCATTGGCGTACCCCCGGAAGTCGGGGTCGACCATCTCATCGGTGGCGTCGATATTGCCAGTGATCAGGGCATCAAATAGGAAGCGGACCATGGGATGGTCACCGATCGCACCCTCATCATCATCCTTCTTGCTTCCGAAGAACTTCTTATATGTGAGTACAGCCAGCGTCGGGATAACCATCGCTTCTCCTTCTAAGTGGCGGCCGGTGAGGGCGGTCCATCTTCAGTCTTGAGCCAAACGTCGCACGCCTGGTTGAAAGTAGCAAACTCTGCCTCGTGGAGACCTTCTCAAAGGAACAGGCGCAAGTGGGCCTGGAAGAGAGTTTTATCCCGGGTTGAGCCATCAGGCTCGAATGAGCGGCTAGATCACAGCTCCATAATGCCGGTCATGGGCGGGTGCTGCTGCAAGGCTTGACCGGGTGGAAGGCTTGACGATCGGAGATTTCGAGATAGCCCGGATGGTCTCGGAATGGATCGAGATCCTCGCGGTGATGGTGATCGGGGTTGCGGTGGTGGCGTCGATGCTGAGTGGACTGATTGTTCGCTTTCGTTCCGACGGAACCGCAGCGTTCAAGACGTTCAAGCGTTACATAGCTCGGGGTTTGCTCATCGGACTAGATCTCCTGATCGCTGCAGACATCATCAAGACCGTCACACTCGAAGCGACGCTTGAGAATGTGGTGATTCTCGGGCTTCTGGTCTTGATCAGAACATTCCTGAGTTGGAGCTTGGAATTGGAGATCGACGGTCGCTGGCCGTGGCAGGCCCCAATCGGCTCGGCTGACGATTGAAGTTCGGTCGGCTAGGGACACCGAACTCGTCATGACTGCTGACAGCAAACGTAAAACGATTACTAAACCTGTGTGGTCGTCACCATCCTTTGCATTGAATTCGAATAGTCGAAGAACGGGCTGGCTTCTCGGCTAGATCGCCTGTCCGAGCCCTCGAGTTAGGCGGCGGGTGCGGGTTGCTCAATATCACCTTTCAGCCATATGTCGTAGCTTGGGTTAGGACTACCGAAGCCTGCCGTGTCAAGACCTTCCTGGAGGTAGAGGCGGAAATGACGCTGAAAAGACCGCTTCTTCCCGGGATCGACCCACACCTGAACACGGACTACGACATCATGATCACCGAGTTGCTGGATGCCACGCACTTCGGGTGATCGATGCACCGTATCCTTCCATTGGGGATCGGAGCATGCCCGTTCCGCTGCCTCCCCCAATACTTCCATGGCACTACGCATGTCAGAGCCGTAAGGAATGGAAATCTCAACAACCGCCCGACTCGACTCTTGATACTCGTTGGCCACATAGTTGATCTCGCTGTTGGGCATATGCCAGAGGACCCCGTCGGGATCGCGAATCACTGTGGTTCTAAGGGTGACACGTTCTACGTAGCCGTTGACGATGCCCACATCGACACGGTCGCCGACACCGAACTGGTCCTCGGCAAGCATGAACACTCCACGCAGAAGGTCCTCCACTATCGACTGGGCGCCGAACCCGATGGCAATCGCGAGAACTCCCGCAGATGCAATCGCAGGCACCACAGCGATACCAAACATGGCCAAGATCATGATGAAAGCAATTCCGAAAATCACCACCGAGGAAAGACTTCTCAACAGCGAGCCGATCGTGTCTGCCCGCTGCTCGGCCCGGTCTCGGCTGCGTTCTGACACAACACGGGTGTCAGCGGTTGCTTCTCCGAGACGGTCCGCCAACCTGGCGATCCCCCGACGCGACAGTCGATTCAAAATCAAGGCAATGATCGTGACAAGGATGATCTTCACCGGCGTGCCCAACACCCAAGAAATCGTCTCAGCGACTGCCTCGTTGCCGGTCCAGTCGGCCAGCAGGTTGCACAAAGGACCGAGATCCGCACAAGCCTCTGTCGTTTCAACCACGATCTCAGTTGGCTCCTCGACTTCTTGCGCCAGTCTTATCAGCTTCGACATTGTCTGCCTCCTCGGGCTATCGATTCATGCCAGTGACACAGTAGGAATCCAGCGAGGTGAGTCACCTGTAAGAGACTTCAGTCAATCGGCAACATGTGGGAGGAGGTTCAACAAGTGTCGTGAGGCCAAATCGAATCCGTCCCCATTTCAACCGTGATTTCTTACTGCTGGTGGTCGGTGCAGCGTGACACCGGCGTGGATCCTTTCGGGGTAGCGTATTTGGCCCACCATTTCTTGGCGGCGTCGAGACCACCGACTCCGAAGGCGATGGCTAGGCGAGGGTGGCCGATCCGGTGATGATCGTGACGATTACTCAACATCATCAAGTGACCCTCGGAGGCCCACACAACTCGTTGTGAATCTTCCGCTCCTGCTACTCATGGTCAATCCGCACACCACACCCTCGGTTTCGGATCCAACCCACCGGGTTTAGAGGCGGTCTAGCGGATCGCGACGGCGGGGAGGGCGGCTCAGGCGCCACAGCCGCCACGACAGGACGATGACGGCAATCATCCCAACCACAGCGGAGATGGCGAAGATGCTGGCGGCGAGGTCGGTGACGGGTTCTAGTGCGCTGCCTTCGAGGCCACCGACCCCGGCCGCAACCGCCGAGCCAATTACTAGACCGACCACGAGGATGCCGAGCGTGATCATCATTGCGATCCCGCGCAGGGCATGGACGTGTCGGTCGAGATCGCTGGTATCGAGTTCTACTTTGAGTCCGCCCTGTTTGAGGTTCGTCAACCACTTGAGCGCTCCGTCTGTGAGCGACGGTAGCTCTTCGATGGCCTCCCGGACTACATAGCTGGCTTGTCGCACGACGACGTCCTTTACGACATCCGACGTGAGCGCGTCTGGGACTTGCTGTTTCAGGGCACCGAATGACCGGTACATGAACTCTGTGCCCGACCAGCTCGGAACCAGGGCGCCGGTGATCGCCTCGGCCTGGGCCATTGCTTTCATGGCCAGTGTGAGGGCAGAGTCGAATCGGTAGCCAGCGTCGGTCAAGATGTCGAGTCCCAGCGGCAACACCTTGGAGACGACCTCGACCTTCTGTCCCGGGGGGGGATCGAGGTAGGGGGTCAGAGTGCGCTCGAAGTCCTGGTAGTACCGCTCGTCGTCGGTTTCCCGGTACGGCGTCGACAGCGACTTCAACGTCTGGGCGAGGCCGGTGACGTCGCCGTTGCGGACGGTGAGCAGCAGACTCCCCAGCTTGATCCGTTGCTGAAAGGTCAACTCGCCGACCATGCCGGTGTCGAGCATGACCACGTCGCCGTTGTCCAGATCGACGAACACGTTGCCGGGATGGGGGTCGCCGTGGAAGAAACCGTCGATCATCAGCATCTTCACCGCTCCCTGCACCACGCGGTTGGCCAGCTGCTCCCGGTCGAGCCCAGCCGCGTCGATGGCCGCCGCGTCGGTCGACTTGACGCCATTGATGAACTCGAGGGTGAGCACTCCCGAAGACGACAGCTCGTAAATCACGCCGGGGACTCGGATACCTTCGATGGGTTCCAGCACCCTGCTGAGTCGGCGGGCGTTGTAGGCCTCGATCTTGTAATCCAGTTCCCGCAGGAGGGTGGTGCCAAACTCGAACACGATGCCTGCCAGGTCCATGTCCTCCGCCCAGCGGGCCCGTCGCTCCATGGCCTGGGACATGCGGACCAGGATGCGGACGTCGGACCGCAATTGGGCGTGAATGTCCGGGCGCTGGATCTTCACAGCGACATCGCGGCCGTCATGCAAAGTGGCCCGATGCACCTGGGCGAGCGAAGCTGCGGCCAACGGCGTCGAATCGAAATGGGCGTACAGTTCCTCGGGTGGTGCCCCGAGCTCGGCGATAACTCGCTCGCGTGCCTGCTCGTAGGGGAAGAAGGGAACGTCGCTCTGGAGCCTCACGAGTTCCTCCTCCCATTCCACCGGCAGGGTCTGGGCTCGGCTCGAGATGATCTGACCGATCTTGACATAGGTGGGACCGAGTTCCTCGAGCAAGAGTCGAAATCGAACTGGCGGCGGCACACGGGTCAGCGGGACTTCCGGGCGCCACAGCCAGGTCTGGAGACGGCGTCGGAAGCGAGCGATCGGCCCGTCGCCGTCGAAGAACGCATCGATACCATGGATCTGGAGGGTTTGTCGCACTCGGAGCAAACGGAGACGTTCCTCCGCCGTTGCGCTGAATCGCAGAAAGCCCACCGGTGTGGGCTCACGAACGAGTCCGGCTCCCTCAGGGACGACCGGCGGCGTTAGTCCGAGAAAACCTATCGAGGTAATTCGCAGCAGACCGAGCACAAAGCCGCCGACGAGAATCTGCCAGATGGAGTCGGCGTCGAGAGAACTCGAGAACAGCAACAGCAGGCCAAATATGACGATGTCGACAAGCACTACGACGAACCCGTAGGTCTGCACGATGAACGGCATCAGCAGCAGGTCAAGCGCCGGCCGGACGAACGCGTTGAGTAGCCCGTAAATGACCGAAAGGACGGCGATCGAGATGAGCGTCAGTTCGAAGCTGGTCCGGACGCCGGGCATGAATCCGAGCACGATTCCGATGAGCACAGTGTCAATGACAAAACGAACGATTCCGACTCGCCAGTTGACCCGGCTTCGACGGCGTGGAGTTGACTCATTCGACGTCGGCGCTTCGGCCATGAGGTGAAACCCTTTCTTGGTCGCAAACCGCGGAAGATAGCCGCTGTCGCTCGTGTCGCCTAAGCCTCCGACTTTGGTACAAGAAAAGAGCGACCAGACACAACCTGGATTGTTGAAGTCGAATCAGGCTTCGCTCCAGCAACTACGCAGGCCATCCGATAGGGCCTCTTGGTGCCATCGTGCCGGAAAGGGGATCGATCACAGCCGCGCGCTAGGTTGGCGCGTCATGCGAGGTCCCCAATTCACCACTGTCGGTGTCATCGTCGTTTCGTTTGTCATCGCCCTGGTTCTTTCGATCTGGGTCAACAGAGATTTCGGTTGGCTGGCCGCCGTCATCGGCATCATGATCATGATCGGTGTCATCGACTTCTTCCAGGTACGGCACTCGGTGCGGCGCAACTACCCGCTGTTCGGCAGGCTCCGATGGATCGGTGAGCTGTTCCGTCCCGAGATTCAGCAGTACTTCGTGGAAGAAGACACCGAAGGGCGGCCCTTCGACCGCACCCATCGAAGCTTGATCTATCAGCGGGCCAAAGACGCCCACGCGGAGAAACCTTTCGGCACTCAACTCGACGTTTACGCCTCGGGATACGAGTGGTTCAGCCATTCGCTGGCGCCCAAATCGCAATACGAGGGCCAGTTCCGTGTGCGTCTCGACGGTCAGGGTGTCAACAAGCCGTATGACATGTCACTCCTGAACGTCTCTGCGATGAGCTTCGGGTCGCTCAGCTCAAACGCGATCGTGGCCTTGAACCAAGGTGCCAGGAAGGGCGAATTTGCCCACGACACCGGTGAGGGCGGGCTCAGCGAGCACCACCGACACGGCGGGGGCCTGGTCTGGGAGATCGGGACCGGTTACTTCGGAGCCCGCACACCCGATGGACAGTTCGACCTCGACCAGTTTGCCGAAACGGCGAGACTCGATCAGGTCAAGTGCATTTCGATCAAGCTCTCCCAGGGGGCAAAGCCGGGTCTTGGTGGGGTCATGCCGGCGGCCAAGGTCACGGCAGAGATCGCCGCCATTCGCGGCGTGCCAGAAGGCGTCAAATGCGTGTCACCGCCCTACCATTCCGCGTTCTCGACCCCGGTGGAACTGCTGGCGTTCGTCGACGACCTGCGCCGCATGTCCGGGGGCAAGCCCACCGGATTCAAACTGTGCATTGGGAGGCCGACCGAGTTCCTGAGCATCTGCAAGGCGATGGTCGAGACCGGGATCCATCCCCAGTTCATCCTGGTGGACGGGGCCGAAGGGGGAACCGGCGCCGCGCCTCTCGAGTTCGAGGATCATGTCGGCATGCCGCTCACCGAGGGCCTCGCCATCGTCCACAATGCCCTAGTGGGCAGCGGGCTGCGTGACAAGGTCAAGATCGGCGTAGCCGGCAAGATCGATAGTGGCAGCGCCATCGCCGCCCGCATCGCCCAGGGCGCCGACTACACGAACTCGGCACGAGCGATGATGATGGCGCTGGGCTGCATCCAGGCGATGCGCTGCGAGACCAACACCTGTCCCGTCGGGGTCGCCACCCAGAAGCCTCGACGCGTGCGGGGCTTGGTCGTGCCGGACAAGGCGGAGCGGGTGTATCAGTTCCACCGCAACACCGTGGCCAGCTTCAACCAGCTCCTGGCCGCCATGGGGCTGGACGATCCCGCCCAGCTCGTTCCGTCGTTCCTGAACCGCCGCCTCGATTCCACCACCATTCGCAGCTATGACGAACTCCAGGAATGGCTGGAGCCAGGCGAGTTGCTCAGCGGCCCCCGGCGCTCATGGGCTGACGACTGGGCAAAAGCTTCCCCCGGTGCCTTCGTATGAGTTAGCTCCTCACGGGAGCGCTTGGTTCTAACCACCAGCTCAGGAAAATGGTGGAGGAGAAACTTGAGTTGTGGTGGTCACCAGGTCAGATATCGGATTGGCTGACCGAGCCATTCCCTTCAGAGGAGGAGATGCAGGTGTCCCACGAGACCATCTACCAGTGGTTGTTCATTCAGGGCAAAGGGTCATGACGTAAAGGTTGTGGCGTCGTTTACGGGCCTGGCGTACCACACGACGTCCCGAATAGCCTTCCGACCGTCTTCGACGCCTTCTGGAGTTCTCGAGGTGTCAGAGCCGTTCTAAATCTCTTTGTATCCCATGGTGATGTCGCGGCCGTGGGCGGTAAGGGCCCAAATCGTGAGCACCGACATGGTGACGAAGAGAATCGCCCACACCGGGTAATAGGGCACCCACGCGAACGCGACCAGCCCAGATATCACGGCAAGGACCACACCCACGGTGCGGGCCCACACCATCCCAGTGAACAAGCCGAAACCGGCTAGGAGCACCACAATGCCGAGAATCAAATGGGTCCAACCCCACGAGGTGGTAGAGAACTCGAAGATCCACTCCTGGGTGACAACGAAGAAATCGTCGTTAAAAATCGCCACGAGTCCAGCAATGACCCACCAGCCACCCAGCAGGACCATCAGGATCCCCGCCAACGCCGTCAAATACACCGCTCCACCGCTCGTCTGGAGGGTATCGCTAACCGGACGTTCACTCACTTTTCTCCTCCTATGCAACCATCACATGCTCTCGCACTTCCCTCTCCAACCTTAGACGAAGCCGTTCGCCGCCATCCTGTGTCGTTCTGTAACCCCGAGTTGAGGAATTCCAGACACAACAGCTCCGCCAGTGTTCTCGAGTGTCTGCTGATGCGTTTGCAGACCGTTTGCAGCGGGTCGAAGAAAGGGGCCGCCCATAAGTCCGTTATGTACGCCCGGCTCGGGTTACTCGCCCATGACGGACGAGATCACGGCGTCCGGATGGACGCCGTGATCGCTATTCAGCCGCCTCGTCCAACGCCGCTCGCATCGTGTCCATGGCACTACTCAACTCATCGTTGATGGCCGACCAGTTCTCCTCGGCGGCTGCCTGAGCTTCAGCGAGTTTCACCCGTGCCTCTTTGATCCCCTCGTTGACGGTGGCGAAGCTGGGATCGAGGTCAGCTTCGCTTACCTTGCCATCGACTACTAGCCCCAGCCTTCGAAGATCGGTCCTCGTAACGCTCAGATCAATACTCAATTGAGCAACCTGTTCGATGAGCCTTCGCAGTTGCCGTTCAACCTCGTCGTGGCGTACCTCGTGCTCTTTAATGCCGAAGAGATCCATCGGTCCTCCTGTTTGTCATCAGCCGTCGTGGGCGTGCTTCGGCGGGCCACGCTAGTGACCAAGTCGGGAGTTGTTGTCGCAGGTGGGTTTACCTCTAGGATTCGTCACTTCCATGACGCATGATCAAGACTCCACCTGGATCGATGCCGGTGTCTTCGTGATGGGCTCCGAAGACTTCTATCCCGACGAGGGTCCGATCCGGGAGGTCTCAGTCGATGGCTTCTGGATCGATTCGCACCAGGTAACTAATGCCGACTTCGCTGCTTTCGTCGACGAGACTGGGTACGTCACCGAAGCGGAGGTGCCACCTGATCCCGAGATGTACCCAGGGGCACCCGAAGAGAATCTGGTGCCCGGCGCCCTGGTATTTCATCGAACCGATGGCCCGGTTGATCTTCGCAATTTTTCACAGTGGTGGACTTGGACACCCGGCGCCGACTGGCGTCATCCCTTGGGTCCCGACTCGGATATCCGCGGCATTCTCGATCATCCTGTGGTTCAGGTGTGCCACGGAGATGCGGTTTCTTATTGCGAGTGGGCACGGCGTGAGCTTCCCTCGGAACCGGAGTGGGAGTTCGCCGCTCGAGGAGGGCTCGACGACGCAGTGTTCACCTGGGGGGACGACGACCCTCAAGAAACGAAGCCCTTAGCCAATACTTGGCAGGGCGAGTTCCCATACGAGAACACTGAAGTCGACGGCTGGACGACAACGTCACCAGTCGGCACATTCCCGGCCAACGGGTACGGGCTCTTTGACATGGCCGGAAACGTGTGGGAGTGGACCGACGACTGGTACTCATCGAAGAACCTCGAACCCGTTGGCTCACCATGCTGTGGACCGCCGGCGGCCAGAATGCCGACCGAGGCGGAGAGCTACGACCGGAGACAGCCGGATGTCAGGATCCCTCGAAAGGTCGTCAAAGGAGGGTCGCATCTGTGTACTCCGCAGTACTGCTATCGCTATAGGCCGGCGGCGCGTCAGCCGCAGATGATTGACACCGCGATGAGTCACTTGGGGTTTAGGACTATCAGCCGACCGGCCTGACTTTGTCTTGGTAGGAGTTTTTCGCTTCGAATTCGACTCGCTATCGACCCGATGAGTCCTCCGACTCCACCGCTGAAACGACATGGCCATCGTGAAGCGCACCAACTCATTAGCTCTATGTAATGGCTTTGCCGACACAACACTTCTCAATCGGTTGCGAAAACGGTTTCCCAGTCGTCCCTGATACTGATAACGGTCCAGCCGAGTCGCGCTGCGGTGTCGGTGATACCTTCATCAGCCGCGAAGCTTCCGGCCACACTCTCATATTCGTATTCGCGTTCGGCATCGTCGTGATTGACAAGGAGCGCCAGTGAAGGCCCGTCATAGGCCATCGCATACTCGAGCATCTCGGCATCACCGGCCGAGTTTCCTCCGGCTACCGATGGTGCCCGTCCCAGGATGCGCTGGATGTTGGGAGGTTTCCTCGGTCCCTCATTGGGACCGCTGGCGACCAGCTCATTCGTTCTGAAAAGCTGGGCAGAACCGTCATCGCCCCGCCCAAACTCGTAGTCGATCTGCGAGCCAACCACCCCTTCAGGCTTGACCCCGTAGAACTCCTCGCCAATGACCCGGACGAATTCGGCTCCCCCCGCACTCACGATATAAAAGTCGAAGTCGCGACTTCGCAGCTCGTTCATCAGCTCCAACATCGGTTGATAACGGGTCTGCCGGTAGTGCACACCTCTCTCAGGATGATTCTGAGTCTCGAAGAACTCGGCCACCTCGGCGGCGAACTCGCCGGGGGTCATGCCCGCATACAGATCAAGCAACGCAGTAGCGATTCTCTCCATGCCCATCTCGTGGATGGCATCGGAGTCATGCTCGATCAAGACCTTATATTCGGGTTTATTCGCAAGCTCAGGATCAGCGGTGATGGCGTCACCGAGGCTGAACTTGAGAAATTCGGCTTGGGTGTAGTTCGGTTTCTCGGCCCACATCGTCCCGTCGTTATCGAAGACGGCCACGCGCTCATCGGGCGGAATCTCATCGACCCGGCCGACAAAGTCGACGATCGCGCTTCGGGTGTCACCGTCGCGCCATGACGGGAGTAGTTGGGCCATTCGGACTCCTTGAAGCCTATCCGGCCCCGATTTGGTCGAGACCGGAACGATCGCTGTTATCGGATCATGTGCTTCCGACGCCGGCCTGAAGCTTGGCGACGATTTTGTCGATCGTGAAGCTTGCCGGCTCCTGCCGCACCGGGAACTCTTTGAGCGACTGCGCCATCTTGTCCACGAAGAACATGGCGGGCCCGATCATGTAGGCCCGATCGATAAGCCAGTCCTCGTAGGTATTGGAAGTGATGTTGGCCCGCTCGTAAGGGTCTGTCCGCACTCACATCGTCGCTCTGACGCTTGACGGATTTGGCGTCACCGGTGTCCTCACCGATGCGTCCGTGTGGGCTCTTTACATCCCCTTTGATGGCAACGGCGAGCGTCCATAGAAGAGAGTGATACCCGAGAGACCTGACCGCCGCAGCGCAAAGGAGGAACCTCTGAGGCCGGAGGTCAGCCGGCATTGTGATGGCGCTCTGGTTCACATTGGTATGGGCGAGGAAGGTTTACCGCCGCCAAGGTAGCGACCGGCAGAGTGTCTTTGTCACCAGTGAGGTTCAGCTACTCCCAATATCACCAGTCCACGGCCAACACTGCCCTCCTGGAAAACCCAGTTTCCGTTTTGAGGTCACCTGGGTCTCTTAGGGTCCAAACCTCATGAGCAAGAAAGGTCGACACCTAGCACCGAAGCTCCCGGTCAACGATATGAACTTCAGAGCTTCTGATTTTGCGATGAAGGCGTGGATATGGACTGCGTTTGGCATGGCATATTTGGTGTGGATCGCTCCGAGTTTGGTCTGGTTTTTCAACGATGGGTTGGTACCGTTTTGGTCCCTAGAGAACACTGGTTCCCCGTGGATCGCTCCGATTTTGGCCTGGTTTTTCGACGATGGGTTCGTACCGTATTGGTCCCTGGAGAACACTGGCTCCCCGCTGCTCAGCCTCGGATTTTTTGCCTCATGGGCTGTGATCTGTTTCATCGGGTTCTTCATTGTCCGTTATGTCGGAGTGGCGATAATCGGCATCATTGACTGGCTTGCGGAGAAGATACTGAACGAGACCCATCACGTCGACGACGATGGGAACGAGATCGATTCGGAAGCGTTGAAGCGGAACTCAGGCGCTGGCCCCGAAGGCTCAGGGACTGGGTAGAGACTATGTGATGGTTTTGGGGATTCGGTGATAAACGAAGCCCAGGCCGGTGACCTGGGCTGTCTTAGTAGCGGGGGCGGGATTTGAACCCGCGACCTTCGGGTTATGAGATCGATTCGTCCCATCAGCGTTCTCCGACCGAACTTGACCGCACCCTTGCAAAATCAGCCGATTCATCACTAGTCAGTCCTCGATAGTTCGCGACGTTTCGTACTGGATCGCGGACGAGACGCAGCCGACGGTTTTGTCTACTCAGCTCAGCCCGACCCGGTGCCCTACTGGTGGCTGCCATCAACCGATCCTCACCTAACCGATTCCCTACCACCAGCACCTTCCACAAAACGCCGTCTGAAGGTAATAGCAAACAAACACCGACCGCCCACAAGTGCCGTTATGTGCGGGGTCGGGCTGGTCTCTGGCTAGTCGGGCTGGTCTCTGGCTAGTCGGCCGGGTCTGATTCGAGGAGGCTCTTCAGGTTTGCGAGCATTCGGGGACCACGACTTCGGGTAGTGAGCCAGCCGACAACGGGTTCAAAGGGTTTGGCGATCCCGCTCAGTTCCACGTTGGTCTCATAAACAAGCCGTGTCCCTCCATCAACCTCATCCAGCTT
>CAXMPK010000272.1:0-11437 GCA_964195405.1 uncultured Acidimicrobiia bacterium
GTCTAGAGATAGCAATCACTTTGTGACCGAACCGAATGTGATCAGCAAGGATGGCCCCCAGCGGCTCGAGATATCGATCGACCAGTTCGCCACCGGTGGGGAACTCCCCGGCTGGCGGGGCGACCCAACCCGAGGCCTCCAGCAGACCCGCAGCGGCTGGATCGACTACGGATCTCCAGTCGGTGAACAAACGTACATGGGCCCAATCGCGAATTGTATGACCGACATCAAGCCCGGCCTCGAGAACCAAGGGCTCGATCCCGGCATCTAGAAGTCGGGCTCCGGCGGCGAGACCGACGGGTCCTGCGCCGATGACGACTACTTGGTGGTTGATTGGCTCACTCCGGTGTTGACACATCGATAAACTTCAATATGTCAAGTATCAGCCATGTTCTGTCGGATGTCAACTACTGAGAGTCGAGTCCAACCAGGCGGTCAAATCAACCACGGCAGCCAAGAAGTCGTCGTCGTGGCCCGAGGCGACGGCGTGAGCCACCTCATGGAGGACAGTCCAGGCCCTCGCCGGTCTCTCGATGACAATGGTTCGAGTCGCTGGGTCGTATTGGCCCCCAACCCGACCGTCCAATCGATCCACAACAACTACGGAAACTGGCTGCACGTTCAGGTGTTCGATGAGGAGATCGGCCAGACCTGATGCACCCTCGTCGTCCAGGTAGGTATTAGAGAAACGACTCATCGCCAGATCGAGGCCTGACGCTCTCACCTCGCCCTGGACGATGCAGTAGTCGAACCCACAGACTTCGAGGCCGTTTTCCGCCACGGCTCGCTGACTGCTATCGATGAGGTTGTAGAGCGGAACAAGAGCCATTGCCACCACCGTGATGACAGCGACGCCGATGATCAGCGAACGTCGCCATCGTGGTGGGGCTAGCTCTTCGTCATCCTCGTTTTCAAGATCCCATTCCTCGAAGAAGAACTCGTCGTCGAGTGGAGCGTCTGAATCCATGACCACAGAGCCATGCTACGAATGAGCTTCTCCTAAACCCGAGTTAGCGATGGAAACCGAGTGTGGTGGGCCGAGGGAGTAGACCTCTAAAACCCAAGCCAATCAAGCTCATCGAGACTATCGAGCTCACTCTTCATGATTCCTTTCGCCGAAATCGTGTAGACGTTGTCTCCCACGACAACCGACCTCACGATCCGGGCACGCCAATCCCAATCGTCGCGGTCGCCACCCGGATGGGATACACGCTGTACCTCGTGGAGGTGTCCGTTGCCATCCACCTCAAAGCCGACCGCGCCAAGGAAAGCTGACTCACTGTTCTGGTCATACCACCATTGCTGCACCGGGACCATCGCCAAGCCGGTCGGCGCCCAGTAGAGAAAGGCGTGATGGTCATACTCCACTTCGGAATTTGAGCCTTTGCTGAGCGTGATCTGGTCGACCCGCTTCGGATCTGTCGGATCGCTCACGTCGAAAACCGAGACCTGGGTGCCCTCGACACGCCCGCTTTCGGTGGCATCTTGACCAATCCCCATGAGAAGTCCGTCGGCGAGTGGATGCAAATACGCCGAATAGCCGAGGATCTTCAGCTCACCAACCACTTTCGGATCATCTGGATCAGAAAGGTCAACGGTGTAGAGAGGGTCTGTCTGGCGGAAGGTGACCACGTAGGCCATGTCACCCACGAATCGCACCGAGTAGATCTGCTCTGTCTTGCCCAGACCGTCGACCACACCGATCTGGCTCAGCTCGCCGTCGACCTGCTCTAGCACGGTCACCAGGGATTCCGACTCGAACCCGCTCCCCCACCAGTTGGGCTGAGTGATGGAGGCAACCCGGCGCCGCCCCTCATGTTCATCCATTGCAAACTGATTGAGCAGATAACCCTCGACTACGCCAGACGCCTCGTATTCCGTGATCCGCGGGTTGCTGATGTCGAATTTGTGGATGTCACTGGTGACGCTCTCGGGTTCGCGGTCGCCGCCGCCCTGACGCGCCCAGAGCCATGTGTCCCAGTTCTGAGTGGCGACATAGAGGCTGGTCGCTGAGGAATAGATGGTGTCACCCGTGGCGAGCAGGCCCGTCGAGTCGGTTACTTCGAGACCGTCGAAAAGATCGACCGTGATCACCGAGAGCATGTTCAAACCAGAGAATTCCTCGGGATGGCTGGCCCGGTCGCAATCGAAGAGCGTGCCCTCATCGGTTACATCACCATCAACGTCGGTGACGATGTAATAGGGGATCCAATTGTCCGGCGCGGAGTTGCGAATGATCTTCTGGTTCTCCTCGATTGCCTTGCGCTCGGCACGCAATCCAGAACCGCTGGGATAGCTCCACTCGAACCCCACGGGGCCTGAGCGCAGGACCAGACGAACGGTGCCGTCGATCATCCGTCCCGAGACGAACTGTCCGTCAATGCTCATCGTGCGCACCACCTCGGGATTGCCACTGATGTCGACCTGGACCAATTGCACCGAAGGTGTTTGATAGGAGGGAGCGAATTCAGCGTCGCTTTCGACCAAGGGGCGAAAGGAGTCAAATTCCGACCCGAACATCAAGACAGTGTCACCGGACAGGAAAAGACTCTGCACCGAGAGGTTCCCGATTTGGAGACGACCCACAACACGAGGCTCGCTACCGGTGATGTCGGCGACGATCAGGGTTCCTTCTGAGAGAACCACTATGCGTTCGCCATCGGTCTTGACGATGTCGGGCTCATCAACTCCGAGGACCTGAACATTGGTTCCGGAAAAGGCCTGGCTCGCTGCGTCGCCCGCTTGAGCACTATCCAGAGCGGCGAATTCCTCAACAATCAGACCGTCAGCGAAGCCAAACCACGGCTGTCCGAAGAAGGGGTCTTCGAGACCATATGGACCAACCATGTCAACCGCCTGGGCGATCACGTAATCAAGAAATGAGTCGCAGGCGTCAAAGGCAACCAGGGAACGAGACACCAATTGTCCCACCGGTGGCCCCGACGACGTGCCGGTGGTCAAGGTGGATCCGCCCCCCACAGTTGTGGTGGTGGAACCGCCGACCGTGCACGCGGACACCATCACCGCAAGACCGACCACCGTCCCGACAAGCTTCGATATCCGACTTCGCATGGCTTCTCCTCCTATGCGGTAGTCCCCTTTGGACGGGGTGACGGCTACCTACGGTTCCCGGGTTTATTAGAACCTCGGGTCATTCTGCCGAAAGATGAGCTAATTAGGACCGTATATGGTCCGTAGTAGCTGAGGTTTGCGGGTTTCATCCTCTGACATAGCGAAGAAATAGAGAACGATCACCGGCGAGTGCCCGGTCGAGCTCCAAGCCAGTTGGAGGATCGAGTTCTGCCCCAGACGCGATCCGTTTCGATTGACCCATAGCGAAGAGAGGCGAGACCGTGAGATTGATCTCATCCACCACATCTGCCGCTATCAGCTGGCTGTTGACGGTCGGCCCACCCTCACAAAGGATGACCCGGGCCTCGCCGATGGCGCTGATGATGCCGGCGCCATCCAAGACCGGCACCTGGACCACATCGGCGACTTCCTCGAGAACTGCGACCCGACCGCCATCTGCCCCGTCCTCGGTGATCACCATGGGTGGATTCTCAGAGTCGGAAAAGACACTGTCCCCCACATCGAGATTGAGACTTCTGGTGAGGATGGCCAGTCTTGGAAAATCTGTCAGGCCGGCAGCATTCCTGTACCGAATCATCTCGTCGCTCATTCTGACCGGTCCCAACCTCTCGGATCGAACCGTCTGGGCTCCGACGAGGACGATGTCTGCCACGGCTCGCAACGCTTTGAAGAGCGCCCTGTCGTCGGCGTCGTTGAGAGCAGTGGCACCTCCACGCAGGGCAGTGGCACCGTCGACCGAGGACACCATGTTCAGCATCACCCAGGCTCGGTGGGTGTGTCCTCGACTTTCGGCGAAGAGCATCTCGAGGATGTCAACCGACTCGCCCGACTCCAGACGACGAAACACCGGTCAGCTCAAGATCGGATTTCAGGCGTAACTGATCCCCACCCGGCGCTCGAAGATCTCAGCCTTCTCGATGATCTGCTCAGGAAGAGCCATGATCTTCTCCTGAAGCTCGGCAGCCGCCGGCTTCAGACCGGTCAGTCCGGCAATGTTCCAATCCTTGAGCAACGGCATCACCACACGATCATGATGAATGCGAAGGTTGTAGACACCAGCTTTGGCAACCGCGATGGATCTACGGAGGAAGTTGGGCATTGCCACGCCCGGCATCTGAAAGTTGTCAAAGGCTTCGAATATGCCACCGAGCACCAGGTCCGGTGCCTGATCGAGCATCGCTTGCATGACACTCTTATAGAAAATGAAGTGATGGTTTTCATCGGAGGCGATGTTTCGCATCAACTCAAACGCCGCCGGATCGTCGGTGATCTTGCCTGCGTTGCGATGGCTCACCCGCGTGGCTAACTCCTGTGCGGCTGTGTACGCGAACACCTCGGTTGGATCGTCGAACTTGGGTTGATAGCCGTTGATCATCGTTGCCTTGCGATCGTCTTCCAGCTGAACGGGATCGCAGTTGCGGGAGGTGAGCAGATAGCTCCTGATCGCGATGGCGTGTTGGCCTTCTTCAGCTGTCCACAGATGGGTCCAGCGGTTGAACGCCGAGGTGTCTGGGAGCGTCCTCTCAATGAGGGCGTGATAATAGGGAAGGTTGTCCTCGGTCAGAAGATTGAGCACCAGCGCAGTTCGGGCATTCTCGGAAATGGTGCACTGCGACACATCCCAAGGTTTGTCGCGAAAGCTCTCACCACGCTCCCACGGAACGAGGTCGTGAAAATACCAGTCGGAGCGACGATCCAGATGTTCGTCTGTGAGTCGGTTGACGTCAGCTTGAATGGCTTCGACCAACTCGAATTTCTCGGTCTGAGCCATGAGATCCTTTGTTGATGGGAAGGCGAACTTTAGGTGGAGTGCGGCGCCACACCTAACCCAACGGCACGTCGAAGGTGGACAAATACCAAATCCTGGTATGATCCTGGTTGTCGCATCGGGTGGAGGCCAGCGCTACGTCGCTTCCCCGGTGATCATACGACACCACTTCGCATCGGTTGGGCTGCCTCTTTCGACCGTCCCTCAACGTCGCTCCAGTTCATAACGCTGTCGTCGAGTGAGAAGCTGAAATATCTACAACTCGCCCCTAACTCGGGCAAACAGGAGACGTCATGTCAACCACATTCGCCAGCCTCGGGCTGCCCGACGCACTCGTGCAGACCCTTGCTAAACGCAACATCACAGAACCATTCCCCATCCAGACTTCGGCCATCCCCGACGGACTAGAAGGCAGAGACATCCGTGGGAAGGCTCCCACCGGGTCGGGCAAGACGCTTGCATTCGGCCTGCCGCTTCTCACCCGCGTCGATCGCGCCGGCAGCAACCGACCTAAGGCCCTGATCCTTGCTCCCACTCGTGAACTCGCCGACCAGATCAAAGTCGAACTGGGACCCCTGGCACATTCCGTCGATCGCAAGGTTTTCGCCATTTATGGCGGTGTTGCATACGGCGGTCAGAAAGGCGCCCTCCGCAGAGGAGTCGACGTCCTTGTCGCCACACCCGGCCGCCTCGAGGATCTGATCGAGCAGAGGTCGGTCAACTTGAGCGAGGTCAGCATCGTTGTCATCGACGAGGCCGACCGCATGGCTGACATGGGATTCTTCCCGGCTGTGAAGCGAATCCTCGACCAGACCTCGAACAACCGACAAACACTTCTGTTCTCGGCGACGCTTGACCATGACGTCGCCGCTCTTTCCAGGAAATACCAGGACAACCCAGTCAGCATTGAGACCGCACCCACCGAACAAGATGCAGTCGACGCTGTCCACCACTTCTGGCGAGTCAACCGCGACGAACGGGTCACCCAAACCGCCGACCTGGTGACTGCGACCGGTCGCTCAATTGTGTTCACTCGCACCCGTCGAGGTGCCGACCGTCTCGCCAAGCAACTGGAACGCAACGGGGTAGGCGCGGTCGCGATGCACGGTGGTCGCTCTCAGGCTCAGCGAACACGGGCCCTCAAGTCTTTTGCATCGGGTAGGACTCCTGCCCTGGTGGCCACCGATGTGGCTGCGCGAGGCATACATGTCGACGATGTCGCCTGTGTCGTTCACTACGACCTCGCCGGCGATCACAAGGATTACACCCATCGCTCCGGTCGCACCGCCCGCGCCGGCGCCGCAGGCACAGTGGTAACAATGGTTCTGCCCGACCAGGAACGAGAGGTTCGTCGTCTCATGCGTGAGCTGAAGATGAACAACTCGATAGAACGTCCCCGGATGGACCGTCTCGATCAGACCGGCGGATCCGTGAAACATGACCGACCCCAGTCGAAACGGTCACAAGACCAGGGCAAGCCTTCGTCGGGAAGTCGTTCGA
This sequence comes from uncultured Acidimicrobiia bacterium, assembly GCA_964195405.1. Lineage (GTDB taxonomy): Bacteria > Actinomycetota > Acidimicrobiia > Spongiisociales > ZC4RG35 > CAXMPK01. The sequence continues at coordinate 6,362 of CAXMPK010000272.1, forward strand.
TTTTTGTTGGCAACCTTCCCTGGAAGGCTTCAGACAATGACCTGAGAGAGTTGTTCTCCAGACATGGACACGTACACGAAACCAGCATCGCCAAACAACGGGCCGGCGGCCGATCCAAGGGGTATGGATTCGTTGAGATGTCCGACGGTGACAGCTCTGCTGCGATCAAGGCTCTTCAGGGCACCACATTGGGTGGTAGAGATCTTCAGATCCGCTTTGCCCGCCCCTAGCGGAGGACAAAGACTCAAGGCCGATCAATCTTGCCGAGACGGCGACGTTCGCCCTCTTCGAGATGCCGCTTGCGAACCCGGATTGCATCAGGGGTGATCTCGACCAACTCGTCCTCGGCGATCCACTCAATGGCCAATTCGAGGGTGAGTTGGCGTGGTGGTCTGAGTTTGATCGCTTCGTCGGCAGCGTGGGTACGGATGTTGGTCAGTTCCTTGGCTTTGGCCGGGTTGACCACCATCTCCATTGGGCGCGCCGCCTCTCCAATGATCATGCCCTCGTAGGTCTCGACACCGGGATCGACGAACAACTCGCCACGCTTCTGAAGATTGTCGAGGGACAAACCGGTGACAACACCCTTTCTGTCGGCAATCATCGCTCCCCCGATTCGATGGGGAAGGTCACCGACCCAGGGAACCCAACCTGCCTGATGTTGATGGACAAGCGCGGTACCTCGCGTGGCTGTCATCAAGGCCGATCTGAATCCGAGAAGCCCACGTGACGGAGCCTCGAGGGTGACGATTGTCCGACCGGTATCACCAGGACGTAGATCGGAAACTGTTCCCTTGCGCGGTGCCACGGTTTGGGTCACCGTCCCGACATGCTCGTCGGGAACGTCGACGACTGCTCGCTCCAGGGGCTCATGGAGCTTGCCGTCGATCTCCCGAATGATCACTTCGGGCTTACTCACCTGGAGTTCGTAGCCCTCACGACGCATTGCCTCAATGAGCACGGCCAACTGGAGCTCGCCACGTCCGGCAACCTCGATCACCTCCGGTGCCGCGGTATTGCTGATCCTGATCGAAACATTGCCTAGGACCTCGCGCTCCAGACGCTCTCGAATCTGCCGTGATGTCAGGAACTTCCCGGAACGACCCGAAAGCGGGGAGGTGTTCACCCCGAAGGTCATTCGGAGCACGGGCTCATCGACCTCGAGACGCGGCAAAGCTTGAGGGTTGTCGATGCTGGCAATGGTGTCGCCGATTTCTACCTCGGGGAACCCGGCAACGACAAAAAGGTCGCCGGCGCTTCTGTCGGCGACGTCGATACGACCCAGACCATCGAATCCCATCAACTGAGCAAGCTTGCGTTTTAGCGGAGGCTCTTCTTCGTTCGAATGACAGAGGGCGACCTGTTCCCCTGCGCGCAGTGTCCCTTCCACTACTCGACCTATGGCGAGACGGCCCAGGTAGTCGGAGGCGTCGAGATTGGTGACCAGAGCCTGAAGCGGAGCCGCGGGATCGCCGGCAGGTGGGGGAATTCCGTCCACAATTGCGTCGAGAAGCGCGCTCAGGTCGGCATCGTCGTCGGGAATCCCGATCCCGGCGACCGACCGACCGTGCCGGGCAATCGTGGAGACAAGCTGGAAGTCGATGTGTTCGTCCGATGCATCGAGATCAAAGAAGAGCTCATAGATGTCGTCGACCACTTGATCGATCCGGGCGTCCGGCCGGTCAACCTTGTTGATGACAACCACTGCGGGCAGATGCAATGCCAGAGCCTTTGACAGCACATACCTGGTCTGTGGCATTGGGCCCTCGGCGGCATCAACCAGTAGCAACACCCCGTCGACCAGCGCCAGGGCCCTCTCCACCTCACCACCAAAGTCGGCGTGGCCCGGGGTGTCGACCAGATTGATCTTGGTTCCCTTCCACTCCACCGAGGCAGCCTTGGCGAGGATGGTGATCCCCCGCTCCCGTTCCTGGTCACCTGAGTCCATGACCCGATCGACTCGGGCCTCGTGAGCCAAGAACACGCCGGTGGCGCCGAGCATGGCGTCAACAAGAGTTGTCTTGCCATGATCGACGTGCGCGATCAAAGCAACATTGCGAAAAGGGGCTCCAGACATGGAAACCGGGATAGTACCGGGCACTGGGATCAAACCCACTCTCGAGCGTGTGCAGGGGTGGCCCTCACAGGGCCATGGCTGCACACGCTCGAATACGACCTCCTCATAGCCCGGAATCGCCTTCCACCAAAGTGCCCGTAGCATCCCTGCCGATGCGTCCCGGTCCACGACGAGCCAGCCCTCAACGGAGAGGCAAAGAAGAAACCGACCTTCCCATCAGGGAGCAGCTCGGTCAGCTTGGAGACCTGTTCGCCTTCACCAGGCCATATCGCGGCTGGTTGGTTGCGGCCGTCGCAGGCGTCACCTTTGCTTCTGCGCTTGGGCTTGTCTTCCCACTCATCATGGGTGGGCTAGTAGATACCGCCATCGGCGACGACGGCACACCTGAGGCACTGAACCGCCTTGCGCTTCTTCTCCTCGGCGTGTTCCTGGCCCAGGCGATCTTCAACTACATCCGCTCCTATTCGCTGGCTGTTGTTGGCGAGGGTGTCGTGGCCGATCTGAGAAAGTCGGTCTACGCACGGATTGTCCAACTTCCGGTTCCTTTCTTCGACAAGCGAAGGACCGGTGAGATCACCTCTCGGCTGACTTCGGATGCCTCGGTGATCCAGACCACGGTTTCCAGTGCTGTGGCACAAGCTCTCGCCCAAGGCATCACACTCATCGGCGGAGTCACCCTGATGATCGTCCTGAGCCCAAGACTCTCGCTGACGGTGCTTGTGTTCTTGCCAGTTGCGATCATTGCCGCTGCCTTCTTCGGTCGGAAGCTCAACCGGATATCAACCAAATTCCAAGACGAGATTGCCGCAGCGAACGCCTTCGCCGACGAGTCGATCGCCTCGATCCGAGTAGTGAAGTGGTTCACGGCAGAAGACGACTCGACAGAGCGTTATGACCGAGCAATAGCGAAGTCTTATGAAATAGCCCTGCGTAGGGCTCGACTTAGGGCACTGCTGGTGCCGAGCGTCACCTTTGTTGCGTTCGGAACCCTGGCTGTGGTCCTTTGGGTGGGCGGACGTCAGGTTCTGGCCGGCACTATGAGCGCGGGCCAACTGGTCTCATTCCTTCTGTACACGTTGACGGTTGCGGGGGCCATAGGAACGTTCACCGGTCTCTACACCCAGCTTCAAGAAGCGCTTGGTGCCTCACTGCGAATCTTCGAGCTTCTTGGCGAGCCCACCGAGGTCCATGATCCCGACCAACCCCAGACTCCGCCGATCCGGGAAGGCTCGGTACGGCTGGAATCAGTCAGTTTCAGCTATGCCGAACGGGAGACCGGTGTCCTCCATGAGATCGACCTCACGGTGGCCCCGGGAGAACTAGTCGCCCTCGTCGGGCCGTCTGGTGCGGGCAAGTCGACCATCACCGAACTGATCCCACGCTTCTACGACGCAACCGAGGGACGGGTCATCGTCGATGGGATTGATGTCCGACTCCAAGACTTGGACGAACTGAGAAAACAAATGGCTGCCGTCCCCCAGGAGGTCCAACTCTTCTCGGGAACGATCAGCGAGAACCTGCGGGTTTCCAAACCTGACGCCACCGAAACGGAATTGTTGGCAGCCGCTTCGGCCGCCAACGCCCACGACTTCATTTCCGAATTCCCAGACGGCTACGAGACGGTGGTTGGCGAACGCGGCATCCGGCTATCCGGCGGCCAGCGGCAACGGGTGGCGATTGCCCGCGCTCTCCTCGCCGACCCGCGGATCCTGATCCTCGACGAAGCCACCAGCTCCCTTGACGCCGAATCGGAAGGTCTCGTCCAGGAGGCCTTGGAACGATTGATGGTGGGACGAACCACGCTGGTCATCGCCCACCGTTTGAGCACGGTACGTGCCGCCGACCGCCTGGTGGTGTTGACCGACGGAAGGATCGTCGAGCAGGGTGTCCATAATGATCTGGTCGCTGCCGGTGGGGTCTATGCCCGACTCCTGGAACGCCAACTCGCCGACTGAGCCCTGTCACCCACTCTTGTCGGCTTGGAATCAGGTTTGCAACGCGGTTTCACTGCCCAAGTGCCGACTTGTAGTAGTCGGACGGATCACAGATCAGGTCCCCTAGGCAAGTACTCGAAGACGCGCCGTCTTCTTCCTCCTCACATCCATCGTCCTCATCGGCGACCTTGCTCACCTCGATGTTGAACTGGGCGCCGGGCTGGCTCGCAGTGACAACAAACATGGACTCACCCGTTAGTTCTTCCCGGAGGTCAGTGGTCCAGCCGCCCCCGGAACGACCCGGCGCTCGCAGCGAGGGCAAGGGTGCGGAGGATTTCTAACTGCTCCGAACCGGCCAGTCCGGGCCGACTGACAATGACTCCATAATGAAGCACTCCAAGCAACGTGAGCTGCTGAACACTGAGAACCCCAACACCATCCTCCGCACCGGTGAACCAGCGGGCACCGTCACCGACACCGGTCACTGCCTCGCCTGAAACACCGCTCAGCTCGGCGCTCGGCTCGAAGTCGGTCGGATCTCCCGAACCGATCTCGACATAGAAATCTTCATCGTCGGCGAGCACATGTGTACAGGTCTCGCCTCCTGTGAACTGAAATATCGCAGCGTTCTGGCCGACCATGTCAAAGGCTTCGTCGACCTCCTCCAATGTGATGAGAGGTCCACAGTTCACCGGCGCCACTTCAGAGCGTTCGACTGCGCCCGCTTCAGCGGCCGCTGTTGAGCCGACCGTCTCTTGGGTAACTAGCGCGGCCGTGGTGGTTGCAGAGCTGTCCGATTCGAGTCTGCTCAGCGAGCCTACGACGGCGATCAACGCCACAACTCCGAGCAACGCTGCAACTAAGGGGTTCTTACGGATCCATTTCATTGCTGTTTCCGGGTCGATGGGACGCCGAAAAGGGCAGTCGATGGGAGCCTATGAATACGATTCCCCGCGTGAACCTTCTCTCTCGAATGCGTAGTGTCGGAGTGAACGATTGGAAAGATGGCTGATGACCCGCAGAACTGCTGTTCTTTACCTGACCCTGACACTCGCCTTGGTGGTC
>CAXMPK010000273.1:0-3244 GCA_964195405.1 uncultured Acidimicrobiia bacterium
GATCAGAGTTATACAGCAGCCGGGCTGAACATCTTTTTTGGCGACTATGACGAACCTCTTTCGGACCTGTGCGTACAACTCGGTGGCTTTCCATTGGTGTTTCAGCCAGGAACTGAATGGAGGTACAGCTTCGCCACCGACGTAGTGGCACGGCTAGTCGAAGTGCTTTCGGGTGAGCGTTTCGACACGTTCCTAGAAGCGTCGATCTTCTCGCCTCTCGAAATGGTTGATACGGGTTTTCATGTGCCACCCGACAAACACGACCGGTTCGTAACCATGTATTCAGGACCCGATCTTCTGGACCACACCAAACCCGGCCTGTTCAAGGCAGACGACCCCGCAACCGGCAGATTCTCCCAACCCCGAGAACTGCTGATAGGAGGAGGCGGGCTTGTCTCCACCTTGCGCGACTACACGAACTTCATGCAAATGCTTATCGGAGGCGGCAAATGGCACGGGCACAGAATCCTCAGCCAGGACACCCTGCTTCTGATGCGGACCAACCAACTCCCGGAAGGAGTCCGAGTCAACTTCCCGACCCTCTCATTGCCTGGCACGGTGTTCGGTCTTGGGTTTGCAATCGTGGAGCATCCAGAACCCGACGACCCTCCAGGGAGAACCGGTGAATACTTCTGGGGCGGCATGGCCGGAACCGCAGCATGGATCGCACCAGAATCCAACGCTGCTGGCATATGTTTCACCCAGCGAATGCCAGCGGCATTCCACCCCTATACCTACGACTTCGCTCGGTTCGTCTACCAATCCGCCCCAGACAGAGAAACCAACAGCCGCACATAACGGCACTTATGTGCGACTGATCAGGGCGTCAGGAACCGCACATAATGCCGGTTATGGGCGCTTCGGACACACATCAATTGTCAAGGGGAATGGTTGGGTAAACCTGGGGAGGAGCCTTGTCGTGCAGGAGAGAATGTAGAAGGACCCCGCCCAAAGAACGGGGTCCTTCCTGTTATCAGGCTGAACGCTGTCTCTACTCCGTTCCGGTTATCACCCGCATGGGTTGTCAGCGGTTGCCCCGCCGTCGATTGGGGGTTGGCCATCCAAGCCGACACCGTTGATCATGGCCGGGTTTACGCCGGCCTTCTCTGTGGCGTGCCACGGACCTGGAGAGCCGGGAGCTTGAAGTCCGGGCGCATCGTCGTTTCCAGGGAAGGCCGGTGGCTAACAGAGGGAGTTAGCACCCGTCCTATTTTGGTTGTTAGGCGGATTAAACGCAACGGCTGTTCCTGCGAGCGCAATCCCCATGATGAGCGCCAGAGCCAGCGCAAGCGACATTCGTTTAATATGGGTCATTGGATCTCTCTCCTTTGTCCTCTCCATCTGAAGAGAACTTCTAGTCTTTTCGACCCTACACCGTCCGTGGCCGTCGGTGTCGGGCGGTGGCCGCACATAACGGCACTTATGTGCGCGTCCGCTTCATGCAGGTTCCTTCCGGTGAGGCGGTAGAGCCTCACAGCCAGCCCGCTAAGGGAACCGACAAATCTGCTTGCCTCACACTCCCCAACCCCGCGGCCGCATGAACACTATGAAGCGATTGCGGCGGTTCTCTAGTGAGAAGAGCCCCCGGTCGCTGAGACCGGGGGCTCTCATGTCATTAACAGTGTCGGACTAGTTCAGCATTTGAGGTCGCAGCCGCCCACCAGCACGATCATGGTGACTTCCGAGTTGGGAGGCTTCACTGCGATCGAGAATGGCCGTCCACCGGTCGAGAACTTTTCGACGAAGATCCCATCGGTGACCGCGACGGTGCCGTTGGTTTCGACCTCTATGAATATCCCATCGGCGACTTCCACCGAATCCCCGGGGATGACGATCACGTCCGGCGGATAGTCAGCCAGCGCGGGCGCCGCGGTCACAGCGAGAAACGCTGCCATTGCCACGACTAGAACCATCATTCTCCGCATATCTTCCTTCTTTCATCCGGGGCGCCGATGGACACTGTGTAGTCGCTCCACCAAAGCTCTCCCCTGTTGACTAGCCCGAAAACCTAGCCATACCGAGTAGCTCGATGCAGCGAGAATGAGAAGACCCCCCGGCTTTGTCGCCGAGGGGTCTTGTCAGTCGCCAAACGGACGGGAGAGGGTTGGAACGCGACGAGCCGGGTGACGACGCCGCACATAACGGCACTTACGGGCGGTGATTCTGATGACGACGAGTACTTTCACGACATGACCGAACCCATTGCTGAGTTTCCGATTACTTCTGACACGGCTGATGCTGCATATGAGGCCGTGTTTGCTCCATGGGTCAAGGACCTTGGGTTGCGCGACCTTAAGGTTTCGGCAGGTTTCGCTTCCGCGGTCTTGCCTCAGAAAGAGGATTTGCAGTTCTTTAGCGGAGCGTTGTGCGGTCAGGCGATCATGGCGGCCATCGACACGGTTGCCGTATTAGCGATGATGACCGCCGAAAGACCAGCAAAAGGCACCGTCAGCCAGAACACTCAGTTCCTTCGCCCGGCAATCAACTCGGACTTGCGTGTTACGACCACCGTTCTCCGGTTCGGGACGACCATCGCCTATGGAGAGACACGGGTGACCTTCGAGAACAACGACGAGCTAGTAGCGCATTCAACGTCAGAGTTTGTGTTCTAAACGCCATCCCGCGCCGCACATAACGGCACTTATGTGCGTCTCAGCCGATTCGGAAAACTACGCCAAGCGACCATCAGGCTGGTTGGTCGAGGGTCACAGCTCGCTCCGATTAGAGGAGATGTCCGCGGGCTGAGATAAACAAGAGATACCCCCAAGCGATACTTCCCTATGAGGTGGGTGGAGTCCGACTCCGAGATCGGCCTTCCCAACCTCACCAGCTGATTGGAGCGGGTCGGTGTCCCCGTCGGCCTAATGAGGGTCCAGCATGAACGTTAAGCCTTTCGGGGACACGACCCTGGGGTGTTGGGAGAGGGGGATTCAACCTGCCTGCTCCGTTAAGCGGCACAGACTTGTGACCCTCAACCAACCCGGCGGAAACTACGCAGGCTGTGGGCCGGGTCTCGGCTGAGACGTTTGGAATGTTTCGCGACCGCGTCGACTCGGATCCCCGGTCGGCTTCCCAGGCGACCGAACGACCCACTCAGACCGCCCATAATGAATCTCTTATGTCAAGGTGCCGGCGGTTTGTGGACAGGACTGGGATGGGTCACACCAGTTGGTGGACAAGCTCTTATTAGGTCACACGGTCCGCATAGAACGGTCTGGGTGGGGTCGACAGGTCATTATCAGGA
>CAXMPK010000274.1:0-2727 GCA_964195405.1 uncultured Acidimicrobiia bacterium
CCATGTCGGCGTTTCGATAGGACTTGATGTCATATCCGTTCCCCTTTCGAACACGAGAACGGACCCAAACCAAACAACTCCTCACTAGGAGGAGTCGAGGTTCGATGTCTATGTCTACATCGTTCAGACCAAACGGTCTGCCGGCAGTGGCACCTTCCCCATCCTGGGAGGTTGCCGGGCTGTCACGGGGCCGAATCCCTCAAGCCGCTCTCGATGTGTTGTGAAACCATTATCTCACATGGCGTCAAATCTCCTCGTCCGTGCTCACGTTCAACTGCCCGCATCGCACTGGATAGCCGCCCATAAGTGCCGTTATGTGCGGCTGGAACAAGCTTGGTTCTTGTGTCATTTCCCGTCGGTTGGACGCAGACGAGTAGGTTCGTCTAGGTGTCGGACCGTCCGACACCTTGAAAGAAAGGAGGGCGTTGATGCGCTTTCTTATAGTCACTAAAGGCCGGGACCCGCTGCCGCCGGAGATGGCCATTGGGATGCTTCAAATGTTCCAAGGTTGGCTGGCAGAGCATCGAGGTTCGGGCAAGCTTGAACAAGCGTGGTCGTTTGCCGGTCAACCCGCTGGGGGTGGAATCGCCAATGTTGACAGCCTTGAAGAACTCGACGCCATGATGGCCACTTGGCCGCTCTCTCAAACGTCAGAGATAGCTGTTTACCCATTGGCAGATCTTGATGCGGTCCTCGAAACTTCCCTGGCAAACATCCAAGGAATCATGGAGGCCATGAACACCTAAAACCAAACAGCTCCGCCTTGATCAGCCGCACATAAGTGCCGTTATGTGCGGGGCCACATCGTCGTCCGTGGGATTCCTCCACGCAACGGTATGGCCCTCCAGGGTTAACCGGAGGGCCATGATCTGAGCGAATGTATTACCTACCGAAACTTGGTGGGGTTCTTGTTAGGGGCGCCCGTTATGGAATGCGACTTCACCGCACGCCATGACAGCCAAGGGTCCGCGACCACCATCTATCGTCACGTCTCGGACTGACACGGTTCGCCAGTCTCCGGCATCGGGCAAATCAACGTCCTCTTCGTGCAGCGCGCCGTTCCCGTCTACGTCAACCACCCATCCGCCCACGAACATGAAGTCGAAGACGTCCGGGTACGGTGCACCTGGGAGCGGGCCGAGCGAGAATGCGCCGATAAACGTAGGCTCACAGATCCCAAGCCTTGAAGGACCTCCCGGACCTCCAGGAACAGAGCGACGATCGTATATCAAAGAGATGTAAGCCGGGTGAAACGGGATCATTCCGGTGGCGCTACCCCACGCATCCCACGTACCGTCCCCGTTATCGATGAACTCGATACTGGCATGGACGCCCGACTGATTAGCCGGGTGAAGGTTCGCCGCAGCCGTGGTTGTACTGGTGTCGTTGGCTCCGACCGGTACGGCAAGTACAGCGACTAGAGCAAACACCCCACCCAAGATTGCCATGCGTCGGCTTGTCGATCTTCTCAACTCCAACTCCTCTCAATCAGGACCTCGCTTTAGCGGGGTCTCTCCCAGCCGATACGCGGTGCCCACGAAGCGTGGTTAAGAGGATAGAGAATCTTTTCGCGTTCTCACCCAACGCATAACCGGCATTATGTGCGGCTTCTGAGACCCCACAGAGTTGGGTGCTGTCATGCTCGGGGTTCTTGGATTATGAGTTCAACTTGGGTGCGGGTTCGTTGGGGTGTGCTGGTCTAAGTGCCCCGAGGTAGACGCCGACTAGGACGAGAACACCTCCACCGAGCAGGCCGAGGGTGAGCTGTTCATCGAGGAGCCATGCTGAGATGAGAACTGTGACAATGGGGATGATCACGAACCCGTAGTTGACTCGGGAGGCGTCCCAGTATCTGAGCACTACGACGTAGAGAGTGAAAACTACGCCGGAGCCGATCACGACCAGGTAGATGACCGCCCACCAAGTATCGGCTTGTTGGGGCAATCTCACTTCATTGCCAGCAATGAGAGTGAGAAGAGCAAGGAATATGGCTCCGACGCTCATTCCGACGGCGTTCAGCACGATGGGGTGGACTGGAGGGAACCGTTTCACCGTAATAGCGGCTTGGGCGAAACACACCGCCGAGCCGAGCACTGCAAGGATCGACAATATAGGGACGGGACCTTCGAGAGTGAGGCCCGACATAACAACCACCCCTGTCATCGCCAGAAGCGCTCCGAGGACCGACGACGGGTGAAGACGCTCCAACCGCTGAATCACGGCAAGGAGAAGAGTCGAGAGTGGGACGACCGCCAGAAGAATCTGGCCGAAACCGGCTTCCAACTCAACCAGCGCATAGAAGAACAACCCGAACGCACCTCCGAACGCCAAAAGCCCATACAACGCAGAACCCAACAACGCTCGCCCCACAGGAAACCGGTGACCTGCAACCACCATGACCGCCAGCATCAACACTGCCGCCAAGCCAAACCTCATCGTTGCTCCCCAGAAAGGGTCCAACTCCTGGTTCGAAATCCGGACACCAACAGCATTCCCGCCGGCCAGCACCGAATACGCAAGAAACGTAACCAGCGCGATACGTTCGGTACTTCCACCCACACCCCGACCATAAACAAACACCGTCATCCGCCCATAAGTGTTTCTCCTATGTCAAGCGGCGTCGGCTAGGGCTGGTTGTTGAGCATCGTTTAGGAGGGTCCGGTAGACGACGTTGGCGAGTTTTCGTTTGAGTAGTCGGAGGGCTTCTCGTTTGGTTGACCCGGTTTG
>CAXMPK010000275.1:0-7079 GCA_964195405.1 uncultured Acidimicrobiia bacterium
AAACCATGTGACTTCGAGTCCTCCATCTATGGTTGATCTGAGTGACTATGCCGGCGACACGACTGGCGTTCAAATCGTCACCACGACCACCGGCCCCCACTTCGGAACGGCCACCGCAGGCGATAGTCTCTACGGAACGTCCATCTATGCCAACGGTAGCACTGCGAACCAGGCGCTGGAGATCAGCGGCCTCGACAAGACCAAAACCTACATCGTGCAGGTCATGGTGGGGGGCAATTCCACAGCTGCGTTGGCCGACTTCGACATGAACGTGTTCCTCGACGGCTTCGACAGCGGTCTGAACCTGACATGGAACAACAACTCCGACGATGGCATCACCGGGATCTACAATCTCGCGAAGGTTACGGTGTGGGGCCAAGACAGCCTGACGATCGACCTCCAGAAGGATTCGGCTTGGGGCCCCGGCATATCCGGTGTGATGGTGAGAGAACAACCCACCAACGACTTCCCCTTCGTCCTCGTTCCAGACCTCGTTCCTGCCAGGGGTGCCGAGACGGTGGACGAGACCGCCAATCTCCAGCTGACCTTCGACCAGACCATCACGAAGGGCACCGGCAACATCCGCATCATGAAGGTCTCCGATGACAGCGTCGTGGAGACCATCAATGTCACCGCAGTCACGGTTGTCGGTGCGGTCGTCACCATCGACCCTGTGAGCGACCTGCCCTTGGGCGAGGACCTCTACGTCGAGATCGACTCCACCGCCTTCAACGACGGTGCCATCGACTTCCCCGGCTTCGACGGCCCGGGCGACTGGAACTTCACTGTCCGGCCGACCACCGTCACCATGACGGCCGCCAACGGCACCACCGGCCCGAACACGCCGCCGAGCCTCCGCGACGACTTCGGCCTCGTTAAGCTGGCCCTGAATCTTGGCGGAGCCGACATCACCTACGACGGCATCGACTTCACCGGCAGCACCGCCACCAGCGGAACGAACACTGTTGTCTTTGGAGCCGCCAACGGCATCACCGTCGGCGGCACGACTGACGGAACCGCATGGGCCACGGCCACCGGCATCGTTCCGGGTTCCTACGCCGACACCTTCGGCACCGAAGCATACCCGACTGGCTCCGATATGACCCAGACGATCAACATCTCCGGCCTCGACGCCGCAGAGACCTACCAAATCCAGCTCATGCACGGTGAAGACCGCAGCATCGGAGGAAGTGGGTTTGACTACATCGGCACCCTTGTTGCCACCGGCAGCGACGCCGCCTCCGCCCAGTTGACTTTCGGCGACGAAGATAACGATGACGATACCGTCTTTGGCGTCGTTACGATCGAAGTCACTGGCACGTCCAATCTCGATATCCTGTATCCGAACCGGTCCGCAGCGGGCCTCGGTGACCGCGATCCGTCGCTCGCCGGCATCGTCATTAAGGAGAAGGGCAAGTGGGTCACCACTTTCACGAATGGAACGAACAGCGTTTCTGGACCCAACCTTCTGGCAACCAACGTGACGAGTGCCAGCGGCGTCTCCACGCCGGATCCCTTGGGTGTTGGTGTGATCTCCGATGGTGTTGCGCTCACGTCAGCCCAATACTCGAACGATACCGGTTGGCAGAATGGCGCGGCCCAAGTCCTTGGTCGTCCCACTGATGCGACAGTCATGACCTTTGCCTTTGATACCACGGTCGATATCGAAAGCATCGACATCTTTCATGGCTACAAGAACAGTGGTCGTGATGGATTTGAGTTGTTCAACGTTGAAGTCTCGACCGACCTGGGCTCCACTTGGGTCCCGACCATCGATTACAATGGTCCGATGCTCCAAGGTGCCTCGTTCTACGGCAAGAGTTCCTTCGCTGAAATTGGCGGTGGCTTGCTCGCCTCGAACGTGAATGCCCTCAGGCTCACCTGGCCCGCAGAAGCAACCAACTCTTGGGAGAATGGCTTCGGCCCTCTTTCGGAAATCGTCGTGACCGGCACCGCGGCCCCCATTGGTCCGAGTTTGGTCTTGCCGACTATCCCCGCAGACGACTCGACCAACGTGGCAATTGACACCAACTTGGTGGCAACCTTCGACGCGAACGTCAAAGCGGGCACCGGCAACATCGTGATTGAATCCGCGAGCGGTATCCACGAGATCATCAATGTGACTGACTCCGGTAAGGTGACGATCACGGGCGCCACCGTGACCATCAACCCGTCGGTCGATCTCGTCAACGAGACGGTTTACTGGGTCAACATCACTGGCGGTGCAATCTTGGATAATTCCACCGACGCGGCCTATATCGGCCTCTTCGGCACCACCGCGTGGAGCTTCCAGACCCCTGTCACTCCGCCGACCGTCATCGGCTGGTCCGCTAGCGAGTCCGGCCCAATCTTCGCGAACAAGTTCGTTACCTACACCGTGACCTTCGACAAGGACATGGACGGCTCAACGGTGGGAACCGGCGACTTCGGCAATGCCGGAAGTTCGGATCTCTCGATCCTCAGCGTCACTGAGACCAGCCCGACTGAGTTCGACGTGGCGGTTCAGCCGACCTCGGCCGGCACGCTCATACTCGAAATCACCGGAGCCATGGAGTCCGACGACGGTGGCGTCTTGGCCCCGACGGCCGACTCGACCGTCATCAACGTCAGCGCAGCGCCGCTATTCCAAGGTGAACTCGGAGTCTTGGATGTCGTCAATGCCAATGGCGGGATCAACCCGGCCACCGGAAGCCCTTGGGCGGATGGTGATACGTATCGTCTCCTCTTTAAGACGAGCACCACGACCGCAGCTACCTCGAGCGACATTGCCACCTACAACACCTTCGTGCAGAACGCCGCGAGTGCAGCAGGTCTCGGCACTGGCTGGAAGGCGGTTGGATCGACCGACACTGTCGATGCTGTTGACAATTGCTCGGCTCGCCCGGGGACGGATCCCCAATATCCGTTTTTCCTTATCGATGGAGTGACGCTCCTCACCCCCCAAGCTCCGAACTACAACTACGACCTCTTTGAATGGCAGGGGCCAGAGGTTGTGATCGCCTTGGACGAAAACGGGAACTCCAACACTGCAAACCCTTGGACGGGTTCGCAGAACGACGGAACTCACGACGGAGGATTAACTCCTTGGCGCTACCTAGGCGACAGCACGTTGGATCCGTGGGTGGGTAATGCGAACTCAACGGAGAATTGGCTGAGAGCGACCACTGCGGCCCCCACCAGCCTCAAGCCGATGTATGCCATGTCCGGAGTTCTCACTTTGGCAGTTCCCGGCCCCGTTGGTCCGGCGATCACGGGCTTCAGCCCGGTCGGTGTGTCCGGCGTGGCGTTGGGCACCAACCTGGTGATCACCTACGACAAAGACGTTCAGGTGGGCACCGGCAACATCACCATCGGTGGAGGCACCTCGCCCATCGTTATCGACGTGACTGATACCGGTCAGGTGACCATCTCCGGTGACACGGTGACCATCAACCCGACCAGCGACCTTGCCTCCCTCACCGACTACTGGGTGCAAGTCGAGAACGGTGCGATCGCGGAGGACACCACGGCGATTCCCGCTACCGGGATTTTCGACATGGTGACCTGGACCTTCACGACGGTGGACGGTGCCGCACCGACGGTCGCTTCGATCGCCGACAACCGGGGTGGTGGCCCGATCTTCGAGAATCAGACGGTGACCTACACGGTGACCTTCTCCGAAGACATGAATGCCGGCACGATCGATGCGAGTGACTTCGACAACGCCGGCAGCCCGGCGGCCACCATCAATCAGGTGAGCGGATCGGGAGTCACCTATCTGGTGACCGTGACTCCGGGCGGAACTGGGACCCTGACTCTTCGGATCTCGGGAACCGGTATCACCGACCTCTCGGGCAACCCCCTTGCGGTGCCCGTTCAGGACGGCGACACCATCACGGTGAATGCCGGGGATGCACCGCTTACCGCGGGAGTTGTCACCCTCAGTAACCAAAATGTGCAACCGCCCGTTGAGCAATACGGTACGACCCTGTATGCCTACAATTTGGGGTTTGGTACCAACGTGAACGGAGGCAGCAGTCCGCCGGACACGAGTGTTCACCAGGGCCTCACCTTCACGAATATCGCAATCACGGGCAACCATGCGTCAAACGGGGCTGACGACAACGGGCATCTTAGCCTGAGCGACTATGCCGACGACGACGGCGACACCATCCAGATCGACATGCAGACCGATGGTCCCCACTACGGCGGAGGAGACGGAATGAACGGTGACCTCTTCGGTTCGGGCATCTGGGCGAATTCCTCCAGTTGGCAGGAGCTCCAGATCACTGGTCTGGAAGCTTCCAAAGCCTACACCGTGGAGTTCGGCAGTGCTTCCAACGGCACCAATTCGTATAATACGAGTACCTTGGACGTCTGGGTAGACGGTGTGGACAGTGGTGAGAACATCGGTTGGAACGTCGACACATCCCCCGGAACCGACGACTATGGCTATGGACGGGTCACGTTCACCGGGAAGACCGACATCGACATCAGACTGAATGGCGGTGGTCCGAGCTTCGGATTCGTCGTTCTTTCGGAAGTGATACTGCCCGGTGGTAACGATTACAGCGACTGGATCGCTGGTTACCCCGGCGTTGGTGGTCTGACGGCCTTCAATGACGACTCCGACAATGACGGCAACGACAACGGGGTGGAGAACTACTTCGGCACTGACCCCGGCGTGTTCTCCGAGGGTGTGGTCTCCGGTGGGTTGAGTGGCAACATCTTCACCTTCACCCACCCGCTTAATGCCACACCGGCGGACGACATCTCGGCAGCCTACCTCTGGTCGACCGACCTGGCGACGTTCTACGCTGACGGCGATGACAATGGGGCGGGAACCACCGTGACCTTCAGCCAAGGTGTGCCTTCGGCCGGAATGGTGACGGTGACGGCGACCATCACCGGTCCCGTGCCCGCCAAGCTGTTTGTGAACATCGAGGTCACGCAGACCCCGTAATCGTCTCTGACACACAATCTAAGCGGCGGCCTCCTTATGGGGGTCGCCGTTTTTTGTGTGTGCGCCCGGCAGGGCGCACTGACTTGTGGGGGTTCAAGTCCCCGCGGGCTCGGAGAGGAGTCGGAGAGCTTTCAGTCCGATTGTGGATCTCAACGAATGCGAGTAAGATAATTAGGGTTCTCACTCCCTTCACTCTGACGCAGCAAAACCCCCACTCATTTCCTCGGCTCATAACCACAACAATCATTCAGGACCTGGCTCCATGTCAATCCACGATCCACGGACTGCCCCTCACTCCGGCCGCACCCTGGTTCTTGATCCAACATCAACTCCATTGACAACCGTATTTCAAAACACCCGCTGCGAGGAATCTCCTTGGCACAGCGGGGAAGGGGATTACTGATCCCAAATCAGTGGAATGCACGCCATGTGTGTCGTTTCACCATCACTCATGGAGTTTCCCTCGCGGTTTCCTTCATAACAAGCTATCGTTGAAACTGTTCAACAACACATCCAGCCCCTCTTTCCCCCGCAACCCCCTTTCTCCCCCCTGCACGATGCTCTCGACCACCTCACCCAAAAAGCAAATTCCTAGCAATAATTAATCAATTAATCAATAATATGAATCGTTTTAATATCCTAATTCTAGCCGTAATGCTCTCGGTCTCGTTAGCCAGAGGAGCAGAAGACGGGAAGCACCTGTTCATTCTCTCGGGACAATCTAACATGGCAAGCCTTGATCCGAATATATCGTTCACGCCGACAGTGGAAGCTGCCTTTGGCAAAGAGAATGTAACCGTCGTCAAAGATGCTCAAAGCGGACAGCCGATAAGTCGGTGGTATAAACACAATAAAAAAGGGAAGCCCGGCACAAGAGGTGACCTATACGGTCGCCTTCTAAAGAAAGTGCAATTGGCCATAAAGGGGGAGAAACTTCGGACTGTAACCTTTGTCTGGATGCAGGGCGAATCCGATGTGCGAGAAACTGCGGCCGTGTACAGCGACTCCCTGGGCGGATTGATTGGACATCTCAAGACCGATTTGCAGTTTAAAGACATCCATTTCGTCATCGGTCGCATTAGTGATTATGGCCTGAAGGTGCCAGGTGCCTATAAACGCTGGAACTTCAAGAAAGAAGGGTGGCAACGGATTCGCACAATCCAGGTTGAGTATGCCAAGTCCTACCGACTCGGCGCTTGGGTTGACACGGATGACTTGAATGACGGTAAAGACCACAAGGGAAGGGATGTAGAAAATGGTCTCCACTATTCAGTCGAAGGCTATCGGATCCTGGGTCAACGCTTTGCAGAAAAGGCAATTGCAGTGATCAACGCTAAGCCCAACAAAGCCATCGACAGCGACAAGAAATAGCCGCGCTTCACACGGAAATCCCTTGCTCGTTTTCGCTTACCCCCTTCCAAGTATTGGACAAAAATGGGGTCAGGCAGTGGAAAGGCTACAGGCAGAGAAATGTATCATCTTCGCCTTGGGCTTCCCCTATTTTCTCTGCTAAGCTCCCCTCATGTGCCGCAAAGCTAACCAGATGGCTAGGAATTTGCTTTTTGCGGGGTGCACTCAATTGCATTCTCAGGAGTTCGGGTTGGCGGTGCCAAGCAGAGAATAAAGGGAGAGGCCCTTAGTGCTGCACTAATTGGGTGGGCGACGGCCAAAGATGCCTTTCAGCGTGCGCCCATCGACTGGTTGAGTAGATGGGCCTCCCCAAGCGGGTCCACGTCTCCATGTATCCTGATATGCGTTCTCGGCATCATCGTAATGATTTTCGCGTTCGTCGAAGCGATCATAGGCGGTATTGCCGTCAGCCGAAACCGATGGGGCGCACGAGCTGTTGAGGAGAGTGAGGCCAGTAACGGCTGAACTTAGTAGTCTGAGTAATGGTGACATAATTGATGGAATATGGTGATTTTCTGGACAGAGGCAGGGAAAGCGCAATTGTAATTAAGAGGCAGACCTGTAATAGTAGGTGGCTTGATTCTCGATGGTGATTTTCTTAGGGATCACGGGCTGTAATTCCCGAGTGCATGCGGTTGTAAGTTCGCAGTGACGATAGTTAGCGGAAAGGAAATCTGCTGATGTGAGACCTGTTCCGGCGCAAGTTCGGCATCCATCACCCTTGCAG
>CAXMPK010000276.1:0-15074 GCA_964195405.1 uncultured Acidimicrobiia bacterium
CGAGAGATTGGGTGAAGAGTTTGTTGAGATGAACTGGGAGCGGGAACCCGGCGTGTTCCACGATGTCGGTGTGGTGGCGGTGCCGGCGACACTCATAGTCGACGCGGATGGCTCGGGAACGCTGTTTCCAGGACAGCCGGATAAGGCTCTCATCCGGTTGGGTCCTTGATTGAGGTTTTCGCGACTTCTAGCGTGCTTGTGATGACAGTGAGTTGCGCCCGCTGCGGATCTCCCGCAGCATCGATTATGACCTTTGCTTATGTTGATAGTGCAGTCTGGCTTGACGACATGGGCGAAACGGTTGAGCCCTACACATATCCACTTTGTGCCGATCATGCGGACAGGATGACACCTCCCCATGGATGGACGCTCACCGACCGGCGCACGGTTACCAGGCTCTTCGCACCCGTTCACGTCGCCTAGTGTCCCTCGATCGCGACCTGCTCGACGCGGTCAAGGACCTCGACGAGCATGATTTACGTCGTCTGCAAATCCTCACAAGGGCCCAACTGGAGCGGTCAGGTGCACTGAGCACCTCCTCAGAACCTCATGTCAGCATGCGTAAGCAGATGGTTCGTTGTGGCAAGACCGGTTGCACAAAATGCCCCCATGGGCCGTACTGGTATGCGTATTGGACCGAAGACGGAAAGCGGAGGAGCCGATACGTCGGCAGACTTCTCGACGATGAGTCGTTGATGTAGGCGCAAGCTTCGACTTACATGTCTGTTGGCCGACGATTCGAGACCCATGGACTGCCCCAGTTGCTCCCAAACCGACGTTCTCGAGATAGAACACGTCCTTCCGGACGGCACCGAGGTGCGTTTCTTCTCCTGTCACAACTGCGAAGAGAAGTGGTGGAACCATGACGGTGCGGACATTGACGTAACCCAGATCTTGGAAATCGTTCGGCAATCCAAGACGTGAGCACCCTTCGGGGAAGGCTCAACCAAATTCCCGTTCTCCCCATCATTCTGGTCTTAGGGACGGCTCTGATCATCTTCTTGGTCATGAGCCCGTGGCTTATCTTCTCCCCGACAACTCCGACTGGCGGTGACACCGGTGCGCACGTATTTGGACCCGCTTACCTGCGAGATCATCTTCTCCCCGAAGGTCGGATTCTTGGCTGGTCGAACGATTGGTTTGCCGGGTTCCCCGCCTTTTACTTCTATTTCCCACTCCCGTCACTGACGATCGTCGGACTCGACCTCGTCCTGCCATATGGGGTGGCCTTCAAACTGGCGACGGTCCTCGGCCTGCTCGCCCTTCCTCCCGCCATCTACTTCCACACTCGCGCAATGAGGCTGGGGCGCCACGTTTCGCTGGTTGCTGCGGGGGCCGGCGCCGTATTTGCCTTCTATGAGAGCTTCTCTATCTACGGCGGAAATGTCGCATCGACTTTGGCGGGTGAGTTTTCCTATTCGTGGTCATTCGCCCTGTCTCTGATCTATTTGGGATTGCTCATCAAAGCCGTCCGGGATGACCGAAAGTTCACCAAGTGGGCTGCCCTGGCATTGGCCGTTACCGCACTTTCCCATGTGCTCACAACCATTGTTGTCATTTTTGCCTCTCTTTTCGTTCTCGCATGGCGCAAGGGTTTCTGGCGGACGATGACGATATGGGTGTGGGGGTTTGCCATCGCAGCTTTCTGGGCATTGCCGCTTATGGCGCGGATTGGCCTTACGTCTGACATGGCATGGACCCCACTGAGTCGGTGGGAGGAGATATTCCCGGTCGAACTGTGGCTCCTTTTGCCAATCGCGATCCCTGGAGCGATCTGGGCGTTGCGACGCACCTCGAGGGCCGCGCCGATGATCGCTGCGACCCTGCTACCTGTCATCTATTTTCCGCTTCCCAACATTCTTCCTGACCTGGCACCGGAGATGTTCGATGGGGCGAGGTGGAAGCTGTGGAACGGGCGGCTCCTGCCTTATTGGTACTTCGGAGTGGCCTTCTTCGCTGCCATCGGTTTTGGGGCGGCAGTAGTTTGGATATCGAGACGGTTGCCGGGCAGGCTTTCGACTCATTGGCCGCGTTTCGTCCTGCTGGTCGCCACAGGCGTGGCGATGGGACTGGTCATCGACTCGACGGAGTTTCCGACTTGGACTTGGAGCCTTGTTGCTCTCGTCGGTTTGATTTTCCTGGGTCTCAGTTTTCTGACTCCTCCCACTGTCAACACCCGCAGTTTCCTCACAACGACCGCGGTTGCCATCGTGGTCCTTGGCGCCACCGCCGGGGTGACCTTCATCGACGGGTGGTCGAAGTGGAACTACGAAGGTTACGAGGCCAAAGAGCCCTGGCCCGAGTACGAATCTCTCATGATCGAGCTGGACAAACTCCCTGACGGCCGGGTGATGTGGGAGAACAACTCAGGTCTCAACAAGTACGGCACCCCAATGGCGCCGATGCTGATCCCGTATTGGACGGAGGGGTCGCAAAAGTCGATGGAAGGGCTCTACTTCGAGTCATCATTGACGACGCCTTTCCATTTCATCAACCATTCCGAAATGTCCTTCAAGTCGTCCAATCCGATTCCAGGGTTGCAATATCACTCATTCGAAATGGAGCGCGGACTCAGCCACATGGATGTCTACGGTGTCGATTACTACGTGTCGTTCACACCGGAGGCAGCCGAGAAGGCTGACGGCCTTTCCGAATTCGAGAAGATCACAACAACGGAGCCGTTCCACATTTATCGACTCCCAGCAACGGAGCTTGTCGCCGTTGCCAGCCACCTGCCAGCCGTTTACGAGGTTCCAGAACGTGGCATTTTCAGTGCGCTCATTGGTTCTGGCACCGTGGCCGGCTCCGATGGAGAACCTCTTCTCTCGTTCCACGACATGGCTCTGGAATGGTATGAAGACGTTGACGAAATGGACCGCTGGGTGGTTGCCGGCGGCCCCGAGGATTGGCCGCGCATCGAGACGCTGTCCGAGCGCCCCGACGTAGAGCTCTCAGCCACAACCAGCACCGTCAGCGACATTGTTCTCGAGGACCATCGGATTTCCTTCACGACCGATGCGATTGGGGTTCCGCACGTGGTGAAGATCTCTTACTTCCCCAATTGGACGGCGCACGGTGCTGAGGGGCCGTGGCGCGCAGCGCCTTCGCTGATGGTTGTGGTGCCGACCGAGAACCACGTCGAATTGATTTTTCAGGACACATGGGCTGAGTCCGGAGGTCAAGTCCTCACACTCCTGGGGGTCATCGGGCTGATCCTCGGGGGTCTGTTCGCCTGGACCAGGACCAGACGCACGCCGGGCGGTTCGGCTAGCCCTTCAAAGTCCGCCGAATCCTAAAGAGGCCGGCCACCGTTCGCGGGGCCCTTTTGATCAGGGAAGATCTGGCCGGCCGGATTTCTGCGACCGTTACCGGAACCTCAACAATCGAGTAGCCGGCACGTTCGGCACGGATCACCAGTTCAGTGTCGAACAAATCTTGGTTGCTGACGACGAGGGGTGTCAGGTCGTTGACCAGCTGTGAGCGGAACCCTTTCATCCCGTGGGTATCAGAGATCTTCGAGGCCAGGATCATGCGCAACATCAGATTGAACACGAATGTCGCAATGCGGCGAATCGGCGGTCTGCGGTCGTCTGATCCAGGGTCTCGCTTCGACGCGATCACAATGTCGACTTCGTCGGGTTGTCCGAGGACAGAATGCAGAAAGTCTGTGGAGAAGTAGTCGATATCGAAATTCACGACCCATATTCCGTCAGCTTCGAGGAAGCCTCGTCTCATGGCGGCTCCGTAATCAGCGTCGGGCAGTGAGATGACTTCGACAGCGGAATCCGCAGCAACCTTTTTGGCGACGTCGGCGGTTCCGTCGATAGATCCGTTTTCGACCAGCAGGATGCGATAGGCGACATCTACTTCATCCATCGTGCTGATCAGCGATGGCAGGGCCGTTGGGATGAAGTCGGCCTCGTTGTGCACGGGCACGACGACGACAAGTGGGGAAGTCATTGGGGCGGGGGAGTCTACGAGTCGTCTCAGCGTTAGTGCCCGTACACTCGCGGCTGTCATGAACCCCCACGCAGTCTTCAAGGCTTACGACATCCGTGGTCGGAGCGATATCGGTGAACTCGATGCAGACTTGTACGAGCTGGCCGGCAACGCTTTCGCCCGTTTGGTTGATGCTCCAGCAATTGCCGTTGGGAGGGATTGTCGGTCTAGCTCTCCCGAGTTCTTCGCTGCCTTGACCCGAGGAATTGCTGCTGCCGGTACCGACGTGATCGACTTGGGTGAGGTCCCGACCGACCTCGTCTATTACTACTCGGGAGCAAACGACGTGCCGGGCGCGATGATCACGGCTTCCCACAATCCAGCCGAATACAACGGCCTCAAGCTGTGTCGGGCCGGGGCGGCCCCCGTTGGAGCGGAGACCGGGTTGGTTGAAATCAAGGAGTCGGTGCTCGCAGGGCGGAAGATGACATCGATCCTTCCCGGTTCCACCTCCTCGACCGATGCCGTCTCTGACTACGTCGATCATCTGTTCTCCGTCACCGAACCGGCGAGCATCGGCCCACTCAGAGTTGCCGTGGATGGGGGCAACGGGATGGCCGGCGTTGCAGTCGAGGATGTATTCGATCGGATCGAGGCATCTCTCGATGGCCTGTATCTAGAGCCAGACGGGACTTTTCCCAATCATCCGGCCGACCCGCTGGTCCCCGAGAACCTTGCCGATTTGGTGCAACTCGTCGAGACCGGTGTTTTCGATCTCGGGGTGGCATTCGACGGGGACGCTGACAGGGCGTTCTTCCTGGACGACACTGCAACGCCCCTCAGCGGGAGCACAGTCACATCCTTGATCGCTCGAAGAATGCTTCGTGACAACCCGGGTGCCGCGGTTGTCCACAATCTGATCACCTCACATGCCGTTCCCGAGATCATTCGGGAAGCCGGCGGCATGCCTGTGCGCACTCGAGTCGGCCACAGCTACATCAAGCAGATCATGGCTGACACGGACGCTGTCTTTGGCGGTGAGCACAGCGGGCATTACTACTTCCGCGACAATTTCCGGGCAGACTCCGGAATGATGGCGCTGCTGACTCTTCTCAGCATCCTGTCTGAAGACGGTCGACCCCTTTCCGAACTGCGCCAGGATGTTGAAAGGTACGCGGCCTCAGGCGAGATCAATTTTGAGGTCGCTGACGTCGAGGTCGCTTTGCAACGCGTGGAGGACTCGGTATACAACGCCGACATCGATCACGTCGATGGCCTCACCGTCGACTATGGAGACGAGTGGTTCAATGTTCGACCCTCGAACACGGAGCCACTGTTACGTCTCAATGTCGAGGCCGCGACTTCTGAGCGAGTCGACGTGATCGTTGAGGGTGTCCGGAGAACCTTGGAGGAGAATGAATGAGTCTCATTGATCCCACACTTGCCGAGATCTTGGTGTGCCCGATGGACAAGGCCGACCTGATCGAAGACGTGGAAGCCTCCCGCCTGGAGTGCTCGGAGTGCCACCGGCGTTATCCCGTTCGAGAAGGGATACCCATCATGCTCGTCGATGAGGCGGAAGGTGGCCCGAATGTCTGAGATGCTCGAACAGATTCGGACTCTTGGCTCCCAGCTGCGCTGGGCGGCGCAGACCGATGCGCCAACAATAGGAACCAACTCAGAGATCCTCTACGCGGGTATGGGCGGATCGGGTATCGCCGGCGATTTTGCCGGAGCCATTGCCGGGCCTTATGGCACCCGCGTGACCGTCCACAAAGGTTATGGGCCTATCCCCCTTTGGGCCGTGCGTCAGCGCCCTTTGGTGGTCGCCGGCTCGTACTCAGGCAATACCGAAGAGACGTTGGACGTGGCACTTGCAGCTCATGAATCAGGGCTCCCGGTAGCCACAATCACCACGGGAGGCCGACTTGGGGAGCTGTCGGAGGAGCATGGCTGGCCTTCGATTGGCGTTCCGGCGGGTCAACAGCCCAGGGCTGCTCTCGGGTACATGGTTGGGGCAACTCTTCGGGTCCTAGAGGGCGCCCATGCCGTCGATGATCAGCGGCTTAGCTTCGTCGAGGCGGCCGAAATTGCCGAGGCCGCACTGGCCGAAGCCAGCCCGGAGTGGACTCAAGCGGAGGGGATCGCCGCCGGTCTGGGTGGTCGAATCCCCATCATTTACGGTGGGGGCCCGATAAGTGGGGTAGTCGCACAGCGGTGGAAGACACAGATCAATGAGAATGCCAAGGTTCCCGCGTGGTATTCCCTCCTTCCCGAATTGGACCACAACGAGATCGCCGGATGGGAGACTCTTGCTGCCCTCACCAAAGCGAGTTTGGGGATCGTGGCGTTACGCGATCGGAGCGACCACGATCGCATCGGCTCTCGACTTGCCCACACCTCGGCGTTGACCGAAGATGCTGTTCCCTGGGTGGGTGAAGTGACGTCTCGAGGCGTCTCACTTCTCGCCCGCCTGATCTCGCTGACCGCTGTCGGCGACCTCGTTTCCTGGATGCTCGCCAACCAGGCCGGGGTCGATCCCGTGCCTGTGGTCACGATCGAGAAACTCAAGGAGCTTCTAGCCGAGGACATCTCATGAACTACGACATCGCCAATCTTGATCTCGCTCCCGACGGTGCCAAACGTGTGGAGTGGGCTGGTCGACGCATGCCGGTGCTGGCCAGTGTGCGCAAGCGGTATCTGGAAGAGAAGCCATTCGAGGGATATGTGATTGCAGCCTGTCTTCATGTGACGGCGGAGACAGCCAATCTGATGCTTGCTCTGCGAGATGGTGGTGCGGAGCCACTTCTCTGCGCATCGAACCCCCTCTCCACTCAGGATGACGTGGCCGCCGCCCTGGTGGCCGACGGAATCCCGGTCTTCGCGATTCATGGTGAAGATCCCGACACTTATTACAAGCACATCAACGCGGTTCTCGACCACAAGCCGGCAGTGACCATGGACGACGGGGCGGATCTCGCCACTCTTCTCCACACCGATCGCAGAGACCTCGAGCTGATCGGCTCGACAGAGGAGACGACGACCGGTGTGATCCGACTGCGTGCCATGGCCGCTGACGGGACACTCCGCGTGCCGGTGGTTGCCGTCAACGACAGCGCGACCAAACATCTCTTCGACAACCACTTCGGGACAGGACAGTCGACGTTGGACGGCATCATCCGAGCAACCAACCTGCTTTTGGCGGGTCAGGACCTTGTTGTTGTCGGGTATGGCGATTGTGGCCGGGGGGTGGCCTCCAGAGCAGACGGGCTTGGTGCCAAGGTGATCGTGGTGGAGGTCGACCCGGTGCGAGCCCTCGAGGCAGTAATGGACGGGTTCCGGGTGATGACCGCCGCAGACGCCGCGGCCGAGGGTGACATCTTCATAACCTTGACCGGCAACAAGCACGTCCTTCGGATGGAGCACTTCGACCAGATGAAAGACGGGGCGATCCTCGCCAACTCAGGTCATTTTGACCTCGAACTCGATCTGACCTCTTTGAGAGCCGCCTCGGTTGAGCGGCGCGAGGTTCGGACCAACCTCGAAGAATTCATAATGCCGGACGGTCGCCGCATCCTGCTCATAGCCGAAGGGCGTCTGGTCAATCTTGGAGCCGCCGAAGGTCATCCAGCGGACGTGATGGACATGTCCTTTTCGAATCAGGCGATGGCAGCCGAATACCTCATCAAGAATCGGAATGACCTCAAAGCGGAGATCTACACATTGCCCAGAGAGATCGATGAGCAGGTGGCGTCGATCAAATTGAAAAGCCTTGGTGGTGGCCTCGAAGTTCTAACCGAGGAACAGGTTGCCTACCTCAGCAGCTGGCAAGAAGGGACCTGACACCTCGGGAACCTCCAAGCGTGTGCAGGGGTGGCCCAGACAGGGCCACCCCTGCACACGCTTGATTCGGTTTCGCTGAAAGTGTCGTGCTGTCCCCGTACCTTCCGACGGCATGATCTGTCAGTCGTGTCATCGACCCACCAAATCTCGTCTCCTCTGTGAGATATGTCGCAGAAAGATGCGACCGGCCAGCGATCGGCTGATTGTTGGTGGGATCCGGCTGTTGTCAGCCTTTGAGCATTCGGGACCGGCTCGCGCTCTTGTGCACAATTTGAAATATCGAGGCCTCACCAACTATCTCGACCTGGTCACAGCCACGCTGGAAGGTCGGCTGCCCTCCTTGCCTTTTGTTCCGGTTCCCCGTTCGATTTCGCGCACCATTCGATACGGGGTCGATCCGGCGTTGCTCCTGGCCAGCCGTTTGGCACACGCAAAGGGAACGGAGGTGGTTCGGTATCTCGTGTCGCATCCCCACTCAGTCAGGAGGGCCGGTGGCGACCACAAAAACATGGTTGTTCCATATCGAGTACGGGGACTTCCTCAAGGGTCGGTCCTCGTAGTCGATGATGTGTTCACAACCGGAGCCACGCTTGACGCGGCAGTTCGCTCTTTGGGGCTCAACCGAGTCCAGGCCGCCGTAGTCGCGAATGTGGTTCCAGAGGTGTCTAATCTTTTGCGCCCATCAGCTGCCCATACCAAAAACCAGGTTTGATCCCATGGCATCTGTCGTAGTCGTAGATGACGCTGAGCTGTTTCGAGAAGCTCTGAAAGCTGCTTTCACCCAGGAGGGTTTTGACGTCGTCGGAGTGGCCGCTGATGCCATGACTGGCATTGATATGGCTCGGGAGCATGAGCCCGATCTCGTCATGCTCGACCTACTGATGCCGGGGATGTCCGGGCTCGAAGTCGTCGCCACCATCATCAAGACCAGTCCACGCAGCCGTGTTGTCTTGTTGACCGCCAGCGAGAGCGCTGAAGATCTTCTGGCGGCGGTCAAGGCCGGGGCGTCTGGGTATCTGACGAAGGACACACCGCTTCCGAGACTTGTGTCAGGCATGCACGATGTTCTCGAAGGCGGCGCAGCTGTTTCCCCGGCTATGGGGGGGAAGCTCTTCTCGGCATTGCGTGACCTTCTCCGTCACCAAGGGGCCTCGGCTACACGTCGCTCCGAGCTCACCGGCAGAGAATTGGAGATCCTGACCCTGGTCGGTGAGGGCAATACATCTCGGGAGATCGCCGACCAGCTCTACATCTCTGAGAACACGGTCCGCAATCACGTCCGCAACATTCTCGACAAGCTCGGAATGAATTCACGGTTCGAGGCTGTTAGCTGGGCTTACCGCGAAGGCCTCATCGAAGTCGTCTGAGCGGCCGCCACTAGTTCTCACTATCGGTAGGATTGACGTCTCAAATGCCCATCTTTCAGAAGGTGCTTCGCGTCGGTGAAGGCAAGACTCTCAAGGAATTCGAGTCAGTTGCCACAGCCGTAAATGACATCGAAGCACAGTTCGAATCGCTCAGTGATGAAGCGCTCGCAGCCAAAACAACCGAGTTCAGAGACCGTGTAGCCAACGGCGCCGAGGTCAACGACATTCAGGTTGAGGCTTTCGGCGTTGTTCGTGAGGCTGCCAAGCGGGTTCTGGGCCAACGTCACTACGACGTGCAGGTGGTCGGTGCTGCCGCCTTGCACAAGGGGATGGTTGCCGAAATGAAGACCGGCGAAGGCAAGACCCTTGTTTCCACGATGCCGGCTTATCTCAATGCGCTATCCGGCAACGGGGTCCACATGGTGACCGTCAACGACTATCTCGCCAGTCGCGATGCCGAGTGGATGGGACATATCCACCACTTCCTGGGCGTGAGCGTCGGACTGATTCAGAACAACATGCCCGTTTCGGAACGGCTCCCTGCATACAGGTCGGACATCACCTACGGGACCAACAACGAGTTCGGATTCGACTATCTGCGCGACAACATGGCGATGGCCTCCGAGAGCCGAGTGCAGCGTGGCCATCAGTACGCCATCGTCGATGAGGTGGACTCGATTCTCGTCGACGAGGCTCGGACCCCACTAATCATCTCAGGCAAGCTCTCAGACAGTGCCAAGTGGTATCGGGACTTTGCCAAGATCGCTAGTCGTCTTCAGGACGGTCTCCACTACGAGGTCGACGAGAAGAGACGGCAGGTCCTAACTACCGAAGAGGGGGTCGCCCGGGTCGAGCAAATCCTTGGCATCGAGAACCTGTACGACCACGCTGCCGTCGACTTCGTCCATCACATCGAGACCGCTCTCAAAGCCGAGGCGCTCTATCACGATGATGTTGACTACCTCGTCGATCACGGTGAGGTCAAGATCGTCGATGAGTTCACCGGCCGTGTGCTCGAAGGTCGTCGCTATTCAGAGGGGCTTCATCAGGCAATTGAGGCCAAAGAAGGCGTACATATCAAAGAGGAGAACCAAACCCTCGCCACCATCACACTGCAGAACTACTTCCGTCTATATGAAAAACTCGCCGGGATGACGGGCACTGCGGAGACCGAAGCCGCCGAGTTGGCATCAATCTATGGCCTCGAAGTCCTTGCCATTCCCACCAACATGCCGTTGGTCCGAATGGACCAAGGCGACATGGTCTATAAGTCAGAGACCGGGAAATTCGACGCTCTGGTTGCTGACGTCAAGGAGCGCTACCTGCGCAAACAGCCGGTTCTCCTGGGCACGATTTCAATCGAGCGCTCAGAGCTACTCTCGAGGCTTCTCGGCAAGGAAGGCGTCAAGCACGAAGTGCTCAATGCCAAACAGCACACCCGTGAGGCGGATATCATCGCTCAGGCGGGTCGGCCGGGCGCCGTCACTGTTGCCACCAACATGGCGGGTCGCGGAGTCGACATCATGCTCGGTGGCAATCCTGAGGGAATGGCTCGAACCGAATTGAAAAGGCGTTCAATTCCCTCGGACGATCCCTCCCATGACGAGCTTGAGAAGAAGCTGACTGCGGAGTTCGAGGAGCAGATCGTCCCTGACAAACAGGTTGTCTTAGACGCAGGTGGTTTGTACGTCGTGGGCACCGAACGGCACGAGTCGCGTCGGATCGACAACCAGCTTCGAGGGCGGTCGGGTCGACAGGGCGATCCTGGAGAATCCAGGTTCTACCTGTCTCTGGAAGACGATCTCATGCGTCGTTTCCAGGGCGAGTGGGTGTCGGGGATCATGGAGAAGCTGAAGCTTCCCGAGGACCAACCGATCGAAGCGAAGATGGTCTCGAAGTCGATTGAGAGAGCTCAGCGCCAGGTTGAGTCACAGAACTTCGAAATCCGCAAGAACGTCCTGAAATACGACGAAGTGATGAATTCCCAGAGGGAGAGCATCTACCAGTGGCGAAAGTCGATACTCGAAGGCACGGCGAGCGACGATCTGATTGAAGACTGGATTGGTTCCGCTATCGCCAGCGTTGTTGAGCTTGAGTTCTCGTCCGATCTTTCCAAGTCCGATTGGGATTGGGACACTCTCAGGCGGGAACTCGACCAGTTCTATCCGACAAAGATCGATAGCTCGAAATTCGAGGGCTCGTACGACGTCGAGGTTGTGATCGACTTGGCCACAGACGAGGCCATGGGAAGATTTGAAGAACGCGAAGAGGAACTTGGCCAGGACGTTCTAAAGAAGGTTGAGAGGTCAGTGATGTTGTCGGTGCTCGACAACAAGTGGCGCGAACACCTATCCGAGATGGACTATCTGCGGGCAGGGATCGGCCTTCGTGCGATGGGTCAGCGGGATCCTCTCACGGAGTACCAGCGCGAGGGCTACGACATGTTTGCCGAGCTTGTCGACTCGGTGAAACGTGACGCCGTGAAGTACCTATTCCATGTCGAAGTCAGTCAGCCGAAGATCCAGCCGCAACGTCTCCAGGCCGTGCAATCTGGCAATACCGGTCCGAAGAGGCCGGCTTCTTCCGACAAGATCGGTCGCAACGACCCTTGTCCGTGCGGCAGCGGCAAGAAGTACAAACGCTGTCACGGTGCGGCTTAAACCGCCATCTGATGTTTCGTCGCATCGTTCTTTTCTCTTTGGGTCTGCTCGTGGTTGCATGTGGCAGCGGTAAGCCGATAGACCAGGCCCTCGATGAGACTCTCTGGACTTTGGCATCGATCGCCGACATCGACATTGATGTCGAACCCATAGCGTCGATCGGATTCGGCGAAGGTGAAGTTGGAGGGACGAGTGGCTGTAATACGTTTGGGGGTGCGTTTCGAGTTGTGCCCGACAGCGATTCGATCTCGATCGGACCGCTGCGATCAACATTGGCGGCCTGCCCATCCCTGGAATTGGCCGGACGAGAGGGAGCGATGATGGCCGGTCTTCAAGCGGCGGTGACATACCAGGTGACTGAAACCGGTCTCGACCTGTTTGGCGCGACCGGGGTAATTCTCTCCAGTTACGTTTCGCTCGAGCCGGACCTGGCAAGTTCCGCCTGGGGCGTGCTTGGAATCAACACGGGAAACCAGTCGCTGCGTACCGTCCTCACCGGGACAGAGTTGACCTTTGAGTTCGACGAGGCTTCGGTCAGTGGTTTGTCCGGCTGCAACACATTCAGCGGTTCCTACGAGGCCGGCGGTGAGTATCGAGTCGTAGGTGGGCAGTCGATCAATTTCGGCACGCTTTCTTCCACAGAGAAAGCCTGTCTCGAGTCCGATGGAATCATGGAGCAGGAATCCCAGTTCCATGCAGCCCTGGCGAACACGCGTCTGTGGCGTCTGGTCGGTTCCAACCTCGAGTTGAGGGATGTGGACGGCTCGCTCCAAGTCTCTGCCCTCCCGGCCAGATAGTGGAAATCACCGACCCCCAAGCGACAGTCGGCGAGTTGTTTAGCCGGCTCAACGAGGCTCGCACGTTTCTTGATGTCGATGGCAAAACAGCGGAACTCGAACAATTGCGCGAGAAGGTTTCTTCTCCGGATCTATGGGACGACCCTGATGTCGCTCGGACTGTCAGTCAACGCCTGGCACGGATCGAGGGTCTCCTCGAAATGGTCGATGGTCTGGCATCCCAAATTGACGACGCCGAAGTTCTTCTGGAGTTGGCAGCGGAAGCTGATGATCCAGAATCCAAAGAGGAAGCTGTCGAGCAGCTTCGATCCGCGGCGACGGCCTTGGATCGGCTGGAGTTGGAGTCCCTCTTTTTTGAGGAATACGACGCGGCGAATGCGATTCTCAGTGTCCATGCCGGCGCCGGGGGAGTTGACGCCCAGGATTGGGCCGAAATGATGGCTCGCATGTATCAGCGTTTTCTTTCAGATTCAGGGTTCTCGGTGACAGTTGAGGAAGTAACCGAAGGAGATGAGGCCGGGATCAAGTCTGCGACCTTCACGGTCAAGGGAGACCGCGCCTACGGGACGCTCGAATCCGAGCGAGGGGTTCATCGTCTCGTAAGGATCAGCCCGTTCGACTCCAACGCCCGCAGACACACCAGTTTCGCCGGGGTCGACGTGGTACCTGATCTCGGTGAGCAGGCCGATGTCGAGATAGACGAAGAAGACCTCCGTATCGACACCTACCGGTCTCAAGGCGCTGGCGGCCAGCATGTCAACACGACCGATTCTGCAGTCCGAATCACACACATCCCCACGAGAATCGTTGTCCAATGTCAGAACGAGCGATCACAATTACAAAACAAGGCACGCGCCATGCAGATGCTGAAGGCTCGTCTGGCCGAACAGGCACGTCTCGATCGCCAGGAACACCTCGATGAGATTCGAGGGGAGAAGGGCGAGGCCGCATGGGGTCGTCAGGTCCGCTCCTATGTGCTTCAGCCCTACCAGATGGCCAAGGACCTACGCACCGACTACGAAGTTGGAAATGTGCAGGGGGTGCTGGACGGGGATCTCATGGGGTTTGTGGAGGCCTATCTCCGCTGGCGCAGGGCCGAGCATGAGACGCGCAATGATTCTGAATAGACAACCGAGTTTGGCTAGCGTCTTTTCTCTCAGTTCGCAGCAAAGTCTGCTGTAGCTGCGAAACTCCCCTTTTCGATTGCATGATCAGACTCGAAAACGTCACCAAGGTCTACGAGGGCGGCACCATCGCCGCCAACGACGTCTCCCTCGATATACAGAAGGGTGAGTTTGTGTTTCTCGTGGGCCCTTCCGGATCTGGCAAATCCACCCTGATTCGCCTGTTGTTGAGGGATGAGCCTGTCACCCGAGGGAAGATCTGGGTGGCCGGTAAGGACATCACAACACTTCCCAAGTGGAAGATCCCGTTCCTGCGCCGTTCGGTCGGCACTGTTTTTCAGGACTACAAGCTGCTTCCCAACAAGACGGTTCATGAGAATGTCGGATTCGCCCTCGAGGTGCTGGGCAGACCGCAATCTGTCATTAGTCCTCAAGTAGATCAAGTGCTCGATCTCGTCGGGTTGTCGGACAAGGCAGAGCGCTATCCCAGACAACTCTCCGGCGGTGAGCAGCAACGTGTGTCCGTCGCCCGCTCGTTCGTCAACAGGCCACCGATCATGTTGTGTGATGAGCCGACCGGGAATCTTGACCCAACGACGTCGGTCGGCATCATGAAACTGCTGGACAGGATCAATCGCACTGGAACCACGATTGTCATGGCGACCCACGATCACGCCATCGTCGATGCCATGCAGCGTCGAGTCGTCGCCCTTGACGTCGGCCGAGTCACCCGTGACCAGGAGTTGGGTCGCTACGAAGGCCCAAGGGAGGAGGAGGAATGAGTCGCATCATCTTTCTCATCAAGGAAGCTTTCGTCAGTCTGCGTCGCAATCTGTTGATTGTGGCCGGCGCCATCCTCGCCGTCTTCATCTCACTGAGCCTGGCGTTCGGGGCACTTGTGGTCAACGAGGTTCTCCGGATAAACACTCTGGCGTGGCAACAAGGCGTGCATGTCATTGCGTTTCTCAACGATGCCGGCGAAAACGGCGTGCCTTCAAATGCCCACGATGCCCTTATCGCCGAGGTGGGCACCTGGGATGAGGTCAAGAATCATTTCTACGTCAGCAAGGCAGAGGCCTGGATCGAATTCCAAGAGCTCTTTGCCGATCAAGAAGAGCTGTTGGATATTGATCCGACCATCCTTCCGGCGTCGATCCGCATCGAATTGGTCGATCTCGAGCTGCATAGTTCGGTCAGGTTCCGAATGGAACAAAACACTCAGACGGTTCGTCAGGTGACAACTGCGGCCGATTCCATTGAGCAACTCCAAAGTCTCTCCAGCGTTTTGAACGTCTTGGGACTGGGGATGGCGATCGTGCTTGGGTTGTCAGCCGTTGTGCTTAT
>CAXMPK010000277.1:0-2917 GCA_964195405.1 uncultured Acidimicrobiia bacterium
AGCCGCACATAATGCCGGTTATGTGCGGGTGAATCGGCCCGTATGAGGTGTGGTCGGCTGGTTACCCATTTGTTTCTTCTGCCCATTCGTCCATGTAGTCGAGAGCCAGGGTGGCTCCTTCGGCTGTTCCCGGGAACCCGCCGATGTCCACGCCATATGTCTCTTCCACCCAGTCAGCGAACTTGATCCACTCTGAGCGAGCAGTTCCTGCTCCCGTGTGGTTGGCTGCGTACCTGACGATCAACCCGTCCTCGATGGTGAAGGTGTGAACCGCCTCCGTAAGTGACGTACTGATCTTGCCAGACCATAGGTTCGCCGATGTAGCAGCACATTTGACGGCGATGTCGTCGACAGCTTCACAGTTGCCCAGGATGACCTGCTCGCCAAGCACGGCGAAGAACTCGTACCAGTCCTGAAATTCGTCGATGGGGTAGTCGGTACCGAAGCCCGCTTGTACCGCATCGCCACTGAATGTGGCTCTCCACCTGGCCGTGTCTCCACTATTCCACTCGTCGAAGACACGTTTAACAGCGGCTACCAGTTCCGGGTCGACGGCTTCCGCTGTGGTTGTCGTCGTCGCTTCTACCGTGGTGGTTGTCGCTTCCACAGTGGTGGTAGTGATGGTCGCCTCAACCGTTGTTGTGGTGGTCTCAGATGTATCAACAACGTCGACTGCGTTCGGCGTGTCGGCACATGCAGCCAAGGCAACGCCAAACAAAGTCACCAGGCATACAGCCCGACTGACCATGCCTCTCACCTCCCCAGGTGGAATAGGAGACCAAACATAGTCCCTGTCAACAAACCAAGCCCGCCCATAACGGCACTTATGTGCGCCATGTTTCTGTCACTCACGATGTCGTTGGCATAGCGCCCTCGGCGAGCTTGAGCCGGGTCCAGATGTTCATGTTGATGACGACTCCAACGATCTCGAGCACCTCGGCAGGGGTGAAGTGCTCGGTCAGTTGATCGTGCTGATCCTGGAAACGGTCGGCGACAGTGGTGTCGCTGTTGCGGGTCAAGGCCTCGGTATAGGAGAGAGCGGCCTGCTCGGCAGGGGTGAAGAGGGCGGTCTCCCACCATGCTGAGAGCGTATCGACCTTGGCCTGGTCGACTCCGAAATCGCGGGCTACCTGGTGGTGGCGGCTAAGGCAGTAAGTGCAGTTGTTGATCTGTGACACTCGAAGCCGTAACAGCTGCGCCAGCTCTCGGTCAACGGTCAACTCGGCCTGCCAGCCGAAACCGGCCGCACCGTTGCGTGCCATAGCCGTAAGAGCTTCGCTCTCGGTGCTGTCCAGACGTGTGAGGTCAATGGTTGGCTGGTCGCCCATGTCCCGTACCCTTCCTGGTTAGCGTCGGTCGAGTTTGACCCTATCTGGTCCCTGCAACTCCCAAAGCACACACAACGGAACTTTCGGGCGCCTGTCCCGGGTGTCAGGCACACTTGTGGCAGTCGAGTGGCGACTTAGGTGCCGGCGGCGTCTGCGAGTTCAGCTAGAGAGGTGAAGTGATAGTCGACTTTGGGTCGGTGGTCAGGTAGACGGGCGGCCCCGTGGTCTCCTGCTCGGGAAGGACGCTGAATCCAACATGTTGCCAATCCGGCTTCAGAGGCTGGAACGTGGTCATGAAATAGGCTTTGTCCAACGTGGAGGAGCTCCTGGGTCGAGTACCCGGCTTTCTGCTCCGATTCGATGAGGTGGGCGAAGTTGCGGGGGTCAGGTTTGTAGGAGCCGATGTCCTCAGCGGTATAGATGGCATCGAAATCAACATTCAAGAGCGTATTGCTCGCCGTCATCTAAGCGCGCGCAACTCGCCAAGAAAAGCAGCGCGGTGATTCCGGCAACAGCAATCCGAAATGTTCTTGCGTTGGCTCCCATGACTTCAGCCCTATGACGTTCGTCCTGTCAAGACGGTTCCGCAAACTTGTAGCGGTACCGCACACAGGGATGCAAGCCTTTTTCACATACCAGCACTTATGGGCGGCACATGATGTCGGTTGTAGGCGAATGTGATGTGGCGTTGGGGAGCCTCAAACTTCTCGCTTTGGCTCCATGAAGGATGACAACTCGATGGCTGTTAATACTCGCGCTGGTGCTGATTGTCCCGGTATTGATTGTGTTCTTCTTTCGCGAGCCCACGGGCGAGATAGATGACCAGTACGAAGCCTGCATGAGAGATGCCGGTTTCTTCCGCTACAGCGAAGCAACAGTCAGCTCGTCTAGCGAAGGTGTCGTCGTGCTGAGAATTGACGAACCAGATCCAGCGGCTGACACCCGCCAGTTCATCACTCAATCCGAGGCGTGTCTAACCCAATTGAACTCAGGTGGTAGGGAAGAATTGCGGATTGTCGAGGCGACCCCATGAGAACCACGCCGACTAGGCGTCCAAGTTAACCAAGGCCAACGACCCCGGAGGGAACGCTGCAACGTGATCTTCGTGGCCTACGGGAGCTACAGGACAGTATCTCCGGTCGTTGGGAAAATCGGTTGAGGATCCGAGGTGCGTGACAGGTTTGGTGACGCCAGGAGCAGGTCGTCCCTTGAGTTGGATCCGCGATTAACCCCACAACGTCGATGACCACCCGCGGACTGTTTCGCGTTTGCCACCTCGATGACACCCCGAATATCCCAGTCGGAGCTATGGAGATGGGGGAGTGGTCTCGAGAATCCGTCGCGACGGGCTTCCCGGCAGGCCGCAGCCCGGCGACGGTGTTCTGCCCACGAGGCCGAACACCTAGCGCGTCATAGGCACATAAGTGCCGTTACGGGCGCCTTGTCGGGAATGGTCGATGGCGATGGGATATATCGACGTTTGCACGACAATGTGTTGACCCGCCCGGGAGCTGATCGGCGTATGCTCGGCCGGGTCGACTGGAAACCCGAGTAACGACGCCCTAGCCGGGCCAAGGGAGATGAAAATG
>CAXMPK010000278.1:0-5659 GCA_964195405.1 uncultured Acidimicrobiia bacterium
TGACCCATCAAGTCAGGCAGCAGGTAACACGTTTACAGACAACAGCGACAAGACCTCAAGCGGAATCTCATAGAACCCAACGCTATAGGAATGGGTGGTGCCGATTGAGCCCCCGTCCATAACCGGCATTATGTGCGGTCTACAGAGATGAGATTTTCTTGGTTTTTCTTGGTCGACCCCATTTCTGGACGTTGATTTCGGAGAACCAGGCCGTCCGGTGAGAACTTGCGCGTAACCCCGTAACAGTTGCGTTTTCATGACACATCTAGGGGTGCGGAGTACCAGCTAGTCATTGGCAATTTTGGGTGCCTGATATAACTGGCAGTTAAGTGGTCATTCAGTTTGACGTCCGTTTGATTCGGAAAGCCCCGACCTCACAATCCCTCAATAACCACAGGCCTTCTTGCCCCCATACCAGTTATTTCTTCCGGGTGGATCAACCAGACGAGAAGCCCTCTGACTCCTCAAACGAATACCGAGGAATCATTCACCGACGGCTGGGCGTTTTCGAATTGGTGGAGAGCATCTCCTGCAGCTGCCACGGCTAAGGGCAGTGCACCTGCCGCTCAGCGTTGTACCCACCAGAGTCGAAGTCGGCGTAGACGTCGATGACACTGCCCGGCTCCAACCAGTCGAGCCCGACAAAGCCTTCGGAGTGGTAGACGGTCTCGTGGGGTTCGATCGCCACTGGGCGGCCCATGATCGACCCGAACTCGAGGTATAGGAGAGCATGTCCGATCGGTCCTCCGGGGAAGAACCCTGCTTGACTGAGCTGCTGGGTGGTGTCGGTGATGTTGCGCACCGCGTAGGTGATCACGAAGTTGTTTCCAGAGCAGTCGACGTTGGCGTCCACGGCCACTCCCGCTCCCGGAGTCAGCGGTTCGGGCGGTGCCGGCTTTGGCGGAGGGGATTCCGGCTGGAAGGTTTCGATCCCACCGTCTCCGCTTCCGGAGGAGCTTTCCGGTGGGCTGGTTGTGGCCGCCACCCGAGTCGTGGTTGTTGTAGATGAGGGGGTGTTGGTGTAGTCAGGAACCGGGCCTTCTGGGAGCCCGGGGCCTCGGTACTCGGCGAGCCGCACCTGCGGCACCACGTCCAATCCCAAGAACAGCTCGAGGTCCCAGTTCATGGCTTCCATTTGTTCGCGTCGGTACACCACCGGGTCGCGGCTTCCCACCGCCAGCGAGTAGAACTCGCTTTGTGGGAGGTCGGTGACGGTGAATGAGAAGATGCAAGCGAGCGCGGAAGCTTCCGCGTCGAGAGGTGCCAGGTTGGCGACTCGGGCGCTGTCCAGCTGTCCCAGCCCGACGATCTCTTGTGTTGAGTCGCTTACCACCACCTGGGCCCCGACCCGAAGGTCGGAGTACCCTCCACCTACCCCTTCGGCACAGTCCAGGGTGTGCACTGCTGCTTCGATATAGCGGTCTCGATCCTGTTCACAGTTCTCCTGGGCGGAGCTGTCCACCTCGGCGCAGTCCATGATGGTTTCGGTGACGATGTTCCAGCCTGTGACGAAAGTGTCGAACGCCCAGTCCTCGTCGGCCACCGCAAGATGACCAGTGAGGGTCGCTGAGGCATCTTCCCCGGGTCCGCATCCTGCGGCCACCAAGGACAACACCACAGCCAGTACCCAGCGCGTCGGCAGGTGTGACTCCCTCGGCATTCTTTGTCAACCATACGCCGCAGTTGTGACCGGCACGCGCCACATGCCCGTGCCGTGTCTCGAGGTACCTGTTCAGGGAGAAGTTCTCTCGTGCGCGAGGCCAGTCGGGCGTTTCGTCAGCGTTGCCAGTGAAGTTTGATCCTGGTTTGGCCAGCTTTAGCGTTCTATTCAGAACCCCAACAACCACGGGCCTCCCAGCCCCGACACCACCTAATTCTTCTCGCGAATCGCTCATTTAATTCAGTCCGAGCACAGCGAGGATTGCGGAGTCCACGCCCCATTCCTCCTCCGGCGTTAGGTGTCCCACGAGGTCGCCGAGCCGGGTCATGTCGACGGCACCCATCTGCTCGACTAAGACCCTTGTCGTCGTGCTTTCGACGTCGATTTCGGGTCGAAATGATGCTGGTTTGGCGCCGGTGGATGTGGGAGCCACGAGGACCACCGAGCGTGGAAGAAAGGCGTCAGATTGAACCACGACGCCGAGGCGTTTTCCCTGCTGCTCATGGCCTTTTCCTTTGGGGAGTCGCAGCGAGTAGATGTCACTCCGGCGCACGAAGACTCTCCATGAGATCGGCCACAGCCACCATCTCCAGCCGATCGTCTTCGTCGGCTTCCAGTGCCGCTACTTCGGAGGCCAAGGTCTTCATGTCTTGAAGTCGAAATGCCGCCTCTACCAAAGCCTTACGGATTGCGTCCGATCGGCTCATGCCGGTCGCCTCTAGCTGGCCGAGTGCTTGCAGGGCGTGTTCGTCGAGTCTCACCGAAACTGCTTGAGTCATACTCTCAACTGTATCGCGAACCGTCATACAATGGAAGAGACCCGCCCCAAAACGTCCTAATTCTTCTGTGGGTCAGGGCCGCTCGTCTTACGCAGAGTTAGGACCGTTCATGAGTCAACGGCCCCACAGAGTGCCCGGTTATTGGCCGGCGGTCTTGCCCTCCGTGCTGTCAGTAGTTTTCTAGTGAAGGGTGTCAGTAGGTTCTGAAGGGTGTGGGACAGCATCTTTCGCTCGTAGCCAGGCAACTGAACCGACTGTGCCAGGGGCGCCGACGGAAACCGGCTCTCGTTGAGATTGTGAAAAAAGGTCTTAAGTCCTCATAGGTAGAGCCGAGGTGCCCTAACCGAAATCAAGAGCTTGACCGAAACTCGGTTAACGCCTTGAGAGGGAGTACACGGATGTGTCCGGTTACGCGTAGGTCTTTCGTCAAGGGTTCCGCAGCTGTCGGCGGCACAATTGCCGTATCCAGTTTCTTGTTCGACACAGTCGATTCGATCGCTCAGGCCGATGTTCTCGCGCTGGCCCCTGTTGAGGACCGCGTCTTCACGACCTGTTGGATTGGAAAGCAGGATTGCGGGATCTCGGCACGCCGCATCGATGGCCGTGTCATCAAGTTCGAGGGGATGGCCGGGCATCCGCGCAATGACGGAACGCTGTGCCCCAAAGGGGTTGCTCAGATTGCCTCGATTTACGATCCAAACCGGGTCAAGACCCCGCTGGTCCGCACGAATGCGAAGGGTGTCACAGGCGAGTGGCGGCAAGCCAGTTGGGGCGAGGCCCTCGACATGGTTGCGACCAAATACAGCGAGGTGGCAGCCGAGGACCCCAAGCTGGTTCTGTGGCAGAAAGGCCGCTCCAAGGCAAAGGACTTCTACGACGACGCCTTTGTCAAGGCCATAGGTTCTTCGAAGCTTGGTCACGGGGCCTACTGCTCCGACACCGGGTACAGGGCCATCGAGTACACGATTGGTCTCCACGGAGTTCTTCATCCCGACATGCTGAACTCGAAATACATTCTGTCCTGGGGATGGAACATCACCAACGCCGGGGGCAACAAGTTCTGCTGGCTGACATGGCCGAGGCAGATGGTGCAGGCTCGGGAGAACAATGGTCTGAAGATCGTTCAACTAGACCCCCGACTGCGGCCTGCGGGCCCGTTTGCCGATGAGTGGGTGCCTGTCAAGCCTGCTGGCGACCTGGCGATGGCCCTGGCCATGTGTCACGAGTTGATCGCGCAGGGCTTCCTCGACCGGCCGTATCTAACGACGTACACCAATGCTCCATACCTCGTTGGCGAGGACGGGCTCATCCTCAGAGAGGAGGTCGGCGAAGGCGACGAGGCTGAGTCCGTCGCCTACGTCTGGGATCAGGCAACTCAGAGTGCGGTCCTCTTCACCGAGGCGTCCGACCCCGCCCTCGAGGGGAAGTTCGAGGTCGACGGGCAGGCCGTCAAGACCGGCTTTCAGCTTTTCACCGAACATCTAGAGCGGTACACACCGGAGTGGGCAGCCGACAAGTGCGGTGTCGATGCGTCGACTATCCGTCGTCTCGCCTCCGAGTATGGGTCGAATGCCAACATCGGTGCCACCACGGTGGTTGACGGTGTTGAGGTGCCCTACCGGCCTGTGGGAATCATGGCCTATCACATGTCCCAGCAGGAACTGGGGTTCCAGGCGTTGCGTGCGATGGTGATGATCCCGATGCTGGTCGGAGCGATCGGCGCTGTCGGCGGGCAGAGCGCCGACTTCACGTGGGGGATACATAAGAACTATGCGGCCTTTGAGGAGTTAAAGGTCAACGAACCGCCTTACGACTTCACCCTGAAGGACTCCAAGTTCTTCCCGATCAACACCGGGTACCCGGGCGTCGTGGCACGGGTGATGCAGGATCCCGCCAAATACGGTGTCGAGAAGATCCCGCGGATGGCGATCCTGCACATGGTCAATCCTCTTGTGGCATTCACCTCCACACAGGATTTTCTCGACTCGTACGACAAGTTCGAGTTTGTGGCGGTCATCAGCCCGTGGATGTCCGAGACCGCGGACTTCTTCGCAGACGTAGTTCTGCCATCGGCAACCATCGAGAAGTACGAAGGGCCAATATCCGCAGGAGATGGCTACATCGACGCCAAGACGCTCCGGCTGCCACCGATGGATCCGCTTTTCGAGTCGCGTGGCGAAATCGACATCTATCTCGATCTGACCGACCGGATGGGCAAGCTCTCCGGCGAAGGGGGCTACATCGAGCAGGTCAACAAGGGACTCGGCTTGACGGATACCGAGTTCGCCGTGCCCGACGGCGCCGTCCCCGAGGTACGCGACATCTTTGACCGCTGGTCGAAAGCGCAGGGCCTCTCCGGGATCGACTTCTTTGAAGAGAACGGCGTTTGGGTCAAGGGCGCCCTCTCCCCAACGAAGAGATACGGCTATGTCGCCGAGCCTCCTTTTGGCGGGGCGGTACACCGGCTCTACGGCGAGAGCCTGTTCAAGGCGCAGAAGCTGCAAAAGGAAATGGGTGCGGACGAGGTGTATTGGAGGGACTACACGGCTTTCCCAACATGGCGCACTCCCACATTTGAACAGTCGCCGGCTGACTACGAATTCACGCTGATCAGCTACAAGCTGGTCGAGCACAAGCAGTCCCGCACATCGATGATTCCGCTGCTGATGGAGCTCAGCGACATTCAAAGGCTGGAGATGAACCCATCGGCGGCCAAACGTCTTGGTCTCAAAGAGGGCGATCCGGTCATCGTCGAATCTCACAACGCGACGAGCGGAGAGACGAGAAGTATCGAGACCTTTCTCAAGCTAACAGAGGGAATGCGTCCGGACACGGTCGGGATGCCACACCATTTCGGTGGGTGGACTCATCCGGTGAGTAAGGACACCGGCCCATCGCCTAACGAGCTCTTTTTCACCAACGAGGGCTACTTCGGCCAGACCGCGGATGCCTCTTTCCATGTGAAGGTACGAGTGACGAAGGGAGGTGATGCTGCGTGACTCGCTATGCGATGGCAATCGACCTGAATCGTTGTCAGGGCTGTCGTGCCTGCGTCGAAGCATGCAAGATCGAGAACAACACGCCAAGCTCCGTCTTCTGGATGTACGTGTTCAGGCTCGAGAACGGTGTCTACCCGAACACCGACATTTCGTTCCTGCCGCGGCCCTGTCAGCACTGCGCTGATGCTCCATGTGTCAAGGTGTGCCCGGTCGGGGCGCGG
>CAXMPK010000279.1:0-1996 GCA_964195405.1 uncultured Acidimicrobiia bacterium
ATGCCTACGTGAAGAGCAAAGGTGGCTCACACACCAAGACAATGCACCTGCTCCCCGATTGGCTCGACGAGTCGATCATCAAAATCGACTTCATCGAGGACTTCAGGAGAGAACTCAAAGAACAGGGCATCGAATAGCCAGATTTGCCTCCCACATTGACCCCGCCGACAGGTAGCGCATATCGGCACATATGCGCTACCTGACCTGATGACGCGGGCCGCCCATATTGCCGGTGATGCGCGATCTGGGCACAAGCGCCTGCAGAGTTGAGCCGAGCACCGTCGATCACCAAATCTGGGCGATATTGCACATTCCGAAGAGTGCGCTGGAATGGCCCTTCTGCGTGCCCAAAGCTAGCGGATGATCTCCGCCGCATCCGATAGTGCACGGATCAGCCCAAACACAAGTACCCCGGCGGTACCGATGTAGCCGATCACCGCGGCAGCATCGTCGGTCGAAGAGGCCCGTTCGGCCAATACTTCTTCTCTCGTATCGGCGGAAATAACTCGAGGGTCTGAATCCTTGGTAGACACATGACGATTGAACTTGGTGAGTTTGGAATCTTCAGAATGGCTGGTGAGACGACTCCCGAGGTTGCACAGGAAGTGGAGCGGCTCGGATTCGGTGCGCTTTGGCTAGGCGGTTCACCGAGTGGCGACCTGGGGAGCATCGAGAGGCTGCTGGACGCTACGGATTCAATCCCTATAGCGACCGGGATCGTCAACATGTGGCATGACGCTG
This sequence comes from uncultured Acidimicrobiia bacterium, assembly GCA_964195405.1. Taxonomy (GTDB): domain Bacteria; phylum Actinomycetota; class Acidimicrobiia; order Spongiisociales; family ZC4RG35; genus CAXMPK01. The sequence goes on from CAXMPK010000279.1 coordinate 742, forward strand.
CCAGCATTGTCGCCAACTCCTATCACCGTGTGAGTGAACGCCATCCGGGACGGTTCCTGCTCGGTGTCGGCATCGGGCACCCGGAAGCTTCCTCTGAATATCGCCATCCACTCGCCACCATCCTCGAGTATCTGGGCCAACTCGATGCCGCAGGCGTGCCAACAGAGAACCTGGTGCTTGCCGCTTTGGGCCCCAAGGTTTTGGCTGCCGCAGCCGAGTACACCAGAGGCGCCCACCCGTATCTAACGACGCCTCGCCACACCCGGTTAGCTCGGGGTGTTATCGGTGATAGCCCGCTACTGGCCCCGGAGCAGACCGTGGTCGTCGAATCCGACCAGGAGCAGGCTCGTGAGATCGGTAGGGCGATGGTCAGCCGATATCTCAGACTGGTGAACTATCGCAACAACCTGCTGAGGGAGGGATGGACCGAACCCGATCTGGACGACGGTGGGAGCGACCAACTCGTCGATGAGCTCGTCTTGGCCGGCACTCCGCAGGAGATCGTCGAAGGCTTGCGCCGTCATCTCACCGCCGGAGCCGACCACGTGTCGATCCAGACCCTTGGACCGGACCCGGTGTTCGGGTATCGAGCACTCGCCGAGGTCCTCTTCAGCTCCAACCCTCAATAGAGGGCTGCCTCTCCCACGCACACAACGGCACATATGCGCTAGCAAGTCATCGGCACTTGTCGGCGAACATTCTTCTTGTTGGTTAGCCTCGGAGACATCGAGAGCGAGAACAACAACGAAAAGCAGACCGATGGCAGAAAGGGTCGTAAAGGAAACACGGCCGGGACGGCGACAGCCATCGGGTAGGTGTCGGCGTTGCCCTTTTTGCAGCTACCGACGCTCCAGCATGGATTGCTGTGGGTGTCGGCGTCGGACTCGCGGTAGGCGTGGCGATAGAGGCTCGATCCAAGTAGATGCCCTGCCCATATCGGCACATCTGCGCTACCTGGTGAGGCGCCCCTTCCTTAGGGCGAATTTCTGTACCAGACCTCTGTGCCCGTGCCATCGATCCCGGCTTGCTCCCACGTACCGTAAAGGTTCCCGTCGGATCTGAGTAGCCAGGTCCCGCTCCCTGAGAACGCTCCGGTATAGGTGACGAAAAGTTCACCCTCATTGTTGATGGTGCCAATTCCTGTCCACCGGTCCCCGAGGATGGCCCAACTCACCCTCACCGAGGTGTCAGCCTGACCAGACACCACAACGTCGCCCATGTATTTGGTTCCGTTATCCGGAGGATTGGTCCCCTC
>CAXMPK010000280.1:0-6249 GCA_964195405.1 uncultured Acidimicrobiia bacterium
GTGGGAGGGGGTCTGACCCCATCAACCGGCTGACGAGGAAACACCTCTGTCCTGATAATGACCTGTCGACCCCCACCCACCCATTTGGCGGAACGTGTGACCTAATAAGAGCCTGCCCACCACCCGGTGTGGCCCACCCCAATCCTGTCCACCCGCCGGCAACTTGACAACATAAGAGATTCATTATGTGCGGCCCTTGATCTTCAACTCAGGCGTACATAAGTGCCGTTTGTGCGGCTCGAACTGCTGGTCAACCTGACATCTAGACACACCATTGCGAAATGCCTTTTAGATTGAGATGCTCCCCAAAGATTGGTTCAGTATGAGTGATGCTTCGCACAAGCCCGCCACCCGATTTGTTGTGGATGTTCATGTCCATGCAGGTGCCCCTCCTGGTGCTGAGGAGATGGTGAAGGAAATTCACAGTCCGGCGGACTGGGCAACTCAGCGGAGCAAGGACCCAGTGCGTTTCGCTGAGGTTATGTCTCAACAACAGGTCGATAATTCAGACCTGCTGATTAAGACGATGGATGATCATGGTGTCACTCATGCCCTCATCCAGATGACGCCGGGGATGGGGGCTACCAACCAATTGATCTCCGACATGGCGACTAAATCCAGTGGGCGACTCTTCGCTACTTATCGCCCCGAGTTCGCGATGGGTGCTGTCGGCTCCGGTGATCTGACAACAGGGACCGACACGGTGGCACTCTCCAAGAACGCCGAGCGTATCGCCCAAGACATCGAAACGTTGTTTCCCCAGTTGGGCATGATCGGAGTAGGCGAAATGATACCGGGCGGCATGGTGACGACATCAATCGATCCGGTCGAAATCGCCCGAGACATGAGCCCAATCATGGAGGCTTTGGGCAGTGGCGCCTGGCCGATCCAGATTCCGACTGGATGGTCGGGTTGGCAGGGCGGCCTTCACTACATCTACAACCCGATTTGGGTAGATGAAATGGCGGGCATCTTTCCAAAGGTGCCGATTGTGCTCACCAAGATGGGCCGAGGATTCCGCTCTTCTTTCGATGCCTGCATGGTTACTGCGATGCGGAACGCCAACGTTTACTTCGACATGACGGAATCACCGCCAGAACATGTGCGAGAGGCGTTGCAGAGCATCGGTCCCAGCAGAATCATGTTCGGCACCGACTTGAGCGCCATATCTGTGAATTACTCCTACCAGCATGGGTTTGCCTTCCTCAACGGGGCCGAGCCTGACGCAGAGGAGATGGAATGGATGGCGTGGCGTAGCGCCAACGAGCTGTACGAGCTTGGGTTGGGGTAGAAGCCCTATCTAGGGCATTCGGCCTAAACACCGGCCGCCCATAACCGGCAATATGTATCCCTCACCAGTGATGCATAAGTGCCGTTATGTGCGGGTCTATCCGCTTGTTCTGCGGACGAATCGGATCTGAGAAGCAGCCATGAAGCGTTACCAAACCCTGAGCCACCACGCATCGAGAGCCCTCATGCCTTCATCTTCCGAGTCGGCTGGCTTCGGTAGGCAACGATGAGCAGAGGGATCTGGGTCAATCCGTAGACAAGGTGCAACGTGACGTTCGACGCCGGCTCATAGACGCTGCCCCAAGCCGCAGCGACCAAATTGAGCAGGGCCCAAACGATGATCGCCCACCTCGCCGTCGGGCCGGGGCGCAAGATCCACCACACTCCGAGGACCAAGGCGGGCAGCCAAATAGCACCCATCTCGAACACCAGCGGCGTCGTGCCGGGGATTGCCACAGTGTGGTGAAACCCGCCGCCGAATGTTGCCAACGCAAGGGCGGCCACCATCTGCCAACGCCCGGTGGCTGTTGCAGCGTTCGACCCGGTCATCACCCGTCCCTTCGGCCAACACCCTATCGAAAATGCATCGGGCATTCGGATAACAGCTAGCGCATATCCGGCATTATGTGCGGCTGATCACGCGCACATAAGTGCCGTTCTCGCGCACCATTGGCGTCCGGGCGATATCGCCCATATCTGGTGATCTGTGCGTGTCCGGGTCCTTGATAATGCACGAAAGAGGCGCGGCGGGATAGGTTCTGTATGCTTGACGGGAAGAGTTGGAGACCATCGATGACCTCTCGGCAGAAGGCTCGGCGTATCGACACCCTCCTGTTGTTAGGCTTGCCTGCATCCGGGAAATCCGAAGTCCGCCGGCACATGTCCACGGTTTCGCCGGAAGTCGCTGAATCGGACTTCCATTTGGGACCGACCGTTCAACTCGACGACTTCCCGTACGTTCACTTCATGGTGCGGATCTCCGAGGTGATGGAAGACCTGGGCCATGAACCCGCCTTTTGGGAATCCGGGAGGGAGCGGTTCAGGGATCTCCGCGACTTGGGAACCCTGGTTCATCTTCTAAACGAGGACTACGCCGCTCTGAATGCGACACGAGTTCCCGCCGTGAGATCCCCGGGGAAGTGGATCGTGGACCGGTTAGAGACCGCCCGCGGGCTGGCCAGGATGCCTGCTCCTTTCTCGCTTCTAGACGAGGGCGACCGGACAGCGGTGGTGGCCGCCATCGAGGATGAAGCCGCGCTATTCGCTGCGGAGTGGTCTGTCCGGAGCCGCCCGCCCGGCTCGACCGTGGTTATCGAGTTCGCCAGAGGCGGACCCGAGGGCGCGAATCTCCCCTTGGACCCGCCGCACGGTTACGCACATTCGCTGTCCCTACTGTCCGCGGAGATTCTTCGCCGCGCTGCCGTCCTCTACCTGTGGGTAACGCCCGAAGACAGCCGGCGCCGCAACCAGGAACGGGCCAGACCCGGCGAGGAAGGCTCGATTCTGCACCATGGTGTGCCCGAAACGGTGATGAGAGCCTATTACGGCATCGATGACATGGAATGGCTCATCGACCAAAGCGGACAACCCGGCACGATCACCGTGCGAGCCCACGAATCCACGTTCCACCTTCCAATTGCGCGCTTCGACAACCGGCGTCACCTCACCCTGTTTCAACCTGACCACTCCACCGCCTCGCCTTCAAGGCAGGACGAGGAAGTCCACGCCGCCCTGCGCGAAGCCTTCGCCGGATTGGTCACACATCCCGCCTAGTTACAAGCACCGTCGTGTCAGGTGATCGGTGGGGCTGAACCATACGCTGACATCTGGCGCCCAGATCGCTCGCCGAGCCCGCTGGTCAATGAGTCAATCCGGCGCCCTGGAACCGGCATTATGTGCGGTTCAGTGAACCCCTCGCTGACAGGGGATTCAACGCTGCGAATCATCGGCCTGGGAGGGGTTCTTAGCCGCCTGGCAATAGGTGGCTGAGGTCGAGCATACGCGGATGTGCGGCCGCCCATAAGTGCCGTTATGTGCGGCTGCCTACTGGTCTGAGGGGTCTAACGGGTACTTGTCGGATTGGGCGACGAACTCTTCGACATATTCGACTGCGATGAGCATGTGGTCAGGATTCTGCGTATCAAAACCCGGTCCATTACTAGATGGGATCGGCTTGCCGTAGTACACGTCCGGGTAGGTGTCACTCAACCACTGGTGGAACGCAATATTGAACGAGTTTTTTCTTGCCGAACCGAAATGGTCGCTGCTGGAGATGAGTCCGTCTGCGTGGACCGTGAACCTCAGCACTTTGGTGTCGCTGATCCCGCCAACACCCCAATAACTGGTGGTTATTTCCTGGATCAGACACTCAACAACGGTGTCACCTGAGGTGGTTTCTCCCGTAACCTGACAGGGTTCGACGACCTCCCATCGTTCTTCGGCATTCATCAGGATCTCCTCGGCGAAGATGGGAACCCCCCCACGTTGCCCACCCTCAAACGCAGCAAGCCATCCGTCGAGATCGAAGCTGTTCTTGGCTTCCAAAGCCGAGAGAACAGCCGCAATCTCAGCATCCGCTGAGTCACCGTCATCTCCTCCGCATGCACTCACCACCAACGCAACAGAAATCAGAATCAGAAACGAGCGTCGCACCGTGTCCTCCTTCACCATCGTTGGCTTCCTTCCGTTAGTGATGTCGTGATCAGCCGCCCATATGTGCCGTTATGTGCGACTGTTTCAACGTCGGTTCGTTGTTGCGTTCAGCCGTTCCAAACCGCTGCGGCCCCTGGGTAGTGTTCCTCGCCTACCGCTACCAGACCGAACGGGCCGACGGTCACGCTGAGCATCCGGTCGTAAGGACCATTGCAGATGCGTGCGTCTGGAACACGGGACCAGGTGAACCCATCGGGAGACGTCCACACTGCCGAATCCCACCCGCAATCGTCTACCCCGTCGAGTCCGACAGCCACCAGGCCGGGACCCCCAGCGGTAACGCTCAGCATCACTTCCTCTGCATCAGATGGGATCGACTCATTTGATGAGGAAAAGACGGCGTCGTCATGGGGGACTCGCGACCAGGTGAACCCATCGGGAGAGGTCCAAACGGCCGCATCAAAGTGGTGCCGCTGCAACGGATGAAGGTCGGTCAAGTCGCCGGTCACGCTCCCGACCGCTACGAGGCCGGGGCCTCCGGCGGTGACGCTGGCCATCCGCTGTGCACCCGGCCCACCAAAGATGGATTCGTCATGGGTGACCCGTGACCAGGTGAACCCATCAGGAGAGGTCCACACCGCGGCGTCCACCGCTGACTCGTCCCCCTCTGGCTCGCCCAGCGGCCTACCGCCGTAGTCCCCGTCGGTTCCGACTGCCACAAGGCCGGGGCCTCCTGTGGTCACGCTCAGCATCATCTGTCTGCTCTCGCCGCCGAATACCGCTTCGTTGTGCGGAACCCGCGTCCAGGTGAACCCGTCGGGAGACGTCCATACCGCAGCATCGCCCTCCCCTACTTCGGCTGGTCTGTCAAATCCGACCGCTACCAAGCCAGGACCTCCGACGGTCACACTGACCATCCGCTGTTCACCCTCCCCACCAAAGATGGCTTCGTCGTGCGGGACCCGTGACCAGGTGAACCCATCAGGAGAAGTCCATACCGCAGCATGTCCCTCCCGGTCGGCGACCGCACCGTCCCTACCGACTGCCACCAGTCCCGGCCCCCCTGCCGTCACAGCAAACATCTGTTGGCCTCCGTCACCGCCGAATGTGACAACGTTGTGGGGAACCCGCGTCCAGGTCAACCCATCGGGAGACGTCCACACGACCGCATCATTAGCTCCGTTGTCCCAAGGAGTGGCGTCGTCCTCCCGCGTGGAGTAGTCCAGGCCATTAGCACCGACTGCCACCAGACCAGGGCCGCCCGCGGTTACGGCGTACATCGCTGCCTCGTCGAAGCTGGCTGGGCCACAGACTTGGACCCACCCAGACGGAATCTCACAACCCAAGAGGCCCGCTCCGGTCCACCGGTCAACCCTGATCGGCGTGGACGGAACAGGTCCAGGCGTGGTCACGGTCGGAGACGGCGAAGGCTGCGACACGGCCGGAGCCTCAGGAGTTGTCTGGCTGGTCAAGAACGTCAACAGCCCAAGGACCAACACCACGGCTGCTCCTGCCACGCCAACCAGCCACCCACGGTGGCGACTCGGAGAGGCCAAAGGTGGCACCGGCCCCTCATCAATCCGTAAGGGGCGTTCCTTGATCTCTTCGAGGTCGATGGACTCAACCGTTCCCATGAAAAACTCGGTGTAATCCCGAACCTGGGTTTTAAGGTCACCGCTCATCATCAACTCCTAAACGTTTGCGAAGCTTCGCCATGCCCCTCTTCGCCTGGGTTTGCACAGTGCTCTTCGACACACCAAGCAACTCGGCAACCTCGCTGTATGTCCATTCCAACCCATGAACCAACATCACCGTCACCCTCTCCCTCTCCGACAGCGCCGCCAAAGCGGCCAGAAGGCCCGGCTCGAACCACGGAACATTCTCAGACGGCGGAACCGGGAAAATCAGTCGAGGACGCCGACTACGACGGGCATGATTACGTCCCACCCCCCACAAGTAACCCGCCGGATTCGGCATCGCACTTACCCGCTCCCAGTGTTCCCACCCATAAGCAAGAGCCTCAGAAGCCGACTCCCTACCCAAATCTCCGCCAAAAGCAGCACACAACGCCTGACGGAGACGCGGCTCAGCTACACGGACAAAATCCGTAAACGAATCGGTCGAAATTTCTTGGTCAACCACAGGCTCTTCCAATGGGTCTCACATATATGGCGACAAGACACCCAATCGTACGACAAGAAATTCCTGCAATCCTGTCGATACCCTGTCAACAGACCGCTCCCCACCGACGGACTAGAAAGGCCATCACCGCCCTACCAGCGGCAGATCAGCCCGCCCATAACCGGC
>CAXMPK010000281.1:0-33057 GCA_964195405.1 uncultured Acidimicrobiia bacterium
CCACTTCCTTGCCGTAATGTCATTTCAGTGGCTCACGGGATACAGATTGTGGTCGCTTGCGACGACCCAACGCGACTAGCGGGGTTCTGGGCAGCAGCCCTTGACTATGTGCTCCAGCCACCGCCCGACGGGTTCGACACATGGGAAGAGTTCGCCGACGACGTCGGAATCCCGAACGAGAACCGAAACGATATTTCGGCGGTCGTCGATCCATCCGGTTTAGGGCCTCGCGTCCTATTTGAACGCTATGACGGTGGTGCACCGAACCAGCGAGTTCATGTTGATATCAATTCCGTGGGACAGGAGGTGCCGTCCGAAGTGCGACCTGCCCTTCTCGCTGCAGAGCGGGTTCGACTTGAAGCCTTGGGCGCCACCTATAAAAGTGAGGCGTCGGGGATGGCCGGGGAGACCTGGATAGAGATGTACCACCCTGAGGGCAATTGGTTCTGCGTCCAATGACGACTGGGGCGACGACATCTCACCTTTCGAAGAGGGCCGGTCCTCCCGTACGCATCCCGGGACGGGTCCGAAAACCACCGGACGGCTCCGGATGTCACGAGACCGCCAAATTGGGAGAATTGCAGAGAAGGGTTGAGAAAATCAATGGTTACACGGTGAATTCGCAGACAGCCAGACACCTTGTGGGCCTTACAAGGCAGGGTCGGCGGTTCGAGTCGGTCAACGCCGATCGCAACCCCCTGGTGCGCCATCAGTTGCCAAGGCAAGATGTTTCTGCTGCGCCTCAAGCACCCAGGCGTTTCGTCGGATCGAGCGCCACGGTTGGCTGCCACCTGAGGCAGGACGCGACAAGCTCGTAAGTGCTTGTGTAGCGTTGGCGGGGTGAGCACTGCGAGGGTGACGTGGAAAGGCCGGCTAGGCCCTTTCGAGCTGAGAGTTGCGCCCGGCACATTTCGCCCTACGACAATCTCGGCGATGGTCGCAGATACCATGGAGGTCAATGACGATGACATTGTCATCGACATGGGGTGTGGATCGGGTGTCCTCTCGATAATCGCCGCCAAGCTTGGCGCGAAGCTGGTTCACGGTGTTGATGCAGAGGTAGAAACGGTGAAGGTGGCCACTGCCAACGCCGCAGAGCAAGGAGTGGCGTCCCAAACGGCGTTCTACAGGGGGGACATGTTTGCCCCACTTCCTGAGGGAATAAGGGCGGACGTACTCATTGGCGATGTGTCTGGTGTACCCGATGAGATCGCAAAGGCGACCGGATGGGTTTCTTCAGGTCTGACTGGTGGCCCCAGCGGAGCGGAGCTCCCGGTGAGGATGTTGGAACAGGCTCGCCGGTTCATGCGGAAGGGCGGCAAGGTATTTCTGCCGACCGGATCGTTGCAGGACGAGGATTCGGTCCTGGACGCGGCCAGAAACGCGTTCGGACGTCTCAAGAAATTGGCGGAACGTCGTATCCCTCTGCCGAGCAGCGTCTCTGAAAACCCGGCAATCCGCCGGTTGGCGCGGGACGAGATAATCGATGTCACCCAACGCGGTAGTCGGATGATCTGGACGGCACGGGTGTGGGAGGCAACGGTCCGCTAGTCGGGTTCCAATCCTCAGGGAGCACGATGTTTGCGCTGACGATCCACAATCTTGCCCAGTAATAACTCTGACGCGGCCCGTCGACTCTCCCATAACTCTGCTGTCAAGATCCACTTTGGCGCCATCGCTGCTTAGCTTGGCGTCGTGAAAGATCTAGAAGGACGCGTCGCGTTGGTCAGCGGCTCGTCAAGTGGAATTGGGCAGGCCACAGCGCGACATCTCGCTGAGGTTGGAGCCGACGTGGTCGTCAACTCCTCGAGTTCGGTCGAGGCCGGTGAGGCTGTATCAAACTCTCTGCCAACAGAGTCGTTTTATCACCAGGCAGACATCAGCTCTGCGGAGGCCTGTCAGGGGATGATCGATGCCGTCGTTGACCGATTCGGACGACTTGACATCTTGGTCAACAATGCCGGCTGGACCACAGCGGTGCCCCATGAAGATCTCGATGGGTTAACCGACGAAATCTTCTTGAAGACGTTCGAAGTCAACGTCTTTGGAACATGGTGGCTGACCAAAGCCGCCATGCCACATCTTCAGAAGGCTCCAGACGGCAATGTTGTCAACATCACATCCGTTGCTGGGGTGCGTCCGATCGGAAGCTCCATCGCCTATTCGATGAGCAAGGCCGCGCTCAATCAGATGACGGTCCTCCTGGCGAAGTCGATGGGCCCAGTCCGTGTCAATGCGGTCGCACCAGGTGTCGTCGCCACTCCTTGGACTGACGGTTGGGATGACATGAACCACACCGCCGAGCGAGCCCCGCTTCACCGCACCGCAATACCCGACGAGATAGCCCAGGCGGTGATGGGGCTAGTCACCAACACTTATGTCACCGGTGAGGTGATGGTGGTTGACGGCGGTCTCACTCAGATCATGTGACCTAGGCGTCGCAGGTCACGGGCCCTTCGGACGAATGGGCGCAAGCCATGACAACCAAAGCCAAGGCATCAGCAGGATCAGACGTCTCATCAGTTTCTTCCCTGATGTGTGTCTGGAGAAGCTACTCCTCGGAGGGTTTATTGGCCTGGAGTCGGAGGATGATCTCGTTGGCGATACCGGTGTTGTAGTCCCGTACCCGGCCCGGGGTGAGGAACCACTCGATCACATACCAGATGCCAAACCCTCCACCCGTCAGAAGAAATAGAACCGCCAGACCGATACGACCCAGGAAGAAGAGTTGGATCGGGAAGACAATGGCGAGGGCGATCATCACGGCCAAACTTCGCTTTCTCCTGCCGTATTCGGCGGCGAACGCGAGTTGCTGGTTTTCGGTGAGCTCCTGAAAGACTGGTACGACTACGGGTGGTAGATCGGGCGGTGGGATGGTCATCTGGGTGATTCTATTGTCGCCCGCAACAAGAATCCCTGCCCGGTTCTGTCCGATGGGTCGAACCAGTACTCGGACCTACCGAGGAGGTGTGCTTCACCGGCAACCTCTGGAACGATGGCTGGCACGTCACCGACTCTGGTGACTTCAACGACTTGGCCAACAAACTCGCTTCCGGTGATCGCCTCGATGGTCAACTGGTCGCCTAGCCCAATCTCTCCGCGGGCATAGAGGAGCGCAAGTCGACCACTCACCCCGGTTCCGGTCGGGGAGCGGTCGATTTCACCGTCGGCAAACACGCAGACATTGCGACTGTGGTTCTCAGTGTGATGCGGTGGTCCGGTGAAGATAACGCCGTAGAGGAAACCGAGGTCGGCATCGTCAGGATGGGTGATCGACGTCGACTCCACGACGGCTTTCTTGATCCTTCGCCCGTTGGCAACCAGAGAGGCAATGTCCTCCAAATCCTGGCCGATAATCGATGCTTCCACGTAGGCGTAGAAACCGCCGCCGAAGGCGAGGTCGTAGACGACAGGGCCCAGGTTGGGAACCTCCACCACAGCGTCGAGGCTGACGACAAAAGATGGGACGTTTGAGAAACGAACACGACTCACAACGCCATCAGTGATTGTGGCTGTTGCCGTCACCTGGCCCGCTGGGGTGTCGATTCGGATCGTGGTCTCCTCCGCTTCGATTGGGAGAATCCCCAACTCGAGCACGATCTTGGTAAGGGCAATGATTCCGTGGCCGCACATGGTGGAAAAACCCTCGTTGTGCACAAACAAGACCGAAATATCGCTGTCGGAATCAACCGGATCACCAAGCCATCCGCCGTACATGTCGGCATGACCACGGGGTTCCCAAATCGTGGCTTTTCGGAGATGGTCGAGATGTTCGATGGCGTAACGCCGTCTCTCCAAGACCGTGTTTCCGGGTATGGGAGGCAACCCATCAACCACAACGCGAAACGGTTCGCCGCCGGTGTGCGAATCGATGGTCGTCATCTTTTGCCAGCCTGACGGTGGCGACCAAGCCAGAGCTGGGGAGAGATCCATCGACACAGCCTACGATGCTCGGCTGTGACCACTGTTGCTGATGTCGTGACCCGTCTTGCCAAAGAAACTCATCCCGAAACGGCCTCATCTTGGGACCCGGTGGGCCTCCAGCTAGGCGACCCAGAGGCTTCGGTCGAGACAGTAGCGGTGTGTCACGAGGTGACAGAAGAGGTAGTCGACACTTTGCGTCGACAGAAGACTGACCTGTTGGTGACCTACCACCCTTTGCTTTTCGCCAAAACCAACCGCGTCGTGGCAGGGCGATCTGCGGAGGCGCGAGCGTTTTCGCTGATCCAACTCGAGGTCAATCTCTTGGTCATCCATACCGACTTCGACGCCATGACCGGGGGCACGTCCGACGCTCTCGCAGGTGTATTCAAACTGAGAGATATCCAGCCATTTGGTGGTGATACTGACACCGGTCAGCCTCACATAGGGCGTCATGGCGAGTTCGCGGGCACCCTCGCAGTGGTTGACGCGCTGGCAGCTGATGCATTCGGAAGCTCCGGTTTGAGGGTCAGTGGCGATCCGTCGAAGAACATCGAACGTCTGGCCGTGTTGCCAGGGTCGGGCTCGGACTTCATCGACGAAGCTTCAGGAGTCGCTGACGCGATTGTCACCGGAGATGTGGAACATCATCGGACAGCTCGGGCCCTCGAGTTGGGTCTCGCGGTCGTCGACCCCGGTCATATTGCGACCGAGCGCCCCGGGATGGGTGCCCTAGTAGAACTTGTCAACGAGGTGACAGGCGATGGCGTGGTTGATCTCACCGGGTTCGACCCGAGTACTTGGATCTGAACCCGCACTACGCTCCGTCGGCCCCATGGAAATATTGAGCCTCGCCGATTTGCTGGATGTGCAGGATCTCGACCTCCAGATCGATCGGCTCCTCGAACGGCGTCAGTCGTTGCCTGAGCTGGATGATTACAAGGCAGTTCATGAGGGCCTGAAGGATCTGGAGGCGGAGCACGAGAAAGCCGCAGGATCTCTCAAGGAATTGGAACTCGGACTCGACAAGTCGGAAGGCGAGCTGGAGCTTCTCGAACTGAAGCTCGATGAACATGAGACCCGGTTGTTCGCTGGCGGAATGAGCGGAAGGGAGACAGAACATATGCGGCTCGAGGTTCAAAGCCTCAAAGGTCAAAGAGAGGCGATGGAAGAGAAGGTTCTTCAACTGCTCGACGGAATCGACCCGGAACGCGACGCCGTGAAGAATCTCGAAGCAAAGGTCTCAGAGTCCGCCGAGCGCAAGAATGAGCTCGAGAGTTCGATCAAGACGCAGTGGAAGCAGATCGACAGTGAGCTCGCCCGCAAAGAGGTTCGTAAGAGTGAAGCCATTGTGCCCATTGGCGATGAGCTCATGGAGCTCTACGAAAAGCTTCGCCGGACAAAAGAAGGTGTTGCCATAGCTGCATTCGACCATGGTGTCTGCGGTGGTTGCCACATGGCGCTTTCACCTGCTGAGCAGGACGAGGCGTTTGCTGACGACCTGCCACGCTGCGTTCACTGTCGACGCATTCTCGTTGCCTGAACCGTGCTCTTCTGGCACTTTGGGGCCAGCCTCTGGCTGTTTCGCTGGATTTTCAGGGACCCAAAGGTTGACGTTCGTTTTCTGCTTTTCGGAGCCATTCTTCCCGATCTGATCGACATGCCGGTTGGGACCCTTTTCCTTGCCGACCAATTCTCCACGGGCGAGCTCTGGCTGCATTCACTGCTGATACCCACCATCTACATGGCCTTGGTTCTTGTCGTTACCGGGAGAGGTAGCAGACGTCGTGCCTGGATGGCCTTGGGCATTGGCTGGTTGTTCCATCTGTTGGTTGATGGCATGTGGCTGAGTCAGGACGTGTTCCTATGGCCCTTCTTCGGATGGGAGATTCCTTTTGGCGAGGCCCCCTATTGGCCACTGGCGTGGGACCGCGCCTTCTCCGACCCGTGGCGGTGGATCAAAGAGATTGTGGGTCTCTCCTATTTGGGCTGGCTCTGGTTCGCCCTCGGCCTCCAGAAGAGGGTTCGCAGACATAGCTTCGTCGAATCGGGGAGACTTCCCGATTATGTGGAGCAAGACACTTAGTGCTGGGGTTGTCCTGCTGGTCGGGCTCATAGCCTGTACGGCGAGTGATCCCGTTGCTACCCAGCCTGAGGCCGGGCGAGGCGCTGAGACGCCGGAGGATGCCGTCGCTGATCTTGTCGAGTTCTTGAACACTCCAGACTTCACTGCTGCCAGCGGTCTGGTAGTGCCCGGTCAGGCCGCCGTGGCCTCGCTTGTCGAAGGCGCCACTTTCGCCGAGGTTGCCGCTGCTGTCGAAGGCGGAGATGCGGCTGTGGCATCGAACTTTTGGGCTGGCTTTGCCCAGGGAGCCGGCGGTTTCTTGGCAGGATTAGTGACGACTGGCAACGGCCCGATCGTCAAGGAGGGCGGTCTCGAATTTCACACGGTCGAGGTCACTCTTGACGATGGAAGCAGTCGTCAGATGCTGACTCGCGACGTTGACGGATTTCGCGTTGACCTCTTCGCTTCTTTCGGCGGAGGGTTGGCCGACAAGATGATCCCGCCGGTGGAACGTCTTATCAATTCCCAAACTGACGATGCCGCAATCATCGTTCCTGTGCTGAAGACCATTGTTCCCTCGTTGTTGGTTGCGGCTAATCAGCCAAACATGACGCCAAGGGCGGTTCAGGACATTCTTCGCCTGGTGGAGCTGATCACTCGGGTTAGCTAGTTGTCTGTCGAAGACGGGGTACCAACTCCTGTGCCAATAACCCGATCAGGATGTTCTCACCGGTTCCGACGCCGAGGGTGAAGCGACCCCGGAGAGCCGATCAGGGGTCCGCGGTCGTCTGTGCGACCGCCGCGGGGTGAGGATTACATTTCTACTGATAGCTGACGAAGACCGGTGTCGGCTCCTTGGACATGGTGCTCTCCGGGGTTGGGGGCCCAGGTTCGTCTTCATCGAAGAAGTTTTTCCATCCCCACGCCCAGAAGGCGTCTTCGAAACCGTGTCGCAGCTTGCGCCATGTGGCATCCTTCTGCGGCTCGGTCCCCCAGCCGTCTATGTGGATCACCGTTTGTAGCTCCGGGCGTTCAACGAGGTTCTCCCGATTTTCAATCATTTCGGGTACGAACATGTGGAGAAGCAGCATCTTCTGCGGCAGTCCGTTGTCGCGGACCAGGTCACCCAGCCACTCGATAACTGTGTTTACCTCATCAGCGGTTACGGACCCGATTTGTCGCAGGTGAACCTGATCCGACTCCAGTCGCCACTCAGGATCCAGTGCCAGACCGACGTAGGGGAGCATAAGCAGGTCCTCATAGATCTTGGCTTGGGTGAGGAAATCGGTTCGTCCTGGCTGAAGGTCGACCAAGACGTAGGCGTCGTGGCGTTCGGCCGTCTCGAAGAGATCGTCGAACGCTTCAGCCGGCCATTCGTGGCTGTAGTTGCCGTCATCTCCGGGGTCCACGCTGGCGACAGTTGCGATGATTTCAAACGTGGGGACGGTCTGGGCTCCGTCACCTTCGTACGCGGTGAGCAACGGCTGCATTCGTTCGATGGTTGCCTCTCCATCCTGCTCACCGAGGGCACCCAGCCCTTTGCTGTCGGGATGTCCGTAAAACGCCACGTAGCGCCGTTTCTGTTCAGGGAGGATCACGAAGCCACCACCGGGGACTTGTTGACCACTGGTGAGGACGCTGAGTTCCCAATCGCTGCCCTGAGGAGATCCACCGATAAATCGGATGGTCTTGTCCGTTCCCTGGAGGGCGGCACCCACCTCGGGATATCCGAATAGGTCACTGCCGTCGATGGCAACCGTGCGGGCACCGACCGCGTGGCCGGTGCCCGCGGAAAGAAGCACTGCCACCGGGTTGGAGGCATCAACCATCCATATGCTGGGAGAGTCGTTGGAGACGGCGAGACCACTCACCAGGTCGGCTTCGTCGATGACAGGGGTGGTCGTCGTTGCTTCCGTGGGAGATGTCTGGGGGAAGACGACCCGGTTGGCGTCGCTAATGGCCCCGACCGTCTCGATGATGGTGGTTGCATTGGGGACTGCCGGAAGTCTGACCTCTTCGGTTACTCCCAGAGTGTCACTGGCCAGCTTGACAGACCCGGCGATATCGTGGAAGTGAACCTCGGTTTCTGCAGGTGTGTTGAGGTTCATCTGGCCGATCACATGGATCCGGTCGGGGTGAAGTCGGCCGATCTCAGCGGCCAAGCGATCGTCGGGGAAGAGCAGCGGCCCACCAAGGGCGGCAGCGAGTTGGGCGGCCGCGGCCACCTCGTTGATGTCGTCTTCGGAAACCACCACAACGTCTAAGGCGCACACAAAGAGTTCACCCGAAAGGAATAGGGCATCATGCGAAGTCGTCCCCGTGTCGATCGGTTGGTTTCCGCCGGTGGGACGGAGACAGCCGCGTGAGTCGGCCTCGCTGGTGGCAGTGCCAACCGAACCACCGCTGCCATTGGTCGAGGACTCAACGGGGGTGTTCCCCACGATCGTCGAACACGCCGTGGCAAGGACGGCAAGGAACATGATGGGAAAGTGTCTGGTCAGCTTCAGAGCGTTCAAAAGGGTAATTCTGAGCGGAGCCTATGCCGGGTTTCTTTCAGGGGTGAGGCCACGAGATGACTCCCTCAGAAAAGGGTTTCTGGCTCGATTTGATCACGGAGACCTGGGTTATTGTTGCGAACCGAGTTCACACCTCTGGACACGATGTGCTCCATCACTGCGTCGGTTTCGATGGGTTGGAGTAGTGAATTGGCCTCCTCCGGATCTCTCAGGTCCCGATTGAGCCACCTGTCCCAGACGGTTGGGACCAGGGCAATCGGCATGCGATCGTGAATTGACTTGATAGTTCCTTGGGCCTCTCCGGTGATGATTGAACACGTGCGATGCCACTCCTCAGTTTCGGGATCGATGCGAGAAGCCCAAATTCCGGCGAACACCATGGGGTGACCGTCGGCCCGATATACCCAGTGTGGGGTGCGGCCCTGTTCCGCGGATTCCCACTCATAGAAGCCGTCGGCCGGAATCAGACAGCGTTTTCTTGCGAAGGAGTCTCTGAATGCAGCAGTGGTAGCCACAGTCTCAGAGCGTGCGTTGATGTGGATGGACTTGGTGTCTGATGCCCAGTGAGGGACGAGGCCCCAGCTCATCGAGGCGAGCTGGCGCTCGTCATTACGTTCTGCGATGACATACACAGGGTCAGTGGGAGCCACGTTCCAGCTCTTCTCGAGTGGTTCGGCGACGACTTCGTCGACACCGAAATACTCGGCGTAGAAGTCGAGGTCACCTGTGATCGAAAAGCGGCCGCACATAGGGTCGAGACTAGGGAGCCGGTGGGACGGTTTCCGTGTTGCGCATGTGCTGGGCGAGATCGTCGAAACGAGTGTCTAGGAAGGTGCGCAGAGGATCGGAGATCCCGACGTCACTCATCGCCGCCCTCATGCATCGCATCCACTCTTGTGCTTCGTGTTCGCCGATCGTGAAGGGGAAGTGACGTCTACGGAGCTGGGGGTGACCCCATTTCATTTCATAAAGCGGTGGACCGCCCAGCCACCCGGTGAGGAACATGAAGAATTTCTCCCGTGTCTTCGAGGTGTTCTTGGGAAGTATCGCCCTCAGAGATGGTGAGTCGGCTTCGATGCGGTCGTAGAAGGTTTCGGCGAGTTGGCGGACCTCCTCATTGCCACCGATTTCGATGTAGGGGCTTTGCTCATCACCCCACGGGTTTGCGGTTTCTGGATGCTCCAGCATCCACGGATTATGGCGGGGCTCGTGGCGTCTGAGACTGCATCAACGCATGTGATGGGTTCGAGTCTGTTCGCAACCGGAGGTTCTGAATGAGAGAAAGGCTATCTCTTGTCCTGGTTACGACGTTGCTCGTGGCCAGTCTCCCGCTGAGCGCGTCGGCCGCCACCGTCGATGCCGAGCAGTTCGCCGACATGTGCAACACCGCACCTGGGGGGCTCATCCATGTCTCCGGGCGTCTCAAAGTAACCGGTGGATCAGGAAAACTCACACAGTCATGTGTCGTAGCGCTGGGTGACGCAGCCAAGGTGATATTTCGGGATGTCACCCGTCTCTACACATCGTGTGCGACTCCCTGCACACTGAATATCGGAGGCTCCTCGGGAAACGACGTTGTGGTCAAGATCATCAATTCGACGATCGAGATGGACGGCGACATCCAATTGACCGCAGGTCAGAATGAGGACATCGTGTCAGCAGGAGGTCTTCTGAAGGTCATCGACAGTGTCATCATCGCTAACTCGGTCGAATTGTCGGCGGCTGTCGGTTTTGCTTTCAGCTCTGTGGGAAACGCTGGTGGACGTGTTGTCGTCCGCAACAGCAGGATCGTGGCTACCGAAACGATTTTCATTCCGGAGTGTTGATCGACTCCAACGCAGGTGGGAGGTCGATAGTCACCGATACCATGATCGAGGCTGTGACAGCACTCATGATCCTCAGCGACAACGGTACGGCCAAGGTGAAACGGAATATCTTCTCCAGTACGCCCACGGTGACCGTGACAGCGAACGGTGGAACCTGTGTCACGATTGACAACACACCGAGTGTTGCCTGTAGTTGAGAGTGGCGAGCCCGTCTATAAGCCGGATTCTGTCGTAGGACGACCATCCATCTGGGCGTGTCGTTACCGACCCGCTCATGCGGCTACCCGGGACTTGGCCGACGGGCAATCGACGTCCCTGTTTACCTTGCTCCGGGTGGGGTTTACATAGCCGTCACGGTTACCCGCGGCGCTGGTGGTCTCTTACACCACCGTTTCACCCTTGCCTGTGCAAGCCGGCACTTGCATGCCAGTTCGCCATCGGCGGTCTGCTTTCTGCTGCACTTTCCGTCGGGTCGCCCCGCCTGGAAGTTATCCAGCACCCTGCCCTGTGGAGTCCGGACTTTCCTCAGCCATAAGCTGCGGTCGTCCGACGGGCTCGCAGCGGAGAGTTTAGAGCCTGGAGTGCTTCCTTCTACCGGCCAGCCAACCACTGAGACCTGAAACGACCACCGCGATCAGCGCCAGCAGGAGGATGCTGTTAGTGGGTGCCGAGCTACCCCCCAACACCGCGATGGCTGTGATGACAAACGCCAACAAGAGGCCAGTGACCGCACCGTGGAATCTCTCGGAGTGGCGGGCTCGTGTCCCGGCAAGCCAACCACCGGCGGCCAATCCGGAGACGATGCCAAGCATCAAACCGATACCAGAGCCGGCCTCGACACCGATGACCGTGAGCAACCAGGCAAGACCAAACCCGACAAATGACGCAACAAGAGTGCCGGTCGCAATACCAGCCATGACGGCTCCGATGTTGAGGGCGGCAAGCACACCGTGATTTTGCCACGTCGCTCGCCTGGGCCTGGTTGGAAGACCGGAGCGCAAAGCCAGGGAAGCGTGGTCCCGGGAAATAGCCTGATCCGGAAGAAACCTTTGACGAACATTCCGGGTCGAACATCCCGGACTCACTAGAGGAGGAGACCACCTTGATAATCAACAAAGCCCTGGCAGAATTGCTGGGAACCTTCATTCTCGTCGGGCTTGGCTCGTTGGGTATTTTGACAGTAGGTGGCGCTGGAGGCGCTGCGGAGATCATTGCCATTAGCTTCGCCTTTGGGCTTGCCCTGCTCATGGGCATCTGGGCACTCGGCCATGTGTCGGGCGCCCACTTCAACCCGGCCGTCACCCTTGCCTTTCTGCTCAACAAGGAAATCAGCTTCGGAGACGCAATCGGATACTGGATCGGCCAATTCGCAGGCGCTTCGCTTGCATCAGCTGTGGTTTGGGCTGCGACCAGTCGTGCGGCGGTCGCTTCGACGGCGACCACCTACAGCGATTACGGCACTGCCCTGCTCGTTGAGATCCTGCTCACAACGGTCTTCGTCTGGACGATCCTCGTGGTTGTCAAACGGGGTGGCCATGCCGCCCCGGCAGCGATCGCTTTTGCACTGGTCGGCGTCCATCTGGCGGGAATTACAGCATCAGGCGCGTCGGTGAATCCGGCACGTTCGTTCGGTCCGGCCGTCATCGGTGGCGCCGACGTCGGGCAGCTTGGTCTCTACATATATGCACCGCTCATCGGTGCTGTGATTGCCTGGGGTTTGTATTCGATGTTCCCGGTGGAAGAGGCCAGTTAGCGAATAGCTGAGGTTTGCAAAGAGGATCCTTTGTTCTTACGAGAACAGAGGATCCTCTTCGAGGTCTAATAGGCCCATGACCCATCCGGCAGGCAGACTCCAATGTCGTGCACCCCTGACCATGGACTCGAGGTACTCGGGTGATGGCCGATAGTCGCCATTTGCCTGAGATGTCGACACAAACGCAAGAAGGTCGTATTTGTTTCCCTCGCGATCGACAGCTTTCTCGTCGTATCCGGGTGTCCTGCCTTCGGATTCTTCCGCTGCGACCAGTGAGTCGAGCTGATCGGTTGGTATTTCGAAGACGCCTCCCCAGACGGTGTGACCCGAATCCTTGACCAGGGTGGGCACTGCGCCGTTGTTGCCCGAGAGGACAAAACCGAGCTTGGTCTCTGGATAATGCGCGGTGAACAGAAATTTGGCGCCGGGGGCCACCTTGGCGATGTGAACTGGATCGAGCAACGATCCGTAAGCGAAGTACATCGTGGTTTTTGGCACGGGAGGCGCAGTGTACCGGGATTTGGCCGGATCTCTGCACAACGATGGTCCTTGCGAGAGATGACGCATTTACTCCGTCTAAACAGGGCCTCTTCTAGCCTATGGCTCTCGTGAAACGTCTGATCCCGATCACCCTGATAGTTGCCGCCTGTGGTGCGGCTGCCGGTGTTTCGGTCGATCCCACTGATACTCCTGTGGCCACACAAGCCCCGGTGGGCACCGACGTCAACGACGCCGGGATCGACACCACCACGATTCCCGACTCCGAAGGCCCGTCTACAACTGCATCCGATCGCCCGGTCGCACCCGACTTCACCCTCGAGCTCAACGACGGTGGTTCTTACACGCTCTCCGAAGGCGAGAAGCCGGTATACCTCGTGTTCTGGGCCGAATGGTGACCGACATGTCGGCGGGAGTTACCCGGCGTAAATGATCTTGCAGCCGAATACGGTGATCAGATCGATTTTGTTGCTCCCGCCTGGCGGGGGAGCCTGGGGGATACCGCCAAAGCTGGCAACTCCTATTTCCAATCAGGAAACGTGTATTGGGGACTTGATGAGGACGAGGACATCTTCGCCAAGTACGGCATCCCCTATCAGCCGGTGACAATTCTCATTGCCCACGACGGGACAGTGCTGACCGAATGGGCTGGTCTCAAGGACCCTGCCGAGATCGAAGTTCTGCTCAACGAGCTGATAACGCTCGCGGGGTAGTAGGGATCTCTAGCCTCGGCCGAATGGAGGGTCGAACGGGTTAGCAGTGAACCGAACACGTAAGATCAATCCTGAAGATCATCCCTGGTATGAAAAGCTACATGCCATGGAAATGGAAGTGCTCGACCCCAAGACACGGGGTAGTCCGGAACGACTAGGCCTCTTGCTTGGCAGTGATTTTGTGGAGTTCGGCAGCTCGGGCCGTGTCTATCACAAGGACATGCTCATCGACATGATGGTGAACGAGCAGCATGCTGCCGTCCTCGTCCGCGACTTCAATCTGAGAGAGCTGTCGAGTGAGTCGGCGCTCGTCACCTACCGGACGGTGGGTCAGGCCGGACAGGAGGCCCGTCGATCGTCGGTTTGGGTTCTTCGGGCCGATCGCTGGCAGATGGTGTTTCATCAGGGCACCCGAATCTCCGGAAGTTGGAGCCGGGGCGACGTGGAGTAGCTCTCCGTCAGTAGCCGCTGAGTCCACTTAACCTCGCGTCGTCTTGAGACAATTCGAGCTGATCTTGACTTTCTCGACGGCATTCGCCGTTCTGTGGCCGGTCGTCTTTGGCATTCGGCCAAAACGTGGGATTACCGCTGGGATACTCGTCACTGCCCTCATTTTTCAATTACAGGTGGAGGGTTTTCGATGGCAGATGGCGCCCATATATTTCCTCGCCATCGGTCTTGCGTTGGGTGACGTTCTGTTCGTCGAACGCAAGCTGAAGTGGTCGAATCGCGTGGCGCGTGGAGTCGGTGGGTCGCTTGGTGTGGTGGCTGCGTCTCTTCTCGCGGTGATCCTCCCAGTGCCGACCTTGCCAGTGCCGTCAGGTCCGGAGGTCATCGGAACTGTCTCAGTCGAGTTGGTCGATGCTGAGCGAGAGGAGCTGTATGGGGGAGCGCTCCCCGGAAGCCCCAGACGATTCATGGCTCAGGTGTGGTATCCGGCCCAGTCAGTGGATGACCTCGATCCGCTGCCATGGAGTCAGGACTGGGATGTCGTCGCCTCTGCGATGGCAGAGGACCTCGGGTTTCCGTCGTGGTTTCTCAGTCATACGCGGCACACCGATTCACACAGCTTCAGCTCGCCGCCGGTGGCGAATGGAACATTCCCCGTGATCATCTACAGCCATGGATGGACCGGATTCAGAACCATCGCGATCAATCAGATCGAGAATCTTGTTTCCAACGGGTACATGGTGATCGCTCCCGATCACACCTACGGGGCGGTCGCCACTCGATTGCCGGGCAATGTGATAATCGGATACGACCCTGCGGCGCTTCCCGACGAAGAATTAGTGGGAGAGGAGGCTTATCTCGAGGCCGGTGAGGATCTCATCTTCACCTACGCGGACGACATTGTCACCGTTCTCAACGCCCTCGAGGAGGGGGAGCAAGGCCCCTTTGGTGCTCTTGCGGCCAGCGCCGATCTGACCCGGCTTGGGATATATGGCCACTCGACTGGTGGCGGTGCCGCCATCAAAGTGTGTCTTGAAGAACCAATATGTGATGCCGTTCTGGGGCTTGACCCGTGGGTGGAGCCGTTGCCCGATCGGGTGATAAAACAGACCACCACGCGGCCCGCTCTGTACATGCGTTCGGATGGATGGCGTGGCACCGAGAATGACGCTGTCCTCCGCGGGTTGGCGGGGCGAAGCGAGAATTCGACATACTGGCTGGGTGTCGAGGGCGCCGATCATTCCGATTTCGTCGTCACACCTCTGATCTCGCCGTTCGCTGCTCAGTTCGGTCTCAAAGGCCCAATTCCTGTGGGCCGGATCATTCCAATCATCGACAACTACCTTCTCGGGTTTTTTGATGTCTTTCTGCTTGGCACCGGCCCCGCTGCATTGGACAACGTCAGTTTCGAAGAGGTGTCAGTCGAGTTGATAACGCCATGAAGACTAAGAGTCGGGCCGCTGCTGGGTATCACCCGTGATTGTTTGGCCAGGTGTCTCACCCTTTTTGATCGTATCGATTGTCGCTCCGAGCGTGAAAGCGTCGGCCTCACCGATGATCTTGCCCACAACGACACCCGACTCATCGATGAAAAAGGTTTCGGGTATTCCAAAGACACCGTAGGAAATGGCTGTTCGGCTCGATTCGTCAGCCAAGTAGTGGGTCGACGGGGAGGTCCCCGCCTCGTTCAGCCAGCCCAGTGACGTCGCTGGAGCCTCTTGATACGAGATCTGGACGAAGGTTACGCCATCGTTGGCAAATGCATTCGAGGTGGCCACAAGATCGTCGTGTTCGGCTCGACACTCCAGACACCAGGAGGCGAAGAAGTTGATCACCACGATGTCGCCATCGAGGTCCGACAACCCAACCCTTTCCGTCCCGTTTATCGATTCGAGGTCGAATTGCGGTGCGGGCTGGCCGATGAGCGGGGAGTCGACCATTGTCGGGTCGGAGCCGAATCTGGAAGCAAGCACAACCGCAAGAACCACGGTTCCTCCTGCTATCAGATAACCGGCGAGACGAAGCCAGCGCCCATTCATGCGCAGGCCAGACCTTCGGCGGCGGCGGAGAGGTCTGCCTCCACGGTTTCCCGGGTGTCCGCGGTGAGATCTCCGTTCGCCAGTATCTCGGTAAAAAGGGCGGCGGCGGCAACGGCATCCCCGGTCCCACACCAGAGGACCTGGCCTTTCAGATAGCGCGCAGTTGTCGATCCCCCATCGATCGCCAGGGCTTGGTCAAACATCCCGATGGCGGGATCAGCTGCTCCATTGCCGTCCCATGCCATCCAACCGAGGCGAACCAAGGCAGTAACCGCTTGACCGTCTAGTGCGATCTCGGACTCAGCCACGGCTAAATAGTGTGGGAACGCCGATCCATAAGCGCCCAGGTCGAAATAGCGCTCAGCGAGAGCCAGACGCATCCCGTTGATCTGGGGGTCGTCGGCGTTGGCTGCGATGACAGCCTCCATTGTCTCGTTGGAAACAGAGTTGAGGTCTTCGATTTCGAAGCTGGCAACGCCTGATGTTGGGCCTGAGCGTTCTTGGAGGAAGAAGCCTGCCACCACGACGATCACGCCAAAGGAAACTGCAAGTACCAATCCGCCGATCAACATTCTTCGCCGGCTTCTTTCCGATGGCGGCCGTTCGGCGGAGTCTTCGCGACCAGGATGACTGCGCCACCACACGATTACCGCGACCCCGATCGCCAGGGCACCGAGTGGGGCAAGCCATAAGACGAGTGTTCCGCCACTAGCAGGGGGGTCGAGCAGGACTGCACCGCTGTAGGAGGCGAGTAGCTCGTCAACTATTGCTTGATCAGAGACGCCGTCACCGACACGCTCTGCAACAAGACTCATCATGTCCCTTGCCATCTGAGCGGGGGAGTTCGCAATCGACTCGCCCTGACACACTGGGCACTTGATCCGCGAGCCAACATTGGCGACTCGGTCGACCTCGGTTGGGCCGGTCAGCACCAAGACGCCAATCAAGACAGCTGTGAGGCCAATGATGATGGCGAAAACGGTGTTTCGGGCGCGGTCAGACATCAACTGTTTGACGTTCGTCGTCCCTTATCCGTTCCTGCCGCCGGGTGGTCACAGCCAATATCCCCCCGGCGGCCGTAACCAGACCCCCCAGCCACAGGAGCCAGATGAGGGGAGAGGTGTCGAACGTCAGGGTGGCGCTCCCGGAATCGATGTTGAGCAGAGTCGCGTACAAATCCCCTCTGGGTCCGGAGAGGACGTCGGGTGTGCTGACACCGGCCGAGCCGCCACCGAAGAAATTGGCGGCCGGTTCCAGGTCTCCGACGAAACGGTCGCCTTTGGTGACGCTGAGTCGGGCCCCGCGCGTGGTCCTATTTGGATGGACCTCCTGGAAAGGCGACTCGTATGTGATTTGGTGCCCGGCAAAAGTGACGGTCTGCCCAGGGACCATCGAAGTCTCGAGGTGAGCGCCGAGGTTGGCTGCAAATGCAATGCCGATTGCGATCATGACGACACCCACATGGCTCAGCTGCCCGGCCCAGAAGGGCGGGTCTGTGGCGATCACCGCTTTGGTGGCGCTCCCAAGGGATTCTCGGTTCTTCGCAGCCCTCCTTCTGCTCTGTTCTAAGAGGAGGCCAACGATTGCGCCGATCACGAAGAGTCCCAGACTCACGGCCAACACCACCCATCCGATCCTCGTCACGAACACAGCAGTGGCCAATCCACCCGCTAACCCGATGACGGCCGGGCCACGGGTCCGTTTCCAAATCAGCTCAGGAGCCGGGTGTCCCCACGGAGTGACCGGACCGAATCCCATCACTAGCAAAAGAAGGAATGTCAGCGGAACGGCGAGACGATTGAAGAAGGGCTCACCAACCCCGACCTGAGTTCCGGTGAAGGCCTCCAAAATCAGCGGATAGGTGGTCCCTATGAGGACTATGAAGGCGTAGATACTCAGAAGAAGATTGTTGAGGAGAAAGGCACCTTCACGGGAGACGAACGATTCGATTCGCTGCGAACTGGAGACGAGGTGTGCGCGGGTTGAGAAGAGAGTGAAGCTGCCCACCAGAACCAGGACCAAGAATCCGAGCAAGGCGGGGCCAATTGCCGACTGAGTGAAGGAGTGAACCGAGTTGATGGTGCCGGAACGGGTTAGGAAGGTTCCCAGGATGGTCAAGGCGAAGGCGCTGATGACCAGGACGAAGTTCCAGGCCTGGAGCATGTTGCGTCGTTGTTGGACTATCGCCGAGTGGAGAAACGCCGTGGCTACCAACCATGGCATCAAGGAAGCGTTTTCAACCGGGTCCCAGGCCCAGTAGCCACCCCAAGAGAGGACGTCATATGCCCACCATCCGCCGAGCACGATGCCGATGGTGAGGAACGACCAAGCAACCAGTGTTGAGCGGTGACTCCGTCTTAGCCACTCAGGTCCCGGGTATCTGATGGCCAGGGCGCCAATCGCGTAGGCAAATGGCACTGTGAGGCCGACATATCCAAGGTAGAGCATCGGAGGGTGGATCGCCATCAGGTAGTTGTTCTGGAGCAACGGGTTGGGGCCGGGTCCGTTGACAGGTGCTTCGATAGCGGTGAACGGCCAAGGGCTCGAAGCAATGCACCCGTTGGCGGCTGCTTGGACACAAACCTCAAATGGGTTGGCAACTGTCACCATCAGCCCGAAAAAGAAGATCGCCACGCCACCCATGACCGCCAGCGCAGCGGAGCCGAGACGATCCGGCCGGAGTTGGTGTCGCCGTAAGACTGTGACTGTGAAACCAGCCAGGATCACGCCCCACAACAGAATCGAGCCTTCGAGTGCCGCCCATGCTGTCGCTACGTCATAGGGAAAGGGTGTGGCTGACGAATGGTGGTTGGCCAAATATGCAAGGGAGAAGTCGTCGGTGAGCAGGCCGATCTGCATAGCGACCATCGCCACCACGGCACCTGAGAAGAGCATCCAAACCGGCCCTTTCAGGTCGACTAGGGGTTCGCCTTCCGGTTCGCCTTCCGGTTGGCCTTTCGGTTCGCCTTGCGGTTTGTCTTGCGCCCGTTCAGATCTCGCCGCCGAGATGCCCCGCGTTGTCAGAAGGATGGATCCGAACAGGGCCACCAAAAGTGCGGCTAGACCAAGGAAGGACAGCATCAGTTATCGGGGGCCTCGTAGTTGCCCTCCACGGGAGTTTGGTAGTTCTCGTCGTGTCGGATCAAGGCGGTGTCAGCCTCAAAGATGTCAGCAGCCCAGGCGCCTTCCACCAAGACTGGGACATTCTCGTCAAAGAGGGCTGGTGGTGTGTTGGCGAGAACCACCGCGATGGTTGCGCCACCGTCTGTGACGTCGAAATGCAAGGCGTCATCGACCTCACTGAGAGACCCCTCGACCACCAATCCGGCGAGCCGAAAACGCTCGCCATCGGGAAAATCGGCTTTCTGATCAACCGCCTCGGTCGGGTAGAGGTAGTAGGTGAGGTTGTTGGATAGACCGGTGACCGTGATTGCCATCACCAGCGCGATAACCCCGCCCAGCCCGATGAGCACGAAACCACGGTGGGCCATTAGTGGTTCGTCTTCACGTGCCAGGCCACTACGTCGTTTTGCGTCTACGGATATCGAGGTAGACGGCGTATGTGACGATCAGTCCGTATGAGATCACGAATGCGCCGGCGACTACAACTGTCTCAGACATCTTCGACCTCGCTGATCTTTGGAGGTTTCACCGCGTCTCCTGCAAGAGCTTGTTCGCTATCCGCACCTTCCTCGGCGATGGCGACATCGATGCGGGCAGCCATCAGCGCGATGTAGAGCACGGTAAAGGCCACAACGTTGACCAGCATTGCGATGAGCATCTCGTCAGGCATGGTTGAACCATCCGGTCTGACCGACTGGGTCGGGTGCAAGGTTCGAAACAGATTGACTGAGAAGTAGACGAGAGGGACCTGGACAAAAGCAACAACGCCAAGAATCGCCGATCGGCGGGCTCTCGTCACTGGGTCGTCAATTGCCCCGCGAAGGGCCATGTACCCGAGGTAGACGAAGAACATGACCGCGGTCGACGCCAGACGTGGGTCGCCCCAGTCCCAAGCTATCCCCCACACGGCGTGGCCCCAGATCATTCCGGTGACAAGCCCGATCCCGGTAAATAGGACGCCCACTTCGACTGAAGCCGCAGCGAGGCGGTCCCACCTCGGGCGTTTGCGAATCAACCACATCATCGATCCAAGGGCGGTTACGCCGAACGCCAGGAAGGCCAGCCACAAAGAGGGGACATGGATGTTGATGAGCCGGCTGTATTCGCCTTGCAATGCGTCGGGCGGAGCGTTTAGTGCCAACCAGAGCCCGACCGCCATCAAAAGGGCGGCTAAGCCAAAAAGAACTCGGATTCGGCTCATCGTGCTGCTTCCTCGAGGGGTTTGGCGAGAGCAACGCCTAGGACTGCCAAGGCCAGCCCGTTGGCAATCATCAGTAATACCCAGGGGAGGATACTTTCCCCCCGGACTAGTGCCTCCAGGGTCTGCGACGCTCCTATCACGAGCGGCAATGCCAGTGGAGCCACGATCAGTGAGGCTAGAGCAGTCCGGTTGCGAATCCCTGCGGTGATCTCGCCCGCCAGTGTGCCGAGTTCCGTGAGGCCAATCGCAAAGAGAGAAGAGCTCAAAAACAGGGCCGGCACCGATCCCGGGGGCAGTGATGGACCGTAAAACACCACCATGGCTATGAACAATGCCATCAGGAATGCAAACGTGAGGACCGCCCCGGACAGGGTTCGGCCGACAAATCGTGCAGCCGGATCGACTCCAACGAGCGCTTGGAGGTCTCGCCGCTCCGGTGAGTCGGCGGCGGATTGCCGGAGGGCCACTTGCATTCCGAAAAGGACACCTAGTGCCCAGAAAACGGCTGGCCCGATCTCGCCGACAACGCTCACCTGCAAACCAAGCGCGATGGGAAACACCAGTAGTGAGACGACGGCGAAGGGCAGGACGACACGCATCGTCTCCCCAACCCGACGCTCGACGCTGAGATCAACTCGGGCGATCTCGAGCGCTTGGGACCAGAAAGTCAATTGACCACCTCGAGCTGACCGGTGGCCAAGACCATCGTTCGCTGGCATTTTGCGTCGAGGTATGAGCGATCGTGGGAGACCATGATTGTGGCGCCGCCACGATCGGTGGTGGTCGCGATGAGGGCGTCAATGAGGTCGGTGGCCGAGCTGTCAAGACCGGAGGCGGCTTCGTCGAGGAGGAGCAGTTGTGGCTTGCGGAGCAGAAGATGTGCGACCTCAATGCGTCGCTTCATCCCAAACGACGCCACATCGGCGCGTCGATCCGAGGCTTCGTCAAGTCCAACGACATCCAACACCGGGCCGACCCGAGCCTCATCGAGGCCGGCGAGCCTAGCGACGTGGGTCAGATTCTCTCGAAGGGACAGCTCGGGAACAAGGGCAGGGGTGTGTCCGATCAGCCCGATTTGCTTCCGAACGTTCACAAGGTCGCTTGCCCTGATGTCCACACCGAGGATTGCCCCGTTTCCGTCACTTGGCCGCTGCAAAGTGGCAAGGGTGCGGATGAGAGTTGTCTTTCCGGAGCCGTTGGCACCGGAAATGCCAATGACTTCCCCAGAGGTCAGAGTCAGCGTTATGCCACGGAGTACCGGCCGACCGCCGAGAGAAACACCGACACCGTCGAGACTGGCCACAAGATCCACGTGTTGAGTCTCACTGCGTATGGGACGAGGTTCAAGTTGGAGAACTCGGTCCAGGGGAGAAGCGCGGTCCGATAATGGCCGCGGCCAGTCCGACGACGATTGCAGCTATGTACCAAACCACCGGTCCACCGGTGATACTCGGGCGCATCGGCTCGGTGAGTAATCGAACCAGCCCGGCCAAGGCAAGCGCAACGCCCGATTTCGTCAGGAGTCTCCATGGCAAGCGAGACACGAGCCAGGCGGCAATCATTAGCCCAACTGCGGTGTAGAGCTCTACGGGATGTCTTGAGATGAGACTGCCTTCCTGAGCCCAAGCCCACGGCAACTCCGACCCCGATCCGAGACATGCGTTGCGCCAGAGACAGCCGGCGTGCCATCCGCCCAGGCCCATCAGAGCAGCCGGTGATGTCGCATCGAGATTGGCAACCTTCCATTTGGCTGCCCATAGGTAGGTCGCGATGGCAGCAGCCGTCGCCGTGCCGGTGTGGACGCCACCCCGCACGATGAGAATGTCTCCCGGGTTAGAGAGAGGATTGGTCCCTTGGAGGAGCATTGCCGACAACCTCCCAACCAGGAGCCCCGCCGCTGCCGCCCCGACCATCCGGTCGGTGGCGTGATCTGGGAGTCGTTCGGGCCAGATACGAGTACCCAACCACGCGAAGCCGATCGCGGTTAGCGCGGCCCACAACAGGGTGAACTCCATTCAGCAGTCCATCACTTCATCTAAGACAGGTTCAGCAACTCGTCGATGTTCAGCGCCAGAGTCCGCTCGTCGACCACGCCACTGTGTGCCCTGATCAGTTCGCCTCCGGGCCCAAAGAAGAAGGTGATCGGAGTTCCGAGCCCCGCGTAATGGTTGGCGATTTCACGCTTCGGGTCGAAGAAGTGATCGAACTCGAGTCCAAACTCGGCAAGAAAGGCTTGTGCGTCGGCTTGGTTGTCCTGGACGTCGATCCCGATGAACACCAATTCGGATCCGTACTTCTCGAAAGCAGCATTGAGGAGTGGGGCCTCGGCCCGACAAGGCAGACACCAAGATGCCCATACGTTGACCACAGCTGGTTTCTCGAGCGTCGCCAGGTGGACTTCAAATTCATCAGCTGTTGTTGGGGGAAGGTCCACGCCAGGAGCGCTTGAAGTTTCGATTGTGGAAGCGCCACATGCGGCAAGGATGATGGTCAGGACCAGTGCTCGCGTCACGAGAGACAGCGCTTTCCTCATACTCGAATCCAACCGGGTTTTGTGGTGTCTTATGCCGCCGTGCGGGATGGCATCTCGAGTCTCGTCACCGGATTCACTGGTAGGTACAGCCGACCGGTGGCTTCGACCATGCGCACAGGTGTGCTGGTAAGCCACCTCCAAATCGTTGCTGCTTCCTCGGCTTGTTGGACATTGAGTGGCACCTCCAGCGTCTTGATCGACGTTGTCTCTCTGCCGAGGAAGAGGCCCGGGTACGTCCCTGGTGGCCAGGTCCCCACGAGACTCCCGTGATCGATGAGGACTCGGCTGGCATCTTCGGTTTCGACCTCAAACAAACCGGCAGTGCTGAGAGCTGCCCAAGCGCGCCTCATTTCCAAGGAGCGTGCCAAGGCGTCGTGACGATCTCTGAACCACCCCGCCTCCTCAAAACGTCGGGTATCGGCCATCTCGACCATCTTGGCGACCAATGGCTCCAGAAGAACATGAGGCGCGTTCTCGATCCCATCGATGAGACGTTCGACCACGGCTGCATATTCGACCTCGCCAAGGGTTCCATCACACGGGCACATCGAAACGCCGAGCTGTGCCGATGCGCACTTGCCCGTTCGGCTTCCGGGTGCAGTGCGACAGCGGCGGATCGGGAGAGAATCCCATAGCGCAGTCATCACCAGATCGGCTGCTCGCTTAGATCGAAACGGTCCGAGGTAGGCGAGGCCATCCTCCCGAATCGAGCGAACCACCGACAGCCTGGGAAAACGCTCCGTCGTGAGCTTCACGAAGTGGGAGCTCTTGGGCGGACGTGAACGGCGATTGTATCGAGGCCGATGTGCGTGGATCAGGCGGAGTTCGGTTATCTCCGCTTCAAGAACGGTCGGGCACACCTGGTGCTCGATGGTCTCCAACTCCTTCATCATGTTGGAAATCGAGCGTCGTTTGTCGCCGTAGAAATATTGACGGACCCGTGCCCTCAGATTGGTGGCTTTTCCCACGTAGATCGGGTTGCCCTGTCTGTCCTTGAAGATGTAGATCCCCGGTTTTCGAGGCAGGTCGTCGGTCAGGCTCATCTTTGTGTAGTGCGCCGATCCTTTTGCAGTCGGTAGCTGGAGGAGGTCGTCGAGATTGGTGACACCGAGAGAACCGACTCGCTCCAAGAGACCATGAAGGACGTGAGCAGTAGCGCGGGCATCTTCAAGGGCGCGGTGGTTCGGGGTCACCGGACTGCGGAAGTATGAAGCCAAGGTTTGTAGGCGCAGATTGCGAACCTCAGGACGAACCATGCGGCGGGCCAGCGCGGCGGTGTCAACCCACTGGTTGTCGAGCGATCCGTATCCCAAGCGGACGGCTGCGGCGTTGAGAAACGAAAGATCGAAACGGACGTTGTGGCCAACGATGACGCTATTTCCAATGAACTCGAGGAACGACGGGAGAGCAGTAGCGATGTTGGGGGCATCGATGACCATCGCTTCGGTGATTCCGGTGAGGATGGTGATCGACGGTGGGATGGAGAGGCCGGGATCGACCAAGGTCTGAAATGAGCCGATCAGGTCGCCGTGTAGATATTTGACTGCCCCGATCTCAGTGATCTCGCAGGTGGCCGCCGATCCTCCTGTGGTCTCCAGGTCGAGGACGCAGAAGGTGACATCGAACAACGGGGTCGAGAGGTCATCAAAACTCGGTTGGAACACTGTGGCCACGAGCGATTCGAGACTATCTCGAACATATGTTCGATGTCAAGGACTCAGTTCTGCACGTTGCCGTTTTGCCTCGAAGACGAGAAGGGCGGCACTCACAGACACGTTCAGAGAATCGGAGATGCCCGACATCGGTATGGCCACCGTGCGGCCTGCCAGACGGGCAGCCTCCCCGCTGGGACCATGGTCTTCGGCACCAACCAGGATGGCCAACGAGCCTCTCATGTCGGTGTTCCAGAAGTCGGTCTCTGCACCCGGCGAAGCGACGACAAGCGCGATCTTGTTGTCGACAAGCCATTGAGCCAACTCGATCAGACTCGCATGGGTGTAGGGCACAGAGAAGAGGGCACCTGTGGAGGCACGGATGGCGTTGGGATTGAAGACATCGGTGCCCGAACCTGTGCTGATCAGCGCGGTGCAGCCGGCGCCGTCGGCAGTTCGAAGCATTGCTCCCACGTTTCCCGGTTTTTCGACAGATTCGGCGATCAGTATCAATGGTGTCTCCCCCAACTCAATCTGGCTGAGCCCGATCGAGAATTGGGCGAATACTGCAATGATTCCCTCGGATCTGTGTCGGTAGGAGGCCTTGTCGAGCACTGCTTGCTCAACAATCGTTGAGTTCGGATGATCCTGGTGTGGATGTCCAGGCGTGACATAGATCTCTTCGGGAGCGCGGCCAGCGGCCCGTGCTCTGTCGATGAGCCGGTCACCCTCCACCAAGAAGACACCTTCTTCGTCCCGTTGGGTTCGTTCCCTGAGTCGTACCAGGCGTTTGATCCGCTCGTTAGTGGGTGAGCTGATTTCTGGGTTGCGCATCGATGGTTGAGTATCGCACCCGGTCACTTACAGTTCCGGAATGGATCTCATAGCCATCGGGACCTACTCATCGGTCACAGAGGCGAATCTGATCAAAGCCAAACTCGAGACGTTTGACATCGACGCGGTTGTGCAAGGCGACGTCGCGTCCGGGTCGATCCCCACCATCGAGGCTTTGCTGGGGGTAAAGGTCTTGGTCCGTGAAACAGACCTCGCCGAGGCATTCGAAGTTCTCGAGAGGATGTTGCCCCGCGGTGAGTGAAGGTGTTATTGGTCGTGTGTCCATTGGTCGAGGTGAATCATCGAATCGCGTGGCTTCACTGGGCGATCAAGGCTGTTTGATCGTCGGTCCTCAGCTGGATGACCCACCGTCACCACCCCAATTGGTGTGTGGTCAGGGGGAAAGTCGAGCCTCGAAGCCAAATCGGGCATCGAATGCACCCCGAGGAAACCGGCCGCGAGACCCTCGTCAACTGCGGCCAGTAGGACAGCCATCATGGCGGCGCCGGCGTCAACCCACCAGTATGGGATGGGCCATTCGATCGTCTCGCCGTTCGGACCCGTCTTATCATTCTCTGAGTAGCGGTCTCGATAGACCTTCTCGCTCACCGAGATCACTATGTGCGCCGGAGCCTTCGAGATCCATGGGTCGAATCCTGCCGCCACATAAGAGGGCTCATCGGCAAGGTTTGCGATTTCGGATCTGACCGTGGCATCGGTGACGACCACTACGCCAATGGCCTGGCTGTTCCCGGCAGATGGTGCCCGCAGAGCGGCATCAGCGATGCGGCCCAGGGTCTTGCTGTCTATCGGCTTGTCTTGGTAGTTGCGCACCATTCGGCGCCTGGCGAGAACGTCGGAAAATTCCATGCCTCCAATCTTGTCATGGCGGCGTGCCAAGCTGTGCCAGGAATGAACCCATGGCCGAAATAGGTTTCCCCTTTAGGGTGTGGGGCGTAGGCGTGAGGAGCTGGAGTTGGCAGACTAGGGAGCGGAGATGAAGTTCACATCCCCAAGAGGTGATGACTTGTCGGTAGTTTGGACCAGAGGTCGTGGCTGCGCCGAATTGGCCGACCTTCTGGCTGAGGGGGAGCCGGAGCGTATCGCTGGGGATGTTGAAGAGGAATGCATCAATCGCCGTGCCGATCTCTTGGTGTCGAGACGAATTCCGGGAAGTTTCGAACTGATAAGTGTCGCCATGCCGGTCGATTTCCAGCCCGAGAACGTGACCAGCGTGGTGGCAACTGTCGCGGGAGGTCCACACTCGCTACTTGCAGCCGAGACCGCAGCACAGCTGGGAAGGGCGTTGGGTGTTGATGCGGAAATGGTTTCTGCGGCTTCACCAGACGATGGCCCCGGCACTGCCGAGGATGTGCTGCTCCAGATCGGGTCAACGCTCCCCGAGCTGAGGAGTCGTGTCGTCGAAGTTGAAGGTATCTCGGAATTGGTTGAAGGGCTCGATGACGGTGCCCTCCTGGTACTCGGAGCACCAGGTGGCTCGTGGTTGCAACGATCGATGTTTGGTCCGGGTGCCAGGCTGCGACGCACTGCCCAGGCCGGGTCGGTGGTTGTTCGGAGCGCGCCCGAACGTGTCTTTCGGTTCATGGGCGAGCCCGTCTATGTGGCGCCGCTACGTCAAGCTGACGACATTTTGCGATTTCATACCGAGGCAACGTTGGCCGTTGCCGATCAAGGTCGACTGGTCGGATTGGTCCGCCGAGAACGTCTTGCCGGCGCCGGGGGCTCTCCAGCGGGCGATCTGATGGATGAGGCCCTTTCGGTCCGCGTCGACGAGACCATCTCGGAAGCATGGGCCCTGGAGCCGACATTTGGTCCGGATCCGATTCCGGTGACAGACCACGAGGAGCATTTGGTCGGCGGTTTGTCATTGCGCGCCCGCTGAGGGAGACCAGACTCTACGGCGATGGAATCTCGTTCAGCCTTCCGTGGGATCTTGTGGACTGTCGTTGGTCTGTTGCTCGTCGCACACGTCGGAGGTGGTTGGTACTACGCGAATCGAATCATCGATGAGGGATTTGTTCCCGATCCCGACCCCATTGTCACCTCTTCAGGCGACTACGAGCTCTTCGAGGTGTCTTACCAAGCACCACTCGGGCAAATGGACGCATGGCATTTGCCTGCGGACGGGACCACATGGGTAATCCACGTCCATGGTCTTGGAGCGACACCTGCCGAGGCCGAGCATTTGTTCGCCCCTCTTCAGGAGGCCGGCTATCCACAGCTCGCCATCATGTTTAGGAACGACCAGGGTCAGCCCGTAGATCCGAGTGGGTATTACCGATACGGTGTGACCGAATTCGAAGACATCGCCGGAGCGATGGACTTTGCCCGGGCAAATGGGGCGGATTCCATTGTTTTCAGCGGTTTCAGCACCGGTAGCTCACACATTCTCTCTTTTGTATTCAAGAACAATCTCGACGACATCAAGGGCATGTTCTTCGACTCGCCCAACATCGATTTGGGCGACACGGTCGATTTTCGGGGAAGCATGGAAGAGCTTCCCATCCTTCCGTTTAACGTCCCGATAACCCTGACTTGGGTCGCCAAGTTCTTTACCTCACTCCGTATCGATGTGAACTGGAAGTCAATCGACTACGTCGCCAAAGCTTCTAATTCTCTCCGTATCCCGGTGTTGGTTCATCACGGCATCGAGGACCAATCGGTGCCAATCACCCAGAGCATCGCGTTGGCCGAAGCGCAGCCCGATCTGGTTCGTCTGATTCAGGTCCCAGGTGCCGGGCATGTCGCCTCTTACGAAATGGACCCTGGGGCCTACGTCGGAGAGATTCTCCACTTCCTCGATCAAGTGGGTTGAGTCGGGCTGACTTTTAGCTCAACCTCGCGGACCCTTCGACCTTCCATGCGCCGGACGCTCATCTCGAAGGTGTCCCCGCTGACGACATCACCGTGGTGGGGGACTTGACCCAGTTGATCCATCAGGAACCCGCCGACGGTCTCGTATTCGCCTTTTGGCAAACGTGCACCGAATTCTTCGAGACGATCGATCCGGGTTCGACCCGAAACCAAATAGCGGTCACGCCCGGCAGGGCGGATTTCCATGATCTCGCGTATGTCGTGCTCGTCTCTGATCTCGCCGACCAATTCCTCGGCGATGTCTTCGAGGGTCACCAGCCCGGCAACGCTTCCGTGTTCGTCAATCGCAACGGCGAGATGAACCCCTTCGGAACGCATCATCTCCATGACCGGTGATATCGACATCGTCTCGGGGACGATGGGCACGCTCCTAATCAACGATCCAGCTACCGGTTCGTCTCGACGCCCTGTTTCGACCCCGAGGAGGTCCTTGGCGTGGATGAAGCCTTGTATGTCATCCAGGTCTTCTCCATAAACAGGGATTCGGGAATGTCCTGTCTCCACAACTCGCCGTTCGAATTGGGCTGCAGAGTCTGAAGCCGACATGGCCACCAGATCGGGCCGTGGCACCATCACTTCGGAAACCGATGTGTCTTGGAAGCGGAGGGCGGAGGTCAGAAGACTTGACGAGCCCGGGTCGATCACTCCGCCAGCTCCAATGGTCTTGACCAGGCTGGCGATGTCTTCTGGTGAGTGGGTCATCTCGATTGTGCGTCGTGCCTGTACTCCGAACAATCGTAGAACTCCGCCGGCGATCCATGAGAGAGTGAAGATGATCGGTCGAAATATCGTCACATAACCTCGGAAGGGTGCAGAGACAACAAGAGCAACTCGCTCAGGCGCAGCGATGGTTGCGTTTTTGGGGGCCATTTCGCCGAAGACATTGTGAACGAACGACACAATCAGAAGGGCTGTCACCAGGGAGAGGGTTGTTATCGCTCCTTCAGGCAAGCCGATGGCTTGATAGAGGTCCTCAAATGCCACCTCCAGTGAGCTTTCGATGACGAAGCCGAGAGCCAATGAGGCGCCTGCTATCCCAAGCTGTGCTCCAGCGAATGTCACCGGCAATTCGTTCATCGATGCCAGTGCCCACCCCGCGAAACGGTTTCCAGCCGCGGCCTGACTCTCCAAAGCGGGTCGCCGTGACGCGGTGAAAGCGAATTCGACGGCCACGAAGAATCCGTTGATGACCACAAGGGTCACTGCGACGAGCAAAGCGGAGACGCTCATTCAGAACTCTGTTCGGGCGCTTTGACATGGACCCGATCAACTCGAAAGCCATCCACCGCGAGCACTTCGAGAACCCATCCCTCAACAATCACCTTGTCCCCAACCTCAGGGAGTCTCTCCAGTTCAGCGGTTATCAGACCACCGAGGGTCTCGTACCGTCCCTCAGGCCACTCGAACCCGGTATCGGTCTCGACTTCATGACGATGGAGCAGGCCGGAGACTTCGTCGGGATCTGTCGCTACGGGCTCGGCGTCGGTGTCGTATTCGTCGCGGATCTCACCGACGATCTCCTCGAGCAAGTCTTCTGATGTGACTATTCCGGCAGTCCCTCCATACTCGTCCGTGACGATTGCCAGACCCGAACCTTTGGTGCGAAGCTCCAAGAGAACGGCATCCAGTGGTTGGGATTCAGGGATTACCAGCGCCGGGCGCATGTAGTCGGTGATCGGTTCGGAACTGCGTTGGTCCGGAGAGAGTCTGAGACTGTCCTTGACATGGGCGATGCCGAGAATCTGGTCGAGGTCCCCACCAAAAATCGGAAACCGACTGTGTCCCGATTCGATGGAGGCTTGTTGCATGTCGAGGACGGTCGCCGAGGCCGGCAGGCCGACAATGTTCACCCTTGGGACCATTACGTCGGCCGTGAGATTCTCTCCAAAGGTGATCGCCCTGGTGAGTAGTCCCAACTCGTCGTTGGTGAGTTGGCCGCCTTCACCCGACGCTCTGATGATCAGCTCGAGCTCTTCGATAGATCGAACCCCGGCCAACTCCTCACGCGGCTCTATTCCGATTAGTCGAACAATCCAGTTTGCGGATGAGTTGAGAAGCCGAATGATCGGTGACAGCACACCATTGACCATCAGCATGGGGATTCCAACTCTGCTCGCTGTTCGGTACGGGTAGGTGATTGCCAAGTTCTTCGGTACGAGTTCGCCGAATACGAGTTGAAGCGAAGTACCGAGGGCCAACGCAAGCGTGATGGTCAAGGCCGAGAGAAGGTCAGCGGAAATCCCGAACCACTCCAAGACCGGCTGAACGACCGCGCCCAGCGTTTGCACGGCAACGAGACCGAGTACCAGCGACGACAAGGTGATCCCCAACTGCGCTCCCGAGAGATGGAATGACAGCTTGGTCAGACCGGAGAAGATTCGCTTCGCTTGTTTGTCGCCATCTTCGGATAGTCGGGAAACCCGACTTCTCTCCACAGTGACCAGGGCGAACTCTCCCGCGACGTAGAAGGCGTTGACGAGAAGAAGGAACGCGACTAGTCCCAGACCGGCGATCGTACTAATGGGGTAGGGCCTTCTGGATCACGGTAGCCCGCTCAGACTAACGGCCGCCAAAACCTGTCACACCCTTGGCGTAGCTTTGAGTCAACATGCTGATCGACTGCGAACAATGCGCCATGAGAGATACCAGCGCCTGTGATGACTGCGTCGTCAACTGTCTGTTGGGTGATGTGCCGGTAGAGGTGAGCGAGAATGTGGCAGAGGCCTTGGGCAACTTGGCCGAGGAAGGCTTGGTTCCACGTCTACGTCTGGTTCCGGCTGAGCGTCGGGTGTCTTAACGGGAATCGCGATCCAGCAGGGGTCAGCCGTTAGCCTCGACTTCCATGGTGAAGGTCTATTCGGTATCCCTGGTCATAGGATTGATCGGGCTCCTCGTGGTCATCATGGGAGGTGGGTTCGCTGAGAATGTCGGTCGCCCGGAGAGGGATCCCGGTGTCAGACTTGGTGTAGCCGGCAAATACATCATTGGGGGGTTGGTCGGCTTCGGCATGGGAGGCTTGTCAGCCGAGTTTTCGCCACTTGACTTCACATGGCAGGTGTCTCTGCTAATCGCTGCGGGCGCAGCGGGTTTATCGGTCCTGTGGGTGCGTTATGCAGTGGCCCAGGCAGAGGTCCGATGATCTTCGTTTCCGATGTCCACGGTGCCAACACCGCGTTAGGTCGTCTCCTCGAATCTGGCGAGTCCCTGGTGATTCTCGGAGATCTCGTCAACCTGACCGACTACCGAAGCGGTCTTGGAGCAATCGCCGATGTTCTGGGGATTGACTTTGCACGGGCGTCATCTTTGGCGAGGGCTGAGGGCGACTACGGGGAAATGCGGGCCCTCTGGGAGCGACGAGCAGGAGACGACGTGGAAGACCTGCGGCGTCAGATCGGTGCCGCGCTTGATCGTCAGTACCAGGAGATGACGAGTGTCCTCGAAGGCGGGTCCGGGTACGTCATTCACGGCAATGTCGATCGTCCCGAGAGGCTAAAGGCTGCCCTACCGGATGGCTTCGGATATGTCCATGGCGAAACCGTTGAGATTGATGGTATCCGGGTGGGGTTGGTTGGTGGAGGGATTGCAACACCGATGGGTGCCGAAGGTGAGGTGTCGGACCAAGATATGACCCGTCTTCTCGAGGGTCTGGGACATGTCGACATACTGGGAACCCATGTGCCACCTGCTATTCCGACCTTGCGTCGAGATGTCATCACCGGTCGAGAAGAGCGGGGGTCAGGCCCGATACATGACTACATCGTGGAGCATCAGCCCTGCTATCACTTCTACGGTGATGTCCATCAGGCTCAAGCCACGCAGTGGCGAATCGGCAAGACACGTTGCCACAACGCTGGATATTTCCGGGCAACGGGCCGTTACTTACGTCTCAGTGGCGGCATCGTTGAAACTGCCAGGATTGGCTAGAAGAGTGTTGCGCACCACTAGCCTCCGATGACCCGAGAGAAGTTTGGAGATGACCGAAGGAACCTTCTCAAGGCTGGAAATCGACTCCAGCCCCGAATCGCTATACGACGTAGCAGCCGATGTTGCCTCTTACCCAGAGTGGGCGAGTGGGGTAAAGGAAGTAGAGATTCTCAAGAACGATGCTGATGGTCGAGTGGATAGAGCACGACTGGTCCTGGACGTCGGGATCAAAGAAATTGAGTACGTCCTCCAGTACACCCACGACCGTCCAAACGCGTTGAGTTGGGTGGCGGAGCAGGGCGAAGATCTGAAGTCACTGGAAGGTTCGTATCAGTTCACTCCCAAGGATGGTGCGACAGAGGTCGTCTATACGTTGGCAGTTGAACCCAATTTCACTTTCCCTGGTTTTCTTCGACGACAAGCCGAAAAACAGATTGTGACCACAGCTCTTCGTGGATTACGGAAAAGAGTTGCCGAAGGGGGCTGAACATGAGGATCGTCCTCGTCACTGGCAAAGGTGGTGTTGGGAAGACGACTGTTGCTGCCTCGACCGCATTGGCAGCCGCAGACGCAGGGTACCGAACACTGATCACCTCGACCGATCCGGCTCATTCGCTGGCCGACGCGCTAGCGCTACCGCTCGGATCGGAACCGACGCCAATCGTGGATCGGCTGGACGGTCAACAAATAGACACCCAACGTCAGCTGGACCGCTATTGGGGGTCAATTCGACGTCAACTCATGGATGTGCTGGATTGGGGCGGTGTGGCCGGGATCGAGGCAGAGGAATTCCTCATCTTCCCGGGCATGGACGAGTTGTTTGCACTTTTGGAAGTCAACAGACACGCCAGGTCGGGGGAATATGACGTCGTTGTAGTCGACTGTGCCCCGACCGCCGAGACCCTTCGGCTTCTGTCCCTTCCAGAGGTGCTCTCCTGGTATTTCGAGAAGGTGATGCCG
The DNA here is from genome assembly GCA_964195405.1 of uncultured Acidimicrobiia bacterium. Classification (GTDB taxonomy): domain Bacteria; phylum Actinomycetota; class Acidimicrobiia; order Spongiisociales; family ZC4RG35; genus CAXMPK01. Next base: position 32,904 of record CAXMPK010000281.1, read on the forward strand.
ACCGAGCGTCGTTTGATGCGAGCGTTACGACCCGTTCTGTCGAAGTTGACAGATCTCCCCATCCCCGAAGATGAAGTCTTCAGCGCGGCACAATCGGTTTTCGAGTCGGTGGATGAGGTGAAGGCGTTGATGTCGAAGCCCGAAGTGACGTCTG
>CAXMPK010000282.1:0-2220 GCA_964195405.1 uncultured Acidimicrobiia bacterium
ACAAGGACCGCTTGTTTGCAATTGATCTTGCCACTCGTGATATGTATCAGCTCAGTGGTGTCTCAGGTAGCGCCGCTGGCGGGATCGGCGGCATGCCGTTCGACTCATGGGAAAACGCCGCCTTGCTCGATACCGGTGAAACCAACCACGTCGCCCTGCTGCTTTCACCCGACGGTGGCACGCAGACCATGCAGATTTACATCGGCGAAAAAGGCAAAGACGAAAACGGCCTCGCCTCCACCAGCTTCCTTGCCCGCAACGGCTTGGCCTATGGCAGCCACTATTACCTCAATGAAGCCCTGCCCACCATCGGCAGTCCGTCGACCAATGGATCATTCGATACGACTATCGCCGGAGGCCTGACATCCAGTAAGCTCGAAGATGTCGACACCAGCCTGGCCGACCCCACAAAAGCGGTCCTCGGCGATCAGAACTCCGGGCTGTTCACGTTCGACTTCAATCTCGATTTCTCAGGCGGCAGCTTCGCGGCTGGCACCTCAGGCTTCTCGATCACCAAACTCCAAAACGACAATGGCAGCGGAAGCAACTCGTTCAATAATCCAGACAATGTCGACTGGACAGACGCGACCACGCTTAATGGCACCACTTACTCGGACGGCCTGATTTTCGTCAACGAAGACTCAAGCGAAGGTAAAATTTGGATCATGGAGCCAGACGGCACGGGACTGCTCAAGATCGGTCAAACCCTCGACAGCACGGAATCCACCGGTATTCTCGATATCTCCGATCTCGTCGGCTACAACGCAGGGAGCGTGCTGCTTTCCAATAACCAAGGCTCTAATTCGTCACTCAGCGTGTTGATCAACCCCAACGCCACCGTAACTCTGGTCGTCATCTCAAGTAGTTGGACCGCCTACAACGACTTCTCCTTCGATCCTAGTGTAGACATCGTAACGGACCCCTACAGCCAATCGGTGCATTACACGTCGCCAAATGTGACGTACTTTGACATCGGCACTGGCCATATACACACCCCCAGCGGCGAGTTGATCAAGAATTCCGACGGCTCGGGTACGGGCGTGACAGCGTCACTGACCCAAAACGAGAGCACCCCTGTAACATGGCAAGAGGGAGAGGGCACCAACTTTTATGGCGGGTACGACACTGCGGTCGGAACCGACGCCCGTGATACGTTTGGTGGGACCGTGGACTTGACCGGCGTCACTTACTATGGCGCCGCCGGCTGGTGGGTGGACCTCACTCTGACGGGCCTTGACCCGAGCAAGAAGTATGACTTCGCGACGACAGCGAATCGGGGCGGTGGTTACACTGATCGGTTGAGCATCTTCACCCTGAGCGGCACCGACGGCTTCACAAACTCAAGCACGACCGGCGTCGACAACTCCAGCTACTCAGAGACCGTCGGCACGGCTACTCTGGCGTCCAACCAGGTCCGCTTCAACACTGGTGACAACACCGCCAACGGATACGTAGCCCGATGGACAGATATCGACCCCGGCGCCGACGGAACGATCGTTATCCGCGTAGCGGCCGACCCCGGCAGCAACGATGGCAGAAAGGCATACGCATTCGACGCAATTCAACTCACGGAAGTCCCCGAGCCCTCGACCTTAGCGATCACCTCGTTCACCTCGCTCGGCGGCGGGAACTGGAACCTGACCCTCGAGGGCGAGGCCAGCACCACCTATGAGTTTTACTCCTCGACGACCCTGGACTTCACTTCGGGCACCCTGGTCACCGGTCTCACGGCGGGTCCGGGCATCGTCAACGGTGCCGGCGACAAGGTCACCACTGACGGCTTCGGCGACGCCACCGTGCAGATGTCCCTCGGCGCCTTCCCCGCCAACTTCGTGCGCGCCGTAGGGCCGTAGCGACCCAGAATCCGCAATTAACTTTCGCAGGTAATTCAACAAAGACGGTGACCTTCTTCGGAAGGTCGCCGTTTCTTTTTCCGACCTGAGGGGTATGAACCGAGCACATGGGTTACACTCAAATGGGCAATCATGCCTTGGAAAGAAGAGTCACCTATGGAACAGAGAGAAAAATTTGTGGTCCTCGTACAGAGTGATCGCTATACGCAAACGGAGCTGTGCGAGCAGTTTGGAATATCGCGCAAGACCGCACACAAGTGGTTGTCGAGGGGGTATGAACCGAGGACATAGGTTACACATTGACCGATAACATAGGTAACACTGAAATGGGCAATCATGCCCTGGAAAACAGAGTTACCAATGGAAC
>CAXMPK010000283.1:0-1645 GCA_964195405.1 uncultured Acidimicrobiia bacterium
TTCTCTCTCCAAAGATGAGAGAGCCAGCATTCTCGAACGTGCCGACGGGAACCCACTCTTCATCGAGGAGATCGCCAAGTCGCTTGCGGAGGTCGACGCCGGGTCAACCTTGCCGTCGAGCCTGACCGGCACACTCACGGCCCGGCTCGACCGTCTCGACGATCAGTCCAAGTACTTGATCCAGGTCGCCTCGGTTCTCGGCACGGAGTTCGATCGTGAGACCCTCCAAGTGGTTCTGGAGAACCAGTCGGTCCAGGACCAGATGACCGACCTTCTCCGAAGGGGAATCCTGGTCGAGGGGGCCGAAACGCCCGGCACTGTTCGATTCCGCCACGCCTTATTTCAGGAAGCGGCGTACGAGACCATCCTCAAGCGGACTCGACGCCAACTCCATCAGCGGTTGGCGGACTATCTAGTCGAGGAGCATCCGGACCGGGCTCTCGAGATCTCCACACACCTCGTCGAAGCAGGCGAGGCGACGAAGGCCTTCCCATATCTGATCGAGGCCGGACTCCTGGCATCGCGTTCGATGTCGCTGGGAGAATCGATACGTCTGTTGACCACTGCACTGGACAATCTTCCTGAGTCACCTGATCCAGAATTGATCGAAAAGGCACATGACGCTCTCGGGGAGGCTTACTCCCTAGTCCCCGATCTCTCTCAGGCTTCCGCCGCCTATCAGAGCCTGTACGAATTCGGTGAGAACCAGGATCGTCCAGCCGCTCGTGTCACCGCACTCAACCGTCTCGCCTGGACCGCAGCGACACTTGGTGGCGACCTAGATGGAGCGACCAAATACCTCGAAGATGCTCGTGACCTGGCAGAGGAGTGTGGAGATGATGTCGGCCTGGCCGAGTATCACATGACCTCTTGCTTCGTCGCCTCGCTGGCGGGCAATGTTGCTACTGCCGTACAACACGACGAAAAGACCGTCGAACTGGGCGAGAAGAGCGGCGTTGACGTTATCCGTATCACGGGAATGGTCCGCAGGGCCGTCAACTACACGTCCTTACTCGACTTCGATAAGGCAATGATCGCAGTTGAACAGGGCCTCGAAGAAACTCGAGAAGCAGGACAGGACGAGGCCCACGCCGTCGTCGAATGCTTCGGCGTGGGAGTGGAACGTTTTCTCCGCGGCCATCCGTCAAAGGCATTGGAAGTCATGCAACGTTCGGACAAGACATTGGAGCGGTTCTCTTCGTTTTACCGGGCCATGAATCTCCGCAACATGGCCGTCTTGGCTCACGAGATGGGTGACCTCGAAGACGCTCTCGGCCGCTTTGTCGACTCGATGCGGGTTGGAGACCGACAGAACCAGCCTTTCATCTCCGCCGCCGGCGCATCTGGAGCTGCGCTCATGTATGCAGAGCTGGGGTTGACCGAGCCCATTTCCGATCTACGAGAGCGGGCGGTGGCATCGTTTCAAGGCCCGATGGCCGATTTCTTGGCCAGCTCAATATGGGCTGACCTCGGATTTGTCAGTTTCCACGCCGGAGACTTCGAAAGTGCCGCCAAGGAGTTCTCCACGGGTCTGAGTGTCAGTTCGACCACCCAGTACATCGAGCGGCCTCGTTTACTCACCGGGCAGGCTCTGACAGCAACGCATATGGGTGAGCTCGATATCGCCGTTGCGGCGGTGGAAGAG
>CAXMPK010000284.1:0-16326 GCA_964195405.1 uncultured Acidimicrobiia bacterium
GGGATGAATATCACGAGTCGCGGGATGTGTTCAACCGCCGGATAAGACGTGCCTGGCGCACCCTTGGCCCACAGGTGACAGCCAGCCGGATGCTCGAGGATTACGAGAACCGGTTGTACCGACGGATACGGGTTCCTGGAAGTCGTTGAGGCCGACCCACCCCAACGCCCTGGAGGGAATCCCCCGACCGAGCCAGAGCGCTAAGTTATCTCATGGCCATGATGCGCGCGATAGCCGCCTGGTTCACCGCTCGCCGTCGTGTGGTGACAGCTTTCCTTCTTGGCTGGGTCGTGCTCGTTATCGTCGGCGCAGGGCGCGCATCTGATGCGGACCAATTGATCCTGCTACCGGATTTAGGGAATGTCCTCTTGACAGCCCTGGGGGTCTATGCCGTGCTGGCCTTTGTCATGCTCCTGTTTCTGCGCCCCACGCCGACTCGCGCCCGTTCACGGGCCACTCGCGGGATACGAACCCTGCTGCTCGTCACGATTTTGCTTGTAGCGCTCGCGATTGTGTTCCCTCCCACCGAACTCTCTGAAGAGGAATCGCCGCCCCAGCCCGAAGGAGCAGTGACCCAGCAAGCCGCAGACGCCGCTGAAGTCGAGGACGAGCAGCCCGGTGCAACTAGCACTGACGTTGCAGCATTGGCGTTGATTCTTCTCATCGTCGTTGCGGTCCTTGTGAGGAGTCGCAGGCGGACCGGTTCGTCGGGAACCAACGTTGAAGATGTCCCCGACGAGGCAGCCGAGGCCGATATCAGTTTGGCGTTCAAACAAGCAACCGATCACCTCCAATTCGAAAGCGATCCCCGGAAGGCCGTAATGGTTGCGTATGCCTCCCTCGAAAGAGCACTAGTTGAACGCGGCTACCTTCGTGACCCAGCCCAAACTCCGACTGAATATCTCGCCTCCGTCCTGGCCGCCATGCCCGCCCTCGCCGGTCCTGCGGTCCGGCTGGGACACTTGTACGAGCTTGCTCGTTTCAGCGACAAACCGATCACAAACGATGACCGAGATCGCGCTGTTGATGCTCTGGCTCGGGTCCGGCATGACCTCGCAAGCTCGATTGGCGTCACATGACACTGAAACGCGCTGCGTTCATGTTCGTGACGGCCGCAGTCTTCGGCGCGATTGTTGGTATTGCCTTTAGTGGTGATGACTTCATCTCGGCAAAGATGTGGCTCGGTGCTGCTGCGGTGACGGTCGTCGCAATTCTGGTGCGCGACTTCCTGACATTCTCAACGGTGGAGCACGCTACGTTTGTGTCTGCCTGGTCGCGGCGCCGACCCCACCGCACGAAGGGTGGACCACCCAGTCTTCACAACATCCATGCTCAGCTTGTCAACGCCACAACCAGCCCGCGAAGCTTCACGATCCACCTCAGGTCCCGCCTCGTTGAGTTGGCACATCATTTCCTCCCGCTCCGCCGTGGGATCGACTTCGAGAACGATCCGGACCAAGTGGCCGAGCTCCTCGGAGATGTCGCTTGGATCATCGATCTCGCAGTACAGGATCGTTCCCCGACCTTCGCCGAGGTTGAGAGATTTCTCGACCTCACGTTGGTCGACGGTGATGGGTCGTCGCGATGACGAACCGTCGGAGTGGCGACCGCACCCAGCCCACACCCGATGTGCTGAGCATTACAGACACCGAGGCGGCGTGTAAACGGATAATCGCCGAGTTAGAAACCGTTGTCGTCGGAAAGCGCCCCGAGCTCGAGCTAGTGCTCAGTGGGCTTTTGGCCGGTGGGCACATTTTGCTGGAGGATCTGCCAGGCCTCGGCAAGACGTTGATTGCACGATCACTTGCTCAGGTCACCGGCTTGACGGTGGGCCGGGTGCAGTTCACGCCTGACCTCATGCCGGCCGACGTGACCGGCTCGCTGTTGTATGACCGCGAAGGGCAGGACTTCAAATTTCGACCGGGGCCCATCTTCAACAACGTCGTTTTAGGGGACGAAATCAACCGCGCTCCACCCAAAACGCAAGCCGCACTACTCGAAGCGATGCAGGAGCGGCAAGTCACGGTCGACGGAGTGTCCCACCCGCTTCCTGTTCCATTCATTGTGCTTGCCACGCAGAACCCCATCGAATTCGAAGGCACCTACCCCTTGCCAGAGGCTCAAATTGATCGGTTCATGGTGCGCACGTCGATCGGCTATCCGAGTGAGGACGACGACGCGGAAATCATCCGCCGCAGGCTGCAACGCCGAACCGACAAGATCGAGCTCAATGAGATCGTTGATGCCGCCACGCTGAGGGCGATGCAGGCATCCCTGGAGGACGTACTCGTATCAGAACCAGTGATCGAGTACTGCGTGTCACTGGTCCATGCCACACGAGCAAGCACCCAAGTCCACGCCGGGGCAGGCCCGCGCGGCGTAGAAGCACTCGTAAAGTTGGCCCGCGCGCGTGCGAGCCTTGGAGGACGCAGCTATGCCACGCCCGATGACGTCAAGGCGGTTGCCGTGTCAGCGTTGGCGCACCGAATCATGCTGCTTCCGGAGTTGTGGGTGCGCGGCGTCGACACAGCATCAGTGGTCCAAGATTGTCTTGAGTCCGTGCCTACACCGCCGACTCTTCCACCGGAAGGTGCATTCCAACGTGAGTCGCCGACATTCCCTGACAACGACAGGGCGTCTTGACACGCAGAGGCACCGATCGTCTCGTGTTTGCTGTACTCATAACTGCGGCTGGTGCGCTTGTGGCACTCCTGGGCGGGATACCCGAGGCCGCGATCCTGGCCGCACCGTGGGCGGTGCTCCTCGCCTTGGGGCTCTCAAGATCAGGCCAAGGCGACGTGCGCGCGACTGTCGAGATTGCTGACGACCGAGTCTTGATAGGCGATGAAGTCGAACTGGTTACTTCCGTGAGCCACGCGGGCGGCTCAGTACTTGTCACATGTCTCCCCAGCGATGATTTCTGGTCGGAGAGCGTCGGCGACGTCAGTCGTCGCTCAGCAGAGATCCACGACGTGTTGGTTGCCGATCGGGCAACGATTCGCTGCCTGCTACCAGCATCGCAATGGGGCGTCCACGATGTAGGCCATGTCAGTCTCGAGGTCACCGAGCCCTTTGGACTATTTCGCAGTGAAACCACCGTCAGTGAGCCGCTACTGGTGCGGGTGCACCCAACCCCCACGGAGCTTCAACAACTCCTGACGCCGCGGCTCGTCCGCAGCGTGAGCGGCGCCCACGCTTCGAATGTCGTAGGACGAGGTGTCGAATACGCCGACATCCGGCCGTACTCGGCGGGCGACTCTCTACGAGAGATCAACTGGCAAGCCAGTGCTCGATCTCGAGAGCTCTGGGTGTCTCAGCGCCACCCGGATCAGGCAACAGATGTGATCTTGCTACTCGACTCGTTCGTAGAGAGTGGGCACAACGTGCGGACAGTGGTTGGACTCGCTATCGAAGGTGCAGTGGCTCTCGCCGAGGGTCACTTGTCGGTGGCTGACCGTGTCGGGCTGGTTGAGATCGGAGGCATTGTCCGCTGGGTTACTCCTGGCACAGGAAACCTTCAACTGCAGCGCTTGGTCGATGTTCTGCTCTCGACCACGTTGCACACACACGTCGCAGATCGCGATCTCAATTTCACGATGTCGCGCGCAATTCCTCCCAGGTCGTTCGTTGTCGCGCTTACCCCGCTGCTCGACGACCGCCTCGTCGACGCCCTGTTCTTGTTGGCAGGCCACGGCCACGATGTTGCCGTCGTCGAATGCGACGTCAATCGGTCTATGGAGGACAATGAAAACATGAGCGAGTCGCTGCTGCTTGCCCATCGGCTATGGGAGGCAGATCGACAGATGGTTCGAGATCGGCTGGCAGAACGTGGAGTCTCGATTGCCCGGTGGAGACTCGGCGATCATCTCGATCTCACTCTCAGTGAACTCATCCGCCGCCGTCGCCGAGCCGTGCGAGTGACTCGTCGATGGCATTAGGGCTACCTATCGTTTTGCGTGAAGGCCGGCTACAAACCGCAGCTGCCCTGGTGGTCGCTCTGGCAATCGTTGGGATTGTTGTATTGCCATCTTGGACCGAGTCGCAGACTGCAGGTCGAATGGCGATCCTTGGCTTCGTGCTGTTCGCTTTCGCCCTCGCGGTCGGTTCGGCTCGGCTCGTCGGAGTTGCGACGCTGCCGATCTTCGCAGCCGCTCTGATCGCATCTGCCGGTGCCGACGATCCATCGTGGGTTCGCTCGATCGTCTTAGGAGTCCTGTGGTACGTCGCAGCCGACCTGGCATGGGAAGGCATCGAGCGACGAGACGGTGTGAGGCGATCGAGCGCATTCAATGATCGCCGCATCGACGAGGCTACGACCGTGCTCGTTCTCTCGCTGGCCGTGGCGACTGCGGCCTTTCTGACTTCGTTCCTCGCGCCGGTGCGCACCGTTTTGGCTGTGGGGCTAGTAATCGTCGGTCTCATCACGGCCCTGATCCTGGCAAACCGTCATCTCAGCTTGGGTGGTCATGATCATGGGGTGTCGGATAGCGACCCCAGGCGTCATGCCAACGACGCGCGGGGTTGACTTGTGGGCGATTAGTCGCCGCTCACCCATACTCTGTCGAGTATGGCAAGCGAAGACTCCATCGATCGGGCGAGGGGTCTCGTGGACGAGATCGTGCAACACGCAAGGGCGCATGACAACAAGTCACTGCTGACGATCGCTGTCGACCCTGAAACCGAGGAAATTCTCGCTGTTCTTCCGCAAAGGGAATTGGGCCAGGCTGAGGTGCATCTCGAAGCTTCCCGAATTTGGCAGGTCGGGCAGAACGAGAAGGCCAAGCGGAAGCTCGATGCTGCCAGCAAGGCTATCGATAGGCTTGACATCCCTCTGGCTCGTGGGGTTCTACGCAAAATTGATGCAGATCTGCTCGACAAACCAGAACTGGGTCGCTACGACGAGCTTCTTCTGGCGGTCGAGGCGAGAGCGGTTGAACTGGAAGAAATCGAGGGTCGACTGCCCCAGACTCCAGCCGCGGACACCCGGTCGCGACAAAAACGATTTTGGAGACGGTGAGCCGAACCCCAAGGGCTCACAGCAAACGCTACGTGTCGGGACTTCCGGGGCGAAGTACCACGGCATGCTGACCGGTGGCAGAGCAGCGGTCGGCCGCCCATGCCGAGGTGATCACCTGTTCCGCGGCTAGCAGTAGCGACGACCCGATGAACAGGCTGGTGATGACGTCCGAGGGCCAATGCGCACCGAGACGAACTCGGCTCACTGCCACCAGTGTCACCACGATGGCGAACACGACGAAGCCGAGCCGCAGGAACACACTGCGATTGGTCAGAATCCATAGGAGAAGCGGGACCATCCCGAAGATGACTACCGCATGAATGACGTGCCCGCTAGGGAACGAACCCAGCTGAGTGCTGACCGCCGGATCTGGGGGTCGGGTTCGATCGACCAAGACCTTGAGTACCAGGTCGACGGTGAAGGCGGCAGCGATCAGGGCTCCCAGGGTGATAGCTGAGGCCCGGCACCTACGCCACAGCAGAACAACGGCGACGACACCGACAGTGACGGCCAGATAGCTCGAGCCGAGTCGGGTGACGAGCTTGGCGAAAGAGAGACCACCTCCCACGCCGCGAATCCACTCAGAAACTGGCTGGTCGATTCTCAGCAGCCAGTCAGGATTACCGGCGGCGATGATGGCGAGCACAATGGTGGTGACCAGCATGAAAATCAGAAAGGCTCGACTGCGCAGCACGACACGGACAATCCACGGGGCGCCATCGGGAAGTCCGAGGTGGACTTGATCGATACTCATGCCGCGGAGGTTTCGACTCCTGCAGCGGCACCACTTTTCAGGCGAATCGACATGAACAACCTGTCGTTAGTGGGGGCGACTGAGGGGCGTGCGGGTGAGAACGGGCCGTACCGACGGCGGCACGTCGGTGTGCTCGCGGAGGCGACGTCTTCGCCATGTCAACGCAGAACCGAGCCCACCAGCCACCAGGCCAGAAATGATCAGCAGGGGTCTGTCTATGACTGGGTCGACGCCAAACAACCACCTGAGAGCGAATCCCAGACCCAGCAATCCGAGAATGACCGGGAGCCACTCCGGAGCGAGACTGAGGGTCTGAACACCGAGGATGGTAAATCCGAGAGCGAGGATCATGCTGCCTACCCAGATCCAGCTGATGTTTGAGATATAGCCCCCCGGGTTGAGGAAATTCCAGGTCGCACCGGGAATGACCAGAAGTACGAGACCGAATGACAGGGCGCTGACAACGCCATAAACCCATCGAGGCCTGAGCCCTGACCCGGTCTGTCGTGACCCACCGGCACCGAAGCGGACCTCGTCGGCCACAGCCGCTCCCGTATGAGCCACCCGCCGCTCGGTGCCTATATCACCTCTCAGCTTGCGCATAGCATCGCCTATCAGGAGCCCCATCGAGATGAGGAAGCCGCCGGCGAGGGCCCCAGGGATGAACACATAGAGGCCGCCCGGGTCGATTTCGTCGGCGAATGAAGTGTGCCGGGGCACCCGACCGATCATCCGACGGCCTCCAAGGTTTTGTCATTGTCGGAGTCGGGCTCGGTATTGACGATGACGACCACACCTTGGCCTCCGTCGACCCGGAGCCGAACCGATCCCTCAGAACCAAGCCGGCCGAGAAGGCCGGGAACGTTGAGCACCGCAGGCAGCCCAAGTTCACGAGCGATGATCGCGGCATGCGACAGAGGTCCGCCCTCCTCGACAACGATGGCACCTGCTGTGAGAAACAAGGGAGTCCAGGCGGGGTCTGTCGTGCGCGCCACCAAGATGTCCCCGGGTTCTATCGGATCAGTGGCCTTGGTGATGATTCTGGCCGTTCCTTCATAGACGCCGGCACTGGCTCCCCACCCCTCGAATGTGTCACCTAGGGGGATGTCGATGTCACCCAGGCTTCGAGTCGGGTCGCCGACGAAGACCTGGGGGACGGAGTCATCCTCGGACAGCCGCTCGAGAACGCTGCGGCGTCGCTTCAATTCCCATCGGCTGGGAGCCTTGTCGTCGAAAGCCGCTTCGAGCTCTTGGGCGGCGAGCAGGTCGATGTCGATGGGAGTCTCAAGCACGCCTGAGGCGTGGAGGCGATGTCCCATGGCCAGGTGAATCCTGCGGATTTCACCACCCAGAGCAAGGACCGCGGATTTGGTCTTCTCGCGCAAGTGGAGGAACTCGACAGCGTCGTCGACGAGACGACGAAGCAGCCGTCGTCTCACGTCGACAACCTGTGCGGTCATGATCCGCTGAAACCGCCATTTCCAGGAGGAGGCGAACTGAGATCCGATCTCTTCCAAAAGCTCGTATCTGGCATTCGGGTCGACCATTGCCGGACGCCCCAATCGTTGGACTTGAACCGCCTGACTGACCAGTTGCCAGGCGAGATCCCGCGACTCGGCCCAAGTTTGGCCGGCGAAAACCGATGCCGACCCAGAACGTTCTAGCTCCCCTTCGAATGCGGCGAGAAACTGTGCTCCCTGGGTGCTGTTTCGGAGGGTCTCGAGAATTCCCATGTCGCGAGGAGTGAATCCCTCGATCGACGTGGCAAGCGAACCGTCGGTAAGGGCTTGCTCGGCCAGGTCGCAAGTCCGCAGCGCAACTTGGACTCCGCAAGGATCGATTCCGCCTGCTGTCAACTGCTGGGCCAGGCCGGCAGCCTCGAGACCCACGTGGGGCTCGAGAAACAGCTCGATACCGCGATAGGCCGCCGCCGCCGCCGCCACCGCGATTTCGGCGGCCATAAGCCGACCTGCGAGGTCGAGCGCTCGATGGCGATAAGCAAGCAGCTGGGCGGTGGTTGCCACATCGCAATCCGGCGGGCTGATCAGGATGCGCTCGGTAGCGTCGATGGATGCGTGGGCTTCGAAACGGAAAGAGCGGCGGGCGTTGATCTCCCGGAACCCGGTGAACATCGATCGAAGTCCTTTGAAAGGTCCGCGTGTCTCACTTACTGGAACAGCTGACGGCTCGCTGATCACTCGTCCGAAATATTGTCGTTCGATCTCCTCGGCTGAGCCCCCAGGAACTTCAGCGGCTGCAGCCTTCATCAAGTCGAGACTGAGGACGGCGCGGCCACGGACGCGAGCTAGAAACGGGCGCCGGTCGGCCATGGCAGGCAGGGCTTTCATCTGGTCGAAGAGCTGACGAAAACCGTTTTCGAGTAGTGGCGCGGCTGTCGTCCACTGCAGTGGGGGCAGCACGCCGGGGAGAGACTCTGCAATCCCCGCCGTCGTGAACGCATCTTCCGATCCGATAGAGGTGTCGAACCCGTCGTCGGTGCCTTCTGTCAAGATTGTTGTGATGGGTCTCGACTGGACGATGTACAGATGGTCACCGTCATAGGCCCACTCGACGTCCTGAGGCTCGCCGAAACGATGCTCCAATTCGAGGGCTGCCCCAATGGCTTCGTCGAGAACCCGGTCCAGCGGAGCGCGGTGGCTGGCGGAGCGAGGCAGGACGTATGCCTCGGGTGTCACTTCTCCAGAGACCAGTTGTTCGGCCAAGCCGTCCACGGCCTCTATCCGAAGGTCGGCTCCAGAGCCTGTCGGGTTCACCGTGAACACGACACCGGCGCGTTCGGCTTCGACAAGACGCATTATCACAACCGCCATGGCGAGATCATCTTCAGGCACGCCGGTGTGGGCGCGATAGCTGCGGGGCGCAGGTAGCCACAGCGATGCCCAGACCAATCTCACCGACCTGAGAAGAGCCTCATCGTCACCAATCTCGAGATACGAGCGGTACTGACCGGCAAAGGACGCCGCGGCCATGTCCTCAGCAGTTGCCGATGAGCGGACAGCGAGTTGGGCACCACTTCCGACACCGGTTGCCAGGGTACGAATCTCCGCCGCCAAGGCGTCCGGCATTGGGGCCTCCAGAAAGGCTTCGTCGACCATCTCGGCGGCTTGATCGAGTTCGGCCTGATCCGGTACGGCTTTCCCGCGCAGGTCATCGACGAAATCCTGCAGCCCGGATTCGCGGATAAACCAGCGGTAGCCGTCGGTGGTGATCGCACCCGTCGGCGGGACCGTTGCACCCATCTCGACCAGCCGATTCAATGCGAAACCCTTGCCACCAATCAAGTCAGACCTCACCCGGGTTCCGTCGAGGATGACGGTCGCGTCTGTCACTGACGCGTTTCCTCAACGTCAACCACGACGCCGTAGCGATCGGCAAATGTCGCGACGGCACGATCAGTCACGGCCGACAGCGACTCACCCGATACCGATGCTCGGTCACGGAGCCATGCCACGAGATCGCGTCTGATCGGGACTGCCGGGCGCCGCGACTGAAGACGCAGAAGCAGTGTCACGTTGAGGCCGAGGCCCACGACGAAAAGCACGAATAGATCCCACTCGCCACTGATACCGGCGTCAATCGATCCGATTGTCAGGGTGATGACGCTGGCGGCGACGAGCATCTTCGTAGTGCCAGTTGGGCTCAATGGAAACTCCTTACTGTCGTATTCGTGTACATCTCAACACGCTCCAAGACCCGGTTACTCCGTCGACGCTACCGGCGTACTCGACTCGCGTTGCACCAGTGGCGTAGAGACCGCCGGTTAGCCGACACCGATGTCACTGTTGACCGATAGCGACTGAGCTTCGTTAGCTTTTCGGGTATGCGGCTCGCAGCGATCGCGTGGTGCGTTCTCCTCACGGCCTGCACTCAGGTCATCACCGAAACCGGGGCAACGACGAGTTCAGGCGACGAAACGACGACAACCTCGAGTGTCAGCAGTCCGTCAACGGTTTCGACCACGGTGGATGGCTCACCCACTTCCACTCCGCCGCAGTCGCTCACTGTGGAGGCGTTCCCCGTTCCTGCCGGCTCCCGACCACATGATGTTGCCCCAGCGGTAGACGGCGGGGTTTGGTACACCGCGCAAGGCTCGGGGGAACTCGGTTGGCTCGACCCTGTCACCGGCGAGACCAGACACATTTCTCTCGGGTCGGGCTCAAAGCCCCACGGTGTCATTGTCGACCGGCAGGGCACCCCTTGGATCACCGACAGTGGTCTCAACGCCATCGTCTCTGTCGATCCGGCGAGTGGCGCCGTGACAATCTTCCCGCTGCCAGACGACACGTTCGGCGCAAATCTGAACACGGCCACGTTCGACCTCGGAGGAAACCTGTGGTTCACCGGGCAGACCGGTATCTACGGGTCGCTCAACGTTGACAGCGGCGAGACAAAGATTTTCGAGGCCCCGGGTGGCCGTGGCCCCTACGGAATCGCCACCACACCGAACGGGTCTGTCTACTACGCGTCGCTCGCCGGCTCTTACGTCGGTGCTGTCAGCCCGAATGGCTCAGTGACCGTCATCGAACCTCCCACTCCGGGCCAGGGTGCTCGGCGCGTCTGGTCCGACTCGGTCGGCGCCATCTGGGTGAGCGAATGGAACAGTGGCCAGCTCAGTCGTTATGTGCCTGGGACCGGGGAGTGGACGAGCTGGCCTCTCCCGGGAGACGACCCGGCGGCCTACGCGGTTTTCGTCGACGAGTCCGACATCGTCTGGGTTAGCGACTTCGGCTCGAATTCTCTGGTTCGATTCGATCCGATCACCGAGGACTTCGACGTCTACCCCTTGCCTCACGAACCCGGCGACGTACGTCAGATTCTTGGTCGCCCCGGTGAGGTTTGGGGTGCGGAGTCGGCGGCCGACCATCTTGTTTTGATTAGGACAGGTTCGTCGGAGAAATAGATCGCACCGAATTCAAGGTCGAATGTGGACACATTCAGATCTCTGGGTCAGCACACCCACCATTTGGGCCTTTGGTGTGAAGGACTCCTACAGCTCTAAGGCAGCCTCAGCCAACCCGGATGGGCGTCCAGATCTTGGCCGGCGTCAACGGCTGTCGAGATGCACGATCCCGAACGGGGCCAATACTCTCCATGGAATTCGCATCTCTAGGCTGCGGAGTCACTGTGGCGGGCCCTATTTCGGTGGATAACAAAGACTTGGTGCCTTACGTCGCCGACGTTGCCATCAATTGGGGTGCTGCATCCCACGATTCGCGATGGCATCAGATCGACGGGACGCTTCTATTCGTCGATATCTCTGGGTTCACTCGTTTGTCAGAGCGTTTGGCCGATCAGGGAAAGATCGGAGCGGAGGAGCTGACAGGCGTCCTCGACCGAGTTTTCGGCGAGATGTTAGATGTCGGGTCGACTCGGCGGGGGTCACTCTTGAAGTTCGGTGGTGACGCTCTGTTGCTGATGTTTGACAGCGACGACCACGCAATGCAGGCCTGCGCCGCAGCCGTTGAAATGCGCTCTGTGCTCCGATCGGGTTCGGGCGAGCAGACCTCCGTAGGCCGGATCGATCTCAGAATGTCCTCCGGTATTCATTCGGGTCCAATCGATTTGTTCCTTGTGGGCCAATCTCATCGCGAGCTTTTGGTTGTCGGTCCTACTACGTCGAGGACGACGGAGATGGAAGGAATTGCGGATGCTGGGGAGATCGTCGTTAGCGAAGAGGTCAGAAGGCTGATCCCATCTGATTTCATTGGGAGTCCCAAGGGCAGTGGTTGGTTGATCAGGAAACGCAAGATCAACCATCCCCGCATTGAGCCAAGTGTCTCGGCCGGTTCAGGCATTGATGTAGGTGAGCTGGTACCGGTTGGCCTACTTCAACACCTGTCTGGCGGAACCCGAGATGCCGAACACCGCCAGGCAAGCATCGGATTCATTGAGTTCAAGGGCACCGATGCCCTGATTTCGGATTCTGGTGGGGAGGTTGTCGCCGTCGACCTCGAGGCCCTGGTTGTATCTATTCAGGTGGCAGCCAGGCGTGAAGATGTGACCTTTCTTGCTTCCGATGTTGCCGCCGACGGTGGCAAGATCATCCTGGCGGCAGGAGTGCCCACCAGCCAACACGACGACGAAGGGCGCATACTGCGGGCCGTCCGCGCAGTGCTCGACTCCGATCAACCCCTGGCGGTCAAAGCGGGAGTCAACAGGGGCCATGTGTTTGTGGGTGACATCGGCACTTCGACCAGACGGACATTCACAGTGATGGGCGACACGGTCAACGTCGCTGCCAGACTCATGGCCGTCGGAAGCTCAAATTCTCTGGTCGCCAACCCAACAGTGCTAGACCTTTCCTCAACACTCTTCGACGTCGAAGCCCTCCCGCTTCTTAGCCTCAAGGGCAAATCTCAAGCAATCCAGGCATACTCGGTCGGCTCCGAAAGCGGAGTGCGCCCCCCAGTTCGCGAACATGACCTGCCGTTCGTCGGCCGTGATGTTGAGACGGAGATGTTGGTTCAGATCCTTACGAATTCAGCCCAAACACGTACCGGTGCGATAACGACAGTCACCGGTGGCCCCGGTCTTGGTAAGACGAGGTTGATTTCAGAGGTTCTAGAGCGTTGCTCGGGTGTTGACACCCTGATGATCCAAGCCGAAACAAGTGGAGCCACTGTCCCCTACTGGGCGTTCCGAGATCCGATGCGAAGAGCCCTGGAGATAGCTCGGGGTTCCCAGCAGGAGATGGTTGTCGCTCTGACAGGTGCTGTTTCCAGCAACGCTCCGGAGCTGTCGTGGGCGATTCCATTACTTGGCGACATCATGCATATCGAAGTCGAGGACAACGAGCAAACAGCAGCGCTGGACCCTCGGTACCGGCCTGAGCGAGCCGCCGATGCCTTTGTCGAGTTGCTCGATGCGTTCTACGAGCGTCCATTGGTGATCCTGGTCGAGGATGCGCACTGGATCGACGAGGTTTCGCTCGGTCTTCTCGAGCGCCTTGGGACTGCTGTAACCAGCCGTCCCTGGTCACTTATCCTCACGGCCCGTCGCGAAGATCTCGAATCCAGCCCCTTGGGCGAAGAGATTGCCCTCCAGGTCTTGAATGACGAAGCGGTGCGCTCGATTGTCATAGAGGCAACAGCAGCTGCCCCGCTTCGGCCTCACGAACTCAACGCATTGGTGTCGAGGGCAGCCGGCAACCCGCTGTTCCTCTCCGAATTGGTACGACTGATGAGAAAGACTGGCGACGTCGATCAGCTGCCAGCGTCGCTCGATGGTGTGGTGTCAACCGACATCGACTCGCTGGCACCTTCCTCCCGTCGGGTCCTCATGTACGTGGCGGTGTTGGGCATGAGTTTCCGCCGCTCTGTAGTAGAAGAGTTGCTGGGCCCTGAGCAAATCGACCTCGACGATGTGACTCTCGAGAACCTGAGCCGATTCATCGAACCAGACGGAGAAGATCGTCTCCGATTTCGGCATGCGGTGGTACACGATGTCGTTTACGAGAGCCTGTCCTACAAGCGGAGAAAGGAGTTGCACGCTAGGGCGGCTGAGATTATCCAACGCCTCGCAGGTGACGATACCCACTCCGTAGCCGGTTCGCTGGCGATGCATTTCTCGGTATCGGGCGACCACAGGAAGGCGCTCGATTACTCCGTGATAGCGGGTGACAAGGCGAAGGCTGCTTACGCCAACACCGACGCTGTCAGGCACTACGGGAGAGCAATCGAAGCGGCGAGACAGACGCCCGATACGTCTGCGAAGGTTCGCTCGGATCTCTGGAAAAGGCTTGGCGAGACCCAGGATCTCATGGGCCAATACGAGGCGGCCCGCGGGTCATTTGTAAAAGCAATCAAGACCGCTGAAGGAGACCCGGTCAACGTAGCTGACTTGTACTTGCGACGAGCCGAGTCTTGGTACGGCTCGGGGAACCTCACTCAGGCCAGGAGGTCATTGGCGCAGGGTCGGAAAGTACTTGGTCGTCACAGCGACGAGCCGGCGTTGCGTGCCATGGCACGCAACGCCGCCTACGAGGCGAGCGTTGATAGTGCAGGTGGTGATCCGGTCAGGATTCTTCGAAGTGCATCTCGAGCCATTGAGCTCGGTCGCACCCATGGGGAGAGCGAGGCAATCGCCCGAGGGTATGTGGCCATGGATTGGGGGAATTTCTTGATTGGGAACGTCGATCCTCGCTTGGGAGAGAGATCAGTTGAGATCTATCAGAACTTGGGAATGTTTGATCGTTGCGTTTCGGTGTTGAACAATCTCGGTGCATATGCCTACTGGGAGGGTGACTGGAATTTGGCGCTTGCTTGGTACGAAAGAGCTGTGGCGGCAGCTGAGCGCTCTGGAAATGTGGTCGAGGCTGCCAATACCAAAGCCGCGACGGCGGAGGTGTTCATCAGCCAGCGCAGGTATGCCGAAGCTGTTCCTCTGATTGAGGATGCGAGTCGCGTCCTTCGTGCGTCGAACGCAGCGCAACTGGTGCCTTTCGTGCTACTTCAGGGCGCTCGTGCCGAGCTTGGCTTAGGCCATTTTCAATCGGCGATCGAGGAACTTGATCCACTCGCGGTTGAGCAGATGTCAGGTGATGCGTCAGACTGGTCCGGTGAGATTGTCTTCACGCTGGCAGAGGCTCTGGTGCGGGCGAAAAGGTTTGATCGAGCTCTTGATTTCTTGAGCCAATTCGAGGCCTCGAATCCCGAGGCGTTCTCGTCGGCAAAGGCCGGTGTCCTGCGCGTCCGCGGATCCGCTCTTGCCTCGATTGGAGAGGGAGAGCAAGCATCGGACGCATTCGAACAAGCTCTTGCGGCCTCCAATGAGAGTGACGACCTCTACGAGGAACTGCTCATTCGTGAAGCGCGGGCCAACGTACTCGGGGTGGATGAGCTAGGGCCCACCCAATCCGAGCACAAGCGCCTCCAGGATCTCTACGAGAAACTGGGGGTTGCCCGTTAGTCCGATCAGCCTCAGACGCTCTTACTTGAACCTGACGCTCGGGTCGTCGATGAAGAGGAACCCCCAAACTTCGGTGCCTACGTCGATCCCGGTTGGCGTAACGGAAGCCAGATACCAGCAGATGATTTCGCCTGTTGGCAGCAGATCGACTTCACCCACTTGAACAGGAGAATTCTGACTCCAGAACGCGTCGTAATCAACGTCAAGCTGGTCGATTATTGGCTGTCCTTGGCATCTTTGGACTGGAGTGCCACCTGATGGAAAACTCAAATCACCAGTGAGGTTGTATTCAGCCAGCAGCGAGGTGATGGTTCCGTTGGAGTCCTGTGTGATCGCCTGATTCTCAACAGTGACCTCGAGTGTGTAACGAGCCTCTGAGTTCTCTAGTTCCGGGATGAAGGCCAGTGCCGCTTCCGCGGTAGCTGAGTTGTAGGGCTTCATGATGCAGTCCGTGGTTTCCCAGCCGGCCCCGTCGAGGTTGAGCGCATGCATTGTCACGGTTCCATAGGTTGTGTCCACGCCGGGGATTCCGATATCGGCGCTTTCACCACAAGTGATCTCGCCCTCGAAGGCTTTGACGATCTCGAACTGGCTGGAGTTGTTGGAGGTGTCCAGCAAACCGTTTTCTGTGCCGTCAACCCCGGCCTCGAGGGAGAAGGCTCCTGCCAAGGCCACGAAGACCACCTCGTCGAAAAACGCGTTGATCCCCTCTTGCTCAGAGTTGTATCGGTAGTTGTCCAAATCCGCGGAGTCGGGTCCATCATCGGGCCCCATCCCATCGAAGGTGTCCGAATCAACGGGCTGCCCATTGTGGTAATAGGTGATTTCGACTTCGGCATCGAACTTCAGTTCGAGGTCCACGTCTATAGCCTGAATCAGATAGCCGCTGAGAGTAGAGCCAAGTGCGATTGCAATACCTTCACCGTCTTCGGCCTCGGCCTGACCGCATGGGCCGCTGTTGCCGTCACCCTGGCTCTGGATCCCAAGACCGTCTTTCACAATGCCCAAGTCTCCACCAATTGGCGTCACCGACAACAGTTCCGGGCTGGTCCCGAACGTAACCGGTGTGCACTTGTTCCGAGCCGTAGTGATGGTTTGGGTCTGATCCGTCCAGGTCACGTTGTCTGTGTCGCCAAGATTGAGAAGGACAACCGAAGTGTTCCCGACAATCACAGGTGGTCCATCATGTGATCCAGATGCCAAACCGGCCGGCACAATTACGGCTATAAGTGCCGCAATTGAGATCAATATCGGCAACCGCGCACGTTTTTTCCCAGTCATTCCCAAACTCCCGCCAGTTTCTGATCGCTGCTAATCAAAGGTGCGAAAACGCACCTTCCTTAAGATAGCAAACGGCGAGAGGACCCGTGAACAGGGGAAACTCACTCACGGTGAGCAGTGATTCAGAAATCGAGAACTCCGACTTCCACGAAGCTAAGGGCAGCCTCAGCGAGTCGACTCGATGGCCGCCCAGATCTTGGCCGGAGTCAAAGGCATGTCGAGACTCTCGATCCCAAACGGAACCAGGGCGTCGATCACAGCGTTGACGATGGCGGGAGCAGATCCGATAGTTCCGGCCTCGCCGATTCCTTTAGCGCCGAGGGGATTTTCGGGTGTGACGGTCTCG
>CAXMPK010000285.1:0-2017 GCA_964195405.1 uncultured Acidimicrobiia bacterium
TGCGTTGGCCGACTTCGACATGAACGTGTTCCTCGACGGCTTCGACAGCGGTCAGAACCTGACATGGAACAACAACTCCGACGATGGCATCACCGGGATCTACAATCTCGCGAAGGTTACGGTGTGGGGCCAAGACAGCCTGACGATCGACCTCCAGAGGGATTCGGTTTGGGGCCCCGGCATATCCGGTGTGATGGTGAGAGAACAAGCCACCAACGACTTCCCCTTCGTCCTCGTTCCAGACCTCGTTCCCGCCAGGGGAGCCGAGACGGTCGCCGAGGGCGCCAACCTCGAGTTGACCTTCGACCAGACCATCACGAAGGGCTCCGGCGACATCCGCATCGTGCGGGCCTCCGATGACGTCGTCCTCGAGACGATCAACGTCACCGCGGTTTCCGTTGCTGGTGCGGTCGTCACCATCGACCCTGTGAGCGACCTGCCCTTGGGCGAGGACCTCTACGTCGAGATCGACGCCACCGCCTTTAACGACGGTGCCATCGACTTCCCCGGCTTTGACAGCCCGGGCGACTGGCACTTCACCGTCCGGCCGACCACCGTCTCGGCAGTCGCCGCGAACGGCACTACCGGCCCGAACACCCCGCCGACCCTCCGCGACACCTTTGGTCTCGTGAAACTGGCCCTGAATCTCGGCGGAGCCGACATCACCTATGACGGCATCGACTTCACCGGCAGCACCGCCACCAGCGGCACGAACACGGTTGTCTTTGGAACCGCCAACGGAATCACCGTCGGAGCCACGACCGACGGAATCGCATGGAGCACGTCCACTGGTATCGTTCCATCTCCCTACGACGCCACCTTCGGCACCGAAGCATACCCGACTGGCAGCGATATGGACCAGACCATCAACATCTCCGGCCTGAATCCCGCAGAGACCTACCAAATCCAGCTCATGCACGGTGAAGACCGGAGCATTGGCGACGGCTTTGACTACATCGGCACCCTTGTTGCCACCGGCAGCGACACCGCCACCGCCACACTGCAATTTGGCGACGAATTAGACTCAGACACCAACGTCTTTGCCGTCGTCACCATCGAAGTCACCGGCACGTCCAGTCTCGATATCCTGTATCCAGACAAGACCGTATCCGGCTCCGGCCGCGACCCGTCGCTCGCCGGCATCGTCATCAAGGAGCAGGCCAAGTGGGTCACCACCTTCACGGATGGAACGAATAGCGTTTCCGGGCCCAACCTTTTGACCACCAACCTGGCGAGTGTCAGTGGGGTCAATTCTCCGGGAGGTCCCGGGGTGGCCTATGACGGCACTGCCCTCACATCCGCCCAATACACGAGCGATTCTGGTTGGCAAAGCGACGCCGTCCAGGTCGTCGGTAATTCCGGTCAATGGACTGAAATGACCTTCGAATTTGATACGACCGTCGATATCGACACGATCGACATCTTCCATGGCTACAAGAACAGTGGTCGTGATGGATTCGAATTGTTGAACGTGGAGGTCTCGACCGACCTGGGCTCCACTTGGGTCACGACCATCGATTACAATGGTCCGATGCTCCAAGGTGCCTCGCTCTACGGCAAGAGTTCCTTCGCTGAGATTGGCGGTGGCTTGCTCGCCTCGGGTGTGAATGCCCTCAGGCTCACGTGGCCTGCGGATTCGATCAACGCTTGGGAGGCTGGCTTCGGTACTCTTTCGGAAATCGTCGTGACCGGCACCCCGGCCCCCATTGGTCCGTCCCTGGTCTTGCCGACCATCCCCGCAGACAATGATACCAACGTGGCACTTGACACCAACCTGGTGGCAACCTTCGACGCGAACGTCAAATCGGGCACCGGCAACATCGTCATCGCGTCTGCTGGTGGAACCCACGAGACCATCAATGTGACTGACTCCGGTAAGGTGACCTTCTCCGGTACCACCGTGACCATCAACCCGTCGCTCGATCTGAACAACGAGACAGTTTACTGGGTCAACATCGACGGCGGTGCAATCTTGGATGATTCCACCGACGCGGCCTATCTCGGCCTCTTCGGCACC
>CAXMPK010000286.1:0-5508 GCA_964195405.1 uncultured Acidimicrobiia bacterium
CGAGGAGATCTTGCGTGAACTTTGGTTTGGCTGGTTTGAGGGGATCTACAACCAGGACGTGGAGCGGATCAGGGAGGTTGTTGCAACGGAGGATCAACTGAACGAAGGACTTTCACTGTTCGACACCATGACGTTCATTGAGCCGCCGACGAAGGGCGACATAGCCATCCAAGGTATTGAAATACTTCGGACGGACGATCAATGCCTCGCCGTCTGGGTAACAGCCGATTCGACCGCATTTCGAGGAGAAGGCGCTGCAGGCACGGCTGTCTACATTCTGCGGATACGAGCTGAAAGCTGGGGATTTGCGTCCTCATGGGCGAATCGAAACGACTTATGGGAGGCCGATTGCGACGCCTTGCTGCAGCCGTTGCCATAGCGGTGGCAATTCTTCCAGGTACTACGGCTTCCGCTGCAGAATTCTCTTCTTGCTGGGTAACGACTACCCAGAACCCATTCTCGGGCGAGCTCGACCAGGTCACCCGTTGTCGCATTTCTGGTGGGAACGTCATCGACTATGCCTCGGACAAAGATGTTCCCGGCACCCTTTACCCACAAACCGGGACCGATATCACCGGTCAATGTTGGTACTACACCTCAGCAGTCACCTCTTACGTCATCCTCGCCCAGTTCGCCGACGGCTCAGCCGATATCGGCTTCGACCCTGACCCGGGGAGTCCGGGTGGCCCCATCGTTGTCGGGCCCACTCTCCCTCGCTGCAGTTCGGAGCCGATTCCGGCGTCGGACCCGACGGCAGATGCATGGAATTACGTCATCCAATACATCCACCCACCACCAACCCCTGAGTTGAGTCCGAAACCTGGCGACGGTGTCACCGGACTCGCCACCTATGTCGGTGTCCCAATTCCTGACCAGCACAACGCCCAAATCTCCAGCGGCGCCTCGACTCTCGACATCTACATAGAGGTGTCGGCGGTCGTCGTCAGCTGGGGTGACGGTGAGTCAGACAGTTACCCGGCTACGTCAACGGCGCTCGCTGGATATCCGGACGGTTTCGCCAGTCACATCTACGAGACCAAAGACGAAGGCGCTCCGATCACCGTCGACTACGACTGGACCGCCCGCTGGCGGATCGTTGGTGGCACCTGGGATTTCCTTGCCGTCCCAAACACCACAACAAGCGTCGACTACCCGGTTGCCGAAATCGTTTCCGACTTGTTGGGTTAGCCACAACACCCTTGTTGACCTAGGTCTCGAATTTCCAAATGAGCTCGACCGCATATGGTTACGCCATGGACCTTCTGATAGGTACCGCGGTCGGCGTGACCCAACTCGATGGAACACCGCTCATCGAGGGAACCACGATCAATCATCTCGCCAGACACAATGACGACTGGTGGGCTGTGGACGGGAAAGGTCGTGTCCATCGAAACGGCCAGGCCGTGGCCAACATGCCCGACGGCGTCATCCCCATCTGCATTCAGCCGACACCAGACACCGTCTGGATAGGTGCCAACGAGGGGCGCTTGTTCGGGCTGGACGAAGACATCGTCACCGAGGATGAGTTCTTCGCCACCGCCCCGGGACGTGACCATTGGTACACCCCGTGGGGAGCACCCGCAGACGTGCGATCGATGACCCTGGACGCTGACGACACCCTATATATCAATGTCCACGTCGGAGGCGTCCTCAGATACGACAACACGGGGATCGTCCCGACTCTCGACATCGATGCGGACGTCCATCAAGTCGCCGCGCACCCGACCCAACGAGATGCGGTTTTCGCCGCCACGGCACTCGGATTGGCGAGCTCGCACAACGGGCACGACTTCGAGTTTCGGACCGACGGTCTTCACGCCAGCTATTGCCGGGGAGTGGTTGTGTTGGAAGATCGGGTGCTGGTCTCGGCTTCCACCGGCCCGAGCACTTCGCGGGGACGCCTCTACAAAAGCGAACTGTGGGCCGGACGGCTCGAGCCAGTGACCGACGGTCTTCCGGAGTGGTTTGAAGGCAACCTCAACACCAGCTGTCTCGTTGCCCATGGAAGCGAAGTCTTCGCCGGGTTCGGTGACACGGTTTGGAGAAGCAGCGACGGCGGCGACACCTGGTCGGAAGTGGCCGACGGTCTCCCCAGAATCACCTGTCTCGTTTAAGTCTTCGTCGCCAGCAACGACCACATCACGGGAAGACGCTCACGACCCGTTGCAAGCCGAAACTGACCGTCCTCACCTAGCTGGTTGACCGGCCCGGCCTCCCATTCGAGAGCGTCGTACTCCTCGACCTGGTCGATTCGGAGCCCGGCATCTATAAGTGCCTGGAGGACCTCAGCCACTCCGTGATTCCAGTCGTAGGTAATGGGACTGCTGAGCACCCCATCGCCTGCGTAGGTCGTTTCCTCCGAAAATAACAACGGTTCCGCCTGTTCGAAGTATGGGTATTTGAGAACAAGCTCGTCGTCATCCCGCTCGTCGTCGAGGGCCCACATGATGGGATGACCTTCTCGCATGTAGAAGATCCCACCTTCGTCGAGAAAGGAAGCCACCACCTTCGCCCAGCCTTCGATGTCGGGCAGCCAACAGATCGCACCGACACCGGTGTAGACGATGTCGAATTGTTCGGGAAGAGCCGCAGGCGCGTCATACAACTCGGACAAAACGAATCGGCCCGGAGTGCCGCACTCATCACTCAACCGTCTTGCCGCTTCGATCGACTTCTCCGAGAAGTCGACTCCTGTCACTTCGGCACCAAGCCGCGCCCAACCCAGTGTGTCGGTCCCGATATGACACTGAAGGTGGAGCAGACGTTTCCCCGTCACGTCTGGGACCTTGTCAGCGTCGAAGCGCACAACCGAGCCGATGTGGGCGGGATCGGCAATGAACTTCCCGGCCCCATATAGCTTCGAGGCGTAGTGACTGTCGACACGGGAATCCCAGTTGGCTCGATTGGTTTCTCGGTAGTGATCTAGAGGCATAGCCGGGCAGGATCATATGCTGGCTGACTTGAACCGATTCACGTCTCATCTCGAATGCGCCAACTGTGGCAACAGCCACCCGGCGGACCGACTTCAAACCGTGTGCGCCGAATGTGCCGGGCCACTATTGGTCAGGTATCACCTCGACCGTTCGGATATGCCGTCACTGGCGGCGGTTTTGGCCAGGACCGCCGGACAGTTCCGATTCCACGAAATCCTTCCAACAAATGCCGGTGCCATAACACTCACTCTCGGCGAGGGTGCGACACCTTTGATCCCTTCCCCATCGCTGGGGTCGAATGTTTGGATCAAAGATGAAGCTCAGAACCCAACAGGGTCGTTCAAGGCCCGCGGTATGGCCGTGGCCATCGCCCGCAACGTTGAATTGGGTGCGAGCGAGTTCTGCCTGCCATCCAACGGAAACGCCGGCGGAGCAGCCGCCGCCTACGGCGCGTTGCATGACGTCAAGGTTGATATCGCCATACCGGCGAACAGCCCCCACGCCTTGATCGAAGAGAGTCAGTCACTGGGGGCCAAGGTCACTCTCGTCGAGGGGACGATCGCCGACGCAGCCCGGATACAAAAGGAGAAGGCAACCGCCAACGGATGGTTCTCACTCGCCACCCTTCACGAGCCCTACCGCATAGAGGGCAAGAAAATGATGGGTTATGAGCTGTTCTGGGATCTGGGCCGTCTCCCGGACGTGGTCCTATATCCGACCGGAGGAGGAACCGGTCTTGTGGGGATGGTCAAGGCATTTGATGAAATGGAAGAATTGGGTTGGATCGGCCCAGAACGGCCGCGGATGGTTGCAGTCCAGATCACAGGTTGTGCTCCAATCGTCAGGGCCTTCCACGAAGGTGCCGACGATGCCGTTGCATGGGCGGACCCAGATGTCACCGCTGCTTTTGGGCTCCGCGTACCTTCTGCTCTCGGCGATCGGCTGATGTTGAGAGGACTACGTGAGACAAAAGGCACGGGTGTCGCAGTCACCGAGGAAGACATGCTCGATGCAACCGATCGACTCGCCGTTGACGCCGGGGTGTGGGGATCACCTGAAGGCGGAGCGGTGCTTGCCGCCTATGAGCAGTTGCGCCGAGACGGTTGGGTCAAACCCGAGGAGACCGTCATTCTCTTCAACACCGGCTCTGCCCTTAAATACCTCTGATGCCAATAACCAACACGCCAATACTCGTGACCGGGGCCACAGGCTTCGTTGCTGCCGAGATCGTAAAACAACTCCTGGAGGCCAACTACCGGGTGCGGGGTACCACCCGCAATGTCGCCAATGCTGAGGCAGAGGGCTCCCTCACAGAGCTCCCCGGCGCCAGTGAGCGACTCGAACTGGCTGAAGCTGACCTCCTCGACGAAGACGCCTACGACGAGGCAGTCGTCGGATGCGAATACGTGATGCACGTCGCCTCCCCCTACGTGCTGGACGTCGAGGACCCGCAACGGGACCTCCTCGACCCCGCCGTGAAAGGAACGCTTTCGGTGTTCGAGTCGGCGGTCCGGGCCGGTGGCGTCAAGCGGATAGTCCTCACATCGTCGTTTGCTGCCATCTCGGGCGGGACAAGAGACGGCTCTTGGAGCGAGGCCGACTGGAATAACACCTCCACCCTGGAGTCGGGTTCTACGCCTATTCCAAGACCATGGCCGAGAGGGCAGCTTGGACATTCATGGAGGACCGTCAGCCCTCATTCGACTTGGTGGTGATCAATCCCACCGGAGTGATCGGACCCTCAATCGTAGGTCGAGTCAATCAAACCCATCAGGTCCTCATCGGTGCCACCAAAGGCGATTACCCCGGGATCATCAACATCGAGTTCCCGCTCGTCGATGTGCGTGATGTGGCCACGGCCCACATCAGGGCGATGGAGAATCACGATGCCTCCGGGCGATATTTGACCAGTGCCAAAAGTGCATCGTTTCGACACATGATGGACGTTGCCCGGGAGAACGGGTTCGGTGAGAGGTACAAGCTCCCGACCCTGGGTCTCGACAATCCCATCGGCGATGTCGTCGTCAAACTCGCCGCCACTTTCCAGCCCAAGGGGACCAGAGACTTCCTCCGATCAAACGTCGGCAAGACCTACGATTTGGACACTTCGAAGGTTCATAATGAACTTGGCATTGAATTTCGCGATCTCGATCAATCACTCGCCGCAGCCCTCAAGGACCTGGAGAGGTGGGGGCATCTCGGTAAGTAACTCTGTTTGGGTAGAGCTCTAACCCCCACTAGCCTTCGCCGCCCTTCCCCCATAAATGCGTCGTTCTTACCTGTTTGCGCTGACAGGTGCAGTCGTTTTGGTCACTGCTCTTGTTCTCGTCCTCGACTCGGGGCCTGTCGAGACGACTGAAGTCGCGCCTGTCCCCGACCGACCCGCCGCACCGCCCACCACATTTGCCATCGTGCTAGCGGCCGAGGTACCGGGAGGAGAGGAGCTTGCCGAAGCAGAAGAAGCTCTGACCGAGGAGGCCACCGCACCTTCAACGACGACTACCTCGCCGACAACCACAACAATCGCACCGACCAAGAAGAGCTCGTCTGGTTCGAATTCGGGATCTAGTGGATC
>CAXMPK010000287.1:0-1677 GCA_964195405.1 uncultured Acidimicrobiia bacterium
ACGGCAGTGAAGCTCTACCGAACGGCGAGACGAAGCGGCGTCACGATCCGGAGGTCCTTGGACTGCATCATCGCAGGGTGTGCGATCGAGAACAGAGTTCCACTCCTTCACAAGGACAAGGACTTTGACAAGATCGAGCGCTTCTCACGGCTGACGGTCGTTGGCACCGGCTGATAGGCAGCCGACTCAAGGTGCCGGGAGTGGGACTCGAACCCACATGGGGAAAAACCCCAGGGGATTTTAAGGCTGCCCTCCTACGCCCGCTCTGCGAGCTACGGAGGGTTGGCCTGCCATCCGTAGCGCGCTAAGGCAGCAGAGCTAAATTAACTTGCTATCTTAATGCTCCATATGATTCACTGTTTCCATGAGACGAAACGTGGAACTCGAAGCGGTCCTTGTCGGAAAGTATGCGGTCGTAGGCCCAGCGTTGGATGAACGGGCCCGTCGTCTCTGGGCGGCGACGGAGTCTCACGCCATCGGTTACGGCGGCGATGCCGTGGTTTCCTCGGCAACGGGCATGGCCCGAGAAACGATTCGCAAGGGGCGTCGAGAGATCGAGCAGGGCGTCGAGTTGACGGAACGGTTGCGTCGCGTCGGTGCCGGGCGGCCCAGCATTGAGAAGACCCAGCCTGGGGTGACCAAGGCGCTCGAGAAGATGGTCGATCCTCTGACTCGTGGCGATCCCACCTCCCCGCTGCGGTGGACCTGCAAGAGTCGAGCGAAGCTGGCGGCAGGTCTCACCAAGCAGGGCTGGACGGTGAGTTCCACGACGGTGGGCCGATTGTTGCATCAACTTGGCTATAGTTTACAGTCCGCGCAAAAGAGCCGGGAGGGCGCGTCACATCCGGATCGCAATGCCCAATTTGAGTACATCAACGTGCTGGCGGACAAGTTTCTACGAAACAAGCAACCCATCATCTCGGTGGATACCAAGAGTAAAGAACTGGTTGGGGACTTCAAGAACGGGGGCCGGGAGTGGCAGCCGAGGGCGACGCCCGAGAAGACACTGGTCCACGATTTTCCTAGCGACGCGTTGGGCAGGGCCATCCCGTATGGGGTCTACGACATGACGCGCAACGAAGCATGGGTCAACGTGGGACGCGACCACGACACGCCTGCGTTCGCCGTCGCATCGATTCGGCGGTGGTGGAAGATGATGGGTGCGGGAGCCTATCCGCGTGCGAAGAGACTCTTCATCACAGCGGATGCAGGAGGAAGCAACGGCTACCGTGCACGCGCCTGGAAGCTGGGGCTACAGGGATTTGCTGATGAGACACACCTCCGCATCCGCGTCAGCCATTTTCCCCCGGGTACGAGCAAGTGGAACAAGATCGAGCATCGCCTGTTCTGCCACATCACCGAGAACTGGCGGGGCAAGCCCTTGCGGACCTTCGAGACAATCGTGGATCTCATCGGCAACACTCGGACCAAAGCGGGGCTTCGCGTCAAGGCCAAGCTGGACAAGCGGAAGTACCCAGCCGGAGTTGTGATCACGAAGGCGCAGATGCAGGAGATCGCCTTGTTCCGTGATGAGTTCCGTGGCGAGTGGAATTACGAAATCCGGCCTCACCGAAGTTGAAGGGTTTATTTCGATCAAACCCCTTACCATCGGCCGACCAGGCTGGCGAGTACGAACTCTGCGCCAAATTTCTGGTCAGCCAGCGACGAGTCCCCCTG
>CAXMPK010000288.1:0-7445 GCA_964195405.1 uncultured Acidimicrobiia bacterium
GACAGCCACACAGGAGCGAAGGCAGCCACTGTTGTCCACCTCCCAAGCGTCGGGTCATGCCACTCACCACGATCGAGCTGTGTCTCAGCGTCACGTCGTGCGCGATCGGCGTCGATCTTCCGGCTGAACACACCAGCCGACCTTTCACGCCCAGCGGGGTCGTAGTAGAGAACCTGCCATTTGTCGCGGTGTTTGCGGATCCAGGCCATTAGAGGTCACCTTCTCGTTCGAGAATGTCTCGGCTTTTATCGGTGATCGTCCCGCCTGCGCGACCTTGCCCCGCTGAGGTGAGGTATCCCTCTACTCGAAGGTCTCGCACATATCCCGAGATCGTATGGGCGCTCTTGCCTGTGACCTCGGCGAGGTCTTGATGCACTCTGTTTCCGGATTGACTTTCTCGGGTCAGCGCTTCGTATGAAGCTGCAAGGCGTGCTTTGGTCAGCGGGTCTCTCGCGGTTCGAGATCCCGGTTGGAATGAAGCTCTCAATGCTTCGAGCGCTGACGCTGCTCTGATTGGCAGATTGATCGCGTCTGCTTCTGTGAATTGGTTGAGGAAAGCAGCTCGGATCTCGCTGATCCTGACGTTTTTGAGGACCGCTGGTGTAACGCCCGGTTCATTTCTACCCTTTGTGACGATCCCGTTCGATAACCATGGCGCAGCATCAGCATCAGCGTCGACTGGAGATAGGGGGACCGCACAGCGTGAGATGACGAGGTCGGTTATGACCCAGCCACTCGACTCTTCCGAAACGTGGACTGAGGTTGTGTATCCTTCCTTGGGGTAGTCGTCGAGTTTGCTCCAAATCCAATAGCGGGCAGTCTGATCGCGAACGAGAACATCGTCGTCTGGATGGGTCCGAACCTTCGAAATCTCGGACAAGGGAGGGGGCCGGTCCGGGTTGTATGCCCTCCACCGTCCGCCCGTTTTCAGGCGGTACTGCTTCCTTGGTTGAGGTGTCATCGTGTCTCCTTGTCGTGCTGCGTCACAACCTTGGGGTTTCTAAATCCTGTCGAATACCCTAGGTGGCACTACCCATAGTATCACCATTTGGACTACGTTCGTCTTCCATGACGGTACGTGATGCAGTGAAGACAGAAATGGCGAAGCGTCCGCCACTTCCCGAGCTGTCGCAACTCAAGACGCTAAGGAAGAAGGCGGGTCTCACCCAGCAGGCGGTTGCTGACATTGTCGTTGTGTCCAGGGAGATGATCTCTGCATACGAGACAGGGAGGGCAGAACCAACCGGTGAATGTCGACTTCGCTACATCGAGGCGTTGGACGTGATGCGACAGGAGACCGCACCGTGAGCCTTCCCGAGCAGCTCCTCGATGACGCTGCGCTCGGCATGTTCCTTGGTGGAAAATCGCCAGCTGCGGTCCGCCAGTTGCGCCACCGCAACCCGTCAGCCCTGCCTCCCTCAATCCGAGTAGGCGGTCGGGTGATGTACGACCCGAGAGACATCGAGGCGTGGCTTGTTGAAAAAAGAGAGAGCACCGCCGAAGCGGTCCTCTCTCAATCGCAGCACTTACAAAGAAGTGCACCGTGAAGGCTAGCGCCCGGGGTGGACATATTCGATGGCGGTCTTGAAATGGCTCAGCGCGGTTTTGTCCTCAAATGGCAGCGGACGGTCATCGCGTTTCTGCTTCGTGACTCGCCATCGAATCACAGTTCTGTCTTGGCACTGACTGCGGTTCTGGTCGCCTATGCCGACGCTGACGGATCGAGCTGCTACCCGAGTCTTCGCACGATGAGCCGCGACGCTGGGATGCACCACGAAACCGTGACATCGGCTCTCGGGTACTTGGGCGATGCCGGGCTGTTGGAGCATGTTCGCAATCGGGCCAGGGGTCTCCGTGAGTGGAATCTCACGTTCCCCCAGAATTCGGATAAACCGAACACTGAGCCTGTGGATAACACCTCAGAGTTCGGGTCAGAGTTCGGGTCAGAGTTCGGGTCATTCGAAACAACCTCCGTAGACCTCCGTAGACCTCCTAAGAGGCAGCAGCAGAGCTTCGCCGAGTTCAACGCCGACAGGTCACGTTCCGACGCCAAAGGTCAACAAACGAACGGGACCAAGGTCCGTTCCATCGATGGGCTTGCTCAGTCGATTGCCAAACGCTCCGACTTTGTCGAGGAGTCTCGCCATCAGTGGGAACACCTTGATTGCCCTGACTGCGATCAGGGCTATCGATTCGTGTACGCACCCGGTTCGGGATCAGTGGCCGTCAGATGCACCACCAAACAAGGAGAGGAACACGAATGACATCTAAGCAAGTGCCGTCCCGGCTCCCCGCTATGTCGCTGAATGTCCGGTGATGTCATACCTATGAAGGGTTCATGGGCCAAGGCCGCTCTAGTTATTGCATCCGGTGGGACCACCACCGACGCCGGGAAAGCAGCCGGGGTGACCAGTCGCACCGTCCAAAGGTGGCGCGCGGATGAGGTCCAATTCGCCGATGCTGTTGCCGACGCCCGCAAGGAGTTCCTAGACGATGCCGCGGGGATCTTGGCGCAGATTTCCACCAAGGCCGCTCAGAAGCTCGGCGCAATCATCGAGGACTCCGACGACCGCCTTGCCCTCGCCGCCGCCCGGGTCGTTTTGGATATGGCCTCCCGGTACCGCCAAGACCAATCCCTAGAGAACAGGCTCAACGCCCTGGAAATGGCAGCGGGGATGCGACGGTGAACCGAGACCAACGCCTCAACCGCCTCGAGGACCATTACGGGTTGACCACCTCTCCGTTGCTTACCGCCCAGCTCGTGACGCACGCCCTCGACGCTCTCAAAAAGGCCAACCAGGACGACACCAACCTCACTCACGTAGACGGGTTTCCGATGGAGTTGATCGACAAGTGGGTGAGGTCCGAACTAAAGCGGTTGCAACTACTGGGACAAAAGTGACTGACCACCAAACGGAGCGAGCCATTGCGAAGACGGCAGTCCCGGCCCAAACCAAATCATTCTCAATGTCGAACTCATAATCAGAGAAAGCTGCGGATGCGAAGGTAAGAAGCGAATAACAGCTCCCCGCACATAACGGCACTTATGTGTGCCTGCTACTTGGTGTGGATCCGCTTGTAAGGCTCGTCGCCGACTGTTCGGATTGCGGTGCGGCCGATTTGGTTTGCCTTGAGAATGCTGTCTCTGATGTGCGTTTCGCTGAGCGGAGTGGGCATGTTTGCTGTGAAGGGGAATCTCATTGTTCCCTCCACGATGGTCGTAAGGGTCGAATTGTCTTCGGAGACGGATAGCTGGCCGAGATGAACCGGCAATCCGACCTCCTGGAAGAATCCTGCGACTCGAGCTGCTTCTCCTTCACGGTTTTGCATCGCCAGTTGGACCATTACACCGAAGGCGACCATTTCGCCGTGTAGATGGTTGTCGTGGACGGTGGGGATTGCCGTCAATGCCAGTCCAACGCCGTGGGCCGCAGCCAAACCGCCGCTCTCGAATCCGAGGCCACTCAACAGTGTGTTCGCCTCTATCACCTGTTCAAGGCTGTCGTCCAACCGGCCTACATGAACGGCTGAGATCGCTTTCACGCCATGCTCATACAGGGCCTGAGCGCAGGCTTGGCTGATTGTCTTGGCGGCATTGGTCGGTCTTGCTCCGAGCACCGAGATGCCCCTTGGGTTTTCAGCAACTGCCTCTGCTTCGTACCAGGTCGCCATCGCATCACCCATTCCGGCTACCAAGAACCTCACAGGTGCCGCTAATACCAGATCCGAATCCACGACTACAAGGCTTGGGCTATCCGGATAGAACTCGACACCGCTTACGACACCAGCGTCGTCATAGAGTACCGACGACGCTGAACACGGGGCATCATTCGAGGCCAGCGAAGGCACAACAACCACAGGAACGCCTAGCCGATAGGCGACTGCCTTCCCGGTGTCGATGCACTTCCCACCACCGAAGGCCATCACAGCATCGGCGTTGTCTCGACTCATCTCCCGGACGCGAGCGTCGATCTCGGTGAGGCTCGACTCTCCTCCAAACGTGTGAAACGTGTAATCAAGTTCGGATTGTTCGAGCGACGTCCGCATCCGATCCCCACTCGCTTTGATCCTGCCGACGGAAGCCAAGACAGCTATCCGCTGTGCATCGAGGAGACCGAGGTATTCACCAAGGCGATCGAGAACACCCGGACCCTGCACATACCGAGAGGGAGAAATGAAGACACGGGACGGTGGATCCGTACCGAACAGGCTGCTCGGAACAAAAGGCTCAGTCGGATTTCTGATGGTCCAGAACCTAGAGAACCTCCTCAACAACAAACCGCACATAACGGCACTTATGTGCGCTATTCAGGGTGACAAGTGACCGCACATAATGCCGGTTATGCGTTTCCCTCGAGGATTCAAGTTTCCGGCGGTTTTGCTCCTGGCTTTTAGCAGCCGGACTCCACATCTATGCATGTGCCGCCGGAAAACCCGAACACCGTGTCGAACCCTTTGCCGCCGTTGAACGTCGCCGAATCTTGGTTACTAGTCACGGTGTCGTTGCCGCCGCCGCCGTTGTACGTCGCCGAGTCTCGGTTGACACCGCCGCCGCCGTCGTTGCCTTTGCCGCCGATGTACGTCGCCGAGTCTTCGTTGATCGTGACAGTGCGCGCTCGACGATTAGATCCGAGAGTGTATGGTTTCCAGGAGGAGGGCCATGATGTTCGGTCTCAAGGGCCAAGAGTTGCTAATCGTGTTGCTCATCATTGTCGTGATCTTTGGTGCGAGGAAACTCCCTGGCCTGGCCCGATCGCTTGGATCATCGGCGAAGGAGTTCCGCAAAGGGATCGAAGAGGGAACCGGGGAGGACGAGCCGGATGTTCAGATTTCTAACCCGTCTGATCCCGACAGTTCGGTCTTTGACTCAAAACCCCCCGACTAGTCCGGATAGTTGCGAATAGAGGGCCGATTGTTACGGCGCGCTGCTACCGCCGAACGTCGGCGGCCAAGGATTCGCGTTTACATTTGACGACCCGAATACTGACCTCACATGCCGGATATGGGCAGCCAGGGACTGCAGCCAAACTGCAGCCATACGGTCGCTTTGGACCAAGCGGCTTCAGTTGTAGGTGAGTGATCTTCAACCATTCTTCTACCCAACCCCTGATGACAGGCCGGTACCAGAAGAGACAACAAGGCTCCGGCTGTGCTGTTTTTCGTTCCCCGACTTGATGGAACGGGACTAGCTG
Source organism: uncultured Acidimicrobiia bacterium (assembly GCA_964195405.1). GTDB lineage: Bacteria > Actinomycetota > Acidimicrobiia > Spongiisociales > ZC4RG35 > CAXMPK01. Next base: position 5,193 of record CAXMPK010000288.1, read on the forward strand.
GTACCAGAGGAGACCGAGGTCATGAAACTAAGGACCTGGTGGGGTGTGTAACCCCGTGGAGGTTCGAGTCCTCTCTCCGACACCAGCACCCAGACGCATAGAACTGCATCGAATGGTCTCCTGTCCCGTTCCGACGGGGTTCTCCGCATCGTCGGCGTCGTCTGTCGTCTGCATCGGCCATCTGGCAGGGGGGTGCACCGTCATGCATCCAGTGGAATCCTCATGCACCTATAGGAACCGGTTCCGGGCACCCTGGTGACACCTTCGAGGCCGCACATAATGCCGGTTATGGGCGGCTGGTTTGGACGATTCCGGGTTGGCCTGACCCGGTTTCGTCTGTCGCAACCCCCGTTGCTTGACATGTATATGCCCGCGTTCGTCGGAACATCAGAAGAAATCTCCTGATACATCACATCGAGCGGGCATTTACCACACGTGAAGGATCTTCCACATGGCAAGGTTTGACTGTGACGGACAGTGATGCTCGGTTTATCGAGTTGTACGAACGGTTCTACCTCCCGGTCTACGCATACTGCCGTCGCAGGACCAGCGCCGAACTGGTGGACGACGTGGTTGGTGACACGTTTTTGATTGCCTGGCGAAAGATTGATCAGGTGCCGCGTGGTTCCGAGGTTCTGCCCTGGTTGTACGGGGTCGCTTATCGGGTGTTGGGCCATCAGTGGAGGGGAGATTCACGACGAAGGCTTCTCGACCGGAAGCTGAGATCTATCGGTAAGGAGCCGCCGATGATCCCCGAGGAGGTCCTGGTAATGAGACAGGAGTCGCGTCAGGTGTTAGACGCCCTGTCCGGTTTGAAACCAATAGACCAGGAGATTCTTCTGCTCAGCGCCTGGGAGGAACTTCCCCAGGTGGATATTGCGGTAACGCTCAACATCAGCATCGGCGCTGTGCGCCAAAGACTCCATGAGGCCAAGAAGAACCTGACCAAACAGTACGAACGTCTTGAAAAGAAACACAACAAAACCCCCGCTGCGAAGAAAGGAGGTGCGTGGTGAATCAAGAAGAACGCGTTTTCACGCTATTGATCGAATCCAATCCCATCCCAGAAGTCGATGCCCTCGACGTGGATGAGGTTGGTGGCGCCCGCTACCTCGCAACCCTTGAGCAGAGGAGCAGCGAAGTGACCCAGTTAGACACCAAACCGAAAGACCAAGAGCAGAAGAAGACAGTCAGGCAGCGTTGGCTGGTTGCAGCAGTGGTAGTCATCCTGGCCGGGGTGGCTCTCATCTTCATCAATCAAAGTGGAGAAACACCGCCTGCGGATCAACCGTTTGGTCCCGAATCAGCATTGGATGTCACTGAATCGTACGTGACATCTCACAACGCCCTTGATTTCGACGCGGTGATGGTTCTGTTCACAGAAGACGCCACATTCTCCGACAACGACACCCCCGAATCCGCGAGACCAGATTGGGTCCCATGGTTGGCTTGGGAAATCGCCGGTGAGGGAATGCTGCTGTCTCACGAATGCGCAGTTACCGATGAGGTTCCAGGCGTCACCGTGACGGTTACTTGTGAATACGGGAGCCAGGATGCTGTGGGTGTGGCTGCCGACGCAATCGTCGACGTCACCGCGACGTTCACGATCACACCGGACGGGATCAGCGATCTCAATGAGGACTACGCCGGCTCATTTCCCAACTATCTCCAGATAGGACAGCCGTTCAATCTCTGGGTAGCCCGGAACTTTCCCGAGGATTACGACGCCGCAGGGTGCTGTGCAGGTGAGACGATCGAGGAGTCGGTCACCCGCGGCGAGCTACGAGCCCAATATGCACGGGAATGGGCGGTCTACCTCGCCGACAACAACTAAAACCACCTAGACAAACTGTTGGGACCGATGCTCTGGCAGGCCGCACATAACGGCACTTATGTGCGCCTGTCCTAGGGCATCACGGGCCGTACATAATGCCGGTTATGCGCTGCTCCAGCGGTCATGCGGCACCAAGCCTCCTGGCTAATGGAGGGGGCCGTTGGAGGGACTGACGGAACTACTATCTGGTGTGATGAAAATCGGCGTCCAACTTCCCGAGGTGGAGCGTCCTGTCGGTTGGGAAGAGGCGAGAGACATCGCCCGGACGGTCGAGGACGGCGGCTTCGACTCGATCTGGGTGGGGGACCACCTCCTCTACCGCGACGAATCGGGGGAGACGAGAGGGCCATGGGAGGCGTGGACGTCACTGGCCGCCCTTGCCGAGGCGACCAGTCGAGTCGAGTTGGCGCCTTTGGTGG
>CAXMPK010000289.1:0-15810 GCA_964195405.1 uncultured Acidimicrobiia bacterium
GCACTCAAAGACATGATCCTGGCCGTTGACGGTGACATTGACTTTCAATCAGCACCGCCAGTATCAAGTCTGGCCATCACCCGGGCTGTGAGCACCCTGGCCAGATGACGGCGGTAGTCAGATGAGCCGCGGAAATCCGAAGGCGGGTCGAGACGGTCGAGATCAAGGGGGTCGATGTAGACCGGTGTCGTGGCGACACCGGTTGCGGTGAGGTGCACCTGCCCTGCCCCGTTCCTCCGACCGACGACAAGAACTATCGGAGTGTCAGCCGGAGTCCGTTGGGTGCTCTCCCAAGCGGCATCTCCGTGGACGGATATTTGCACCGAATGGATCAATCTGGACTCGGACTTGGAGCCATCAGTCAGCAAATCGGCTAGATCGACATCGGTCCGCTCGTCGGGGCCGACAATTGTCACCGTGGCGTCATATGCCAAAAGACCAGCCAGAAGAGGGCTCTCGGAGTTGGCGGTGCCCACCGTTCCCCCAAGGGTTGCAGCGTTGCGAATGGTGTTGGGCGCTTCACGTTTGGCCAGGCCCACAATCGCCGCAGGGGTCATCTCGTGAGAAACCAATTGGCTCAAAGTTGTCATCGCACCAATCACCAGGGTCGAATCCCGGTAGGCGATTTCGTCGAGTCCAAGAAGCTGCAGATCGACAACTGCTTCCGGAACCCTTTTCGGAAGCCCATTGAGAGTTGTGCCTCCACCAAGCGGGACTGTGACTACATCATCCCGAGCGAGAAGCTCGAGTGCCTCCTCGATGGTGGCGGGTCGGTGGTAGTCACGAATGGTCGGCATCGTCCGCTATTCGGGTCCCTCCGGACATCGTTTCCTCATACGCTCAATGCCTCGTAGCTGTCGGACCGACGATCACGGTAGAAGGCCCAGTGACGTCTCACCTCGGTGATGAGATCCATGTCGAGGTCGCGCACGATCACTTCATCGGAATTGTCAGAGGCCTTCTCCCCAACAAGCTGTCCGCGGGGGCTTACGAAGTAGGAACTGCCGTAGTAATCAGTGTCCTCGAGATCCTCCGACCCGACCCGGTTGATCGCACCGACGTAATACTCGTTGGCCACCGCTGCCGCCGGCTGCTCGAGTTCCCACAGATACTTGGAGTGACCACGGGTGGTGGCGGATGGGTTGAAGACAATCTTGGCGCCGGCAAGGCCCAGGGCTCGCCACCCCTCGGGGAAGTGACGGTCGTAACAGATGTAGACCCCGATTCGGCCCACCGCCGTGTCGAAGATCGGGTAGCCGAGGTCGCCTGGTCTGAAGTAGAACTTCTCCCAGAAACCCTCAACATGGGGAATGTGCATCTTTCGATAGATGCCGAGAAACTCACCACCGGCATCGATGACAGCGGCCGTGTTGTAGAAGACCCCTTCGTCGACACGTTCGTAAAGCGGGACGACCAGGACCATTCCGGTCTCTTCGGAGAGTTTGATCATCCGTTGCATTGTGGGACCGTTGGGAATCTCTTCGGCTTCGTCGTAGTGGCTGGAGTCCTGGACGTTGCAGAAATAGAGAGCGTTGAACATCTCCTGGAAACAGAGCACCTGGGCGCCCTCATCGGCTGCCTGACGAGCCAGATCGACATTTTTGTCGACCATGGATTCCTTGTCTCCGGTCCACTCACTCTGAACGAGTGCGGCTCGGACGATGTCACTCATCTATACGCTCCTCTGAGTCGAACCACTGCCCAAAATGGACCATACAGACATCTTGACATTTTGTAAAAGAAGAACGATCATTCGTATACAGACCGCAAAGCCCGAGAGGACACGAGCATGACCCGACGACTGACGGTCGGAGCCGCACAGCTGGGTCCGATAGCCCGCGAGGAATCACGTGAGCAGGTTGTCGAAAGACTGATGGCGCTACTCCAAGAGGCTTCCGAACGTGGGGTCGAATTGGTTGTCTTCCCCGAGCTCGCCCTCACCACATTCTTCCCTCGCTGGCACACCGAAGATCAAGCAGAGATTGACAGCTGGTTCGAAACCGAGATGCCCGGCCCCGCCACCAAACCTCTTTTCGACGAGGCACAACGTCTCGAGATCGGCTTCTGTCTGGGTTACGCGGAGCTGATGACCGACGACGAAGGCGTCGCCCACCATTACAACACTCAGATCCTGGTCGAGCGGGACGGGACGGTCGTCGGCAAATACCGGAAGGTCCACATTCCCGGGCATGAGGAGCATGAGCCCGACCGACCGTTCCAACACGCCGAGCGTCACTTCTTCGAACCCGGTCCTGAAGGCTTCCCCGTGTGGCGAGCGTTCGACGGGATCGTGGGTATGGCCATATGCAACGATCGCCGTTGGCCCGAGACCTACCGGGTGATGGGTCTTCAAGGAGCCGAGCTGATCCTGATCGGTTACAACACGCCCCTGTATTACGCACCCGACACCACACAGAACGCACTGCAGGCCTTCCACAACCACCTGGTCATGCAGGCGGGCGCCTATCAGAACGGGTCTTGGGTTGTTGGTGTGGCCAAAGGCGGAATCGAAGAAGGCGTCGACTCACTTGCCCACACGGTGATCATCGCTCCCTCTGGACAAATTGTCGCACACACCATCACCACCGAGGATGAGCTGGTGACAGCGCGAATCGATCTCGATCACACCAAGTTCTACAAAGAGACACTCTTCGACTTCGATCGTTACCGGATGCCTGAGCACTACCAGATCATCACCGAGCAAAGAGGTGTCATCCCTCCCGGACCGGACGCGCGATGACGTTGATCAACAATGTGACCACAGTGAAATTCAGGCTGAATGGCTCCGATGTCTCGGCGTCAGCCGAACATCCCCATCTTCTTGCGGCCCTGCGAACGGAGCTTGGGATCACTTCCGCCAAAGACGGTTGCGCCCCTTCCGGACAGTGTGGTTGTTGCACGGTTCTGATCGATGGGAAAGCAATGGTCAGTTGCGTAACCGCGTTGGAAAAAGTCGACGGCAAAGAGGTAACTACTCTCGAAGGCTTCGACGACGTCGAGCGAGATCGGCTCGCCCGCGCCTTTGCAGCCACCGGAGCCCTCCAATGTGGGTTCTGCACCCCCGGCATCGTGGTGAGGGCAAAGGCACTGATTGATCAAAAGGGCAAAGACCTCGATCGACGCACCATCGAAGGCAGGCTCGGAGCCCACCTCTGTCGTTGCACTGGATACACCAAGATCGTCGAAGCAATTGAGCTGCTGGCCTCGGGCGAACCCATCCCCAACACCGATCTACCCGGCGGGATCGGCAAGCGAGGAGCCAAATACGAAGGTGAGGAGTTGGCGCTGGGAGACCGGGACTACGTCGATGACATGAACCCCGAGGGGTTGTTGCATTCAGCGTTGAGACTCACCGATCACGCCAGGGCCGATGTCCTCTCCATTGACACTTCTCCCGCTGATGCCATGCCCGGGGTCGTCGCCATCTTCACCGCGCAAGATGTTCCGGGTGACCTCAGGGTGGGGATCATCTACAAGGACTGGCCGGTCTTCATTCCCGAAGGTGGACGCACCTCGTACACCGGAGACGTCATCGCCATCGTTGTTGCCGAAGATATGGCGACAGCCCACGAAGCTGCCGACGCCATCGAAGTGTCCTACAGGGTCCTCCCACCGATGACAGACCCGTTGGTCGCTCTGGAGAGCAGCGAAAATGCAGTTTGGGAACTCGACGGGAACATCCTCTCCACATCGACCTATCAGCGAGGCGACGTCGACGAGGCCCTCGGCTCTTCCGCTCACACCCTCCACGAGGTCTTTCAAACTCAACGCGTCGAACATGCGTTTCTCGAGCCAGAATCCACACTCGCTGTGCCTCAGGATGATGGATCACTCCGTGTCTATTCCGGGGGCCAGGGAGTTTGGGATGACCGCGACCAGATCGCCGCCGTGCTCGGTGTAGATACCTCACAGGTTGTAGTCGAGCTGGTTTCCAACGGAGGAGCCTTTGGTGGCAAAGAGGACATGTCCAACCAGGCCCAGACCTCGCTGGCGGCATGGCACCTGAAACGTCCGGTGAAATGCACCCTCACCCGCGAACAGTCCCTCCACGTCCATCCCAAGCGGCACCCGATCCGAATCGAGGTATGGGCCGGTTGTGACGCCGATGGGAAGCTGACCGCCTACAAGGCGCGCATGGTTGGCGATTCGGGCCCATATGCATCAGTGGGGATGAAGGTCCTCGAGCGAGCTGCCGGACACGCCAGCGGTCCATATGTGGTCCCCAACATCGACGTTGAGTCAATCGCTGTTCGCACCAACAACTCGGTATGTGGAGCTTTCCGGGGTTTCGGTGCCAACCAGGCCCAATTCGCCATGGAAGGAGTCATGGACCGACTCGCCGCCGATGCCGGTCTCAGTGCATGGGAGATACGCAGTCGCAATGCGGTTGAGCCTGGTGCCGTCTGGGGACCGGGACAGGTGATGGACGAGGGATCACGTGGCGCACAAATGTGTCTCGAAGCAATCAAACCTCACTATGACGCAGCAGTGGCCAACTCAAAGGCGGTAGGCCTCGGCTTGGGCCTCAAGAACTCTGGGCTTGGCAACGGGTTCAAGGAAGTAGCAAAAGCCGTGGTCAGATTTGAGGCCGACGGAACCACCGAGGTCCGACACTGCTGGACAGAGATGGGCCAGGGGGTTCACACCGTCGCCCTCCAGGTTGCAGTTGAGGAATTGGGAGTCTCACCCGAATCGGTGCGTGTGGTGGTTGACACCACCCGGGAGCTGGGAACGGGCCAGACGACCGGATCACGAGGAACTCTTATGGCCGCCGGCTCGATCGCCGACGCTTGCAAGAACGCGATCGAAGGCGGAAGACAGGTCGGTGTCGACTACGAAGGTGTCTACAAGGTCGACTGGACCAACAGTCTCAGCGAGAACCTGCCCAACCCGATCATCCATTCGACTTTTGGCTATGCAGCCCAGCTGGTGGTGGCCGACAAGATGACAGGTGAGATCGAGAAGGTCGTGGCGGTACATGACGTAGGAAAGGCGATCAACCCCCTGCTCTGCGAAGGCCAGGTCGAAGGATCGGTCCACATGGGCCTCGGCTACGCCCTATCCGAGGACTTCCCATGCGACGAGGCCGGCCGACCTACCCAGATGACCTTGCGCGGACTGGAGATAATCCGGCCGCGTGAGATGCCACCAGTGGAAGTGATCTTGGTTGAAGCCCCCCAACCCAACTCCCCTTACGGGGTCAAAGGTGTCGGCGAAATCGGTCTCGTCCCCACGGCAGGGGCAGTCGCAAGCGCCTTCCAACAGGTGGACGGTGTTTGGCGAAACCGCTTGCCCATCAACCGGCACCAACCGCTGTCAGTGTGATCCAATGACCGATTTACAAACTGTAAACCCTCCAGCCCTCACTCCTTACCCGTTCGACGAATTGCTGGGTCGCATCGCCTACGAGTGGGAGGCCCGCCAGAAGATATTCGATCTCCCCAATGGGCGATTTTGGTCCAAGGACGAAGACGTCGACCTAACGATGGAATTCTTGGGTCGCCCTGCGGCAACGCCGGTTGGTCCCGCGGCAGGACCACACTCCCAGATGGCTCAGAACCTCATTTTGGGGTGGTTGGGAGGCGCCCGAGTGTTCGAGCTGAAGACCGTTCAGGTTTTGGACGACCTTGATATCGGCCGACCTTGCATCGACATGGAGACCATCGGCTTCAACATCGAATGGAGCCAGGAGTTGGCGATACACGAGTCACTCGAAGAGTACGTCAAGGCGTGGATGGCCATCGACATCCTCTCGAGATGGGAACCAATTCAACACTTGGTGGGCCTCGACCCGGGACCACATGTTTTTGATCTGTCGGTCGGATACGACCTCGCCGGGGTCTCTACCGACAAAGTCGCCGGATTCATCGACTCGATGAAAGACGCTACGTCCGAAATCGATCGATTGCGCCCACTAATTCCGGATGCGTTCGGCGAGTTCCGAGACCTCGACTTCTCCCCCAACGTTGCCGACACGGTGACACTCTCGACTTTTCACGGTTGCCCCCCGGACGAAATCGAGGGGATTGCCAAACACCTGATGACCCGTCATGGGCTGGATGTGATCGTGAAACTCAATCCGACGTTGCTCGGGTTTGGAGAGGTGGTCGACATCCTCCAAACCAACCTCGGTTACGACCACATCCGACTGGACCGCCACAAGTTCCCCGATGACCTCGAATTCGAGCGCGGCCTCACCTTGATCGACGATCTACGTTCGTTCGCCAAAGCCGAAGGACGTCAATTCGGTGTCAAACTCACCAACACATTGGTGGTGGACAACGACAAGGGTTGGATGCCCGCCGATCCCATGTATTTGTCGGGGCCGCCACTTCATGTCCTGGCCACTTCGCTTCTCGATGCCCTAATCAACGCCATGCCCGACACCTTCCGTGTCGCCGGTCACGAAGGAGAAGTCCAGGTGAGTTTCTCGGCGGGAGTCACCAAGGAGAACCTTGCGAAGACCCTCGGCATGGGTGTCGCACCTGCAACGGTGTGCTCCGATCTTCTCAAACCGGGTGGATACGGCCGACTCGAGCCGATGCTTCGCCACATGACCTCCCAATTGAAAGATGCGGGAGTTCACAACCTCGACGAATGGCACCAGCACAGCTGGTCCAACGCCCGGGAAGCGGGCTTTCGTGGTCCTGCCGAAGAGCACATGTATTCAATACTGCATGGTGATGAGAACGCCCAGTACAGCTTTGGGGGAAATCAGAAGCTGCCACGGTCGGTGGACCATGAGCTTCAGATGTGGGGATGCGTCGCCTGCAACTTTTGTGTGACCGTCTGTCCCAATGATGCCTTCTTCAACATCATGACCCCGAAAGGATCTGGGGTTGACGGACGACAGCAGTACATGGTTCTGGCCGAACTCTGCAACGAGTGTGGCAACTGTCTCACGTTCTGTCCTGAAGACGGCGACCCTGCACAAATCAAGCCCAAACTCTTCATGACCCAAGAACGCTTCGACCTGGCTGACGGGCAAGGCTTCCTACTCTCGGCAGCCGGAGAGCAGGTCGCTGTAACCCCCAAACGCAAATCGGCCGGCGAGGCCGAGCAACTGGTATCGGTCTTGAACAATCGGGAGGGGCTTCCGTTCCGTGTCAACCGTTGATCTGACCAACAGCGTTCTGAAGCCAAACCCCCAGGTCGACCATCGCTTCGTGGTGGCCCGACCGGGACCAGAGGTAGCCGAGTTTCACCAGAAATTGCCTGGTTATCACCACACGTTACTCCACGACCTCCCAGGAATTGCCGAAGCGATCGGGGTGGCTCGAGCAATCGTCAAAGACGAAGCAACACGTCTGGAGCTTCCATCTTTCAAGATGCTGGGCGCGTCGTGGGCCACATTTTCGGCTCTTGTCGAACATACCGGCATCGAGCGGAACGCATGGAAAACCATCGACGAGTTGGCGAGACTTCTGTTGCCTCACGCCCCATTGACTCTCGCCGCTGCTACCGACGGCAACCATGGACGCGCCGTGGCGCGGATGGCGCGGCTGTTGGGTCTGGGTGCGCTGATTTACGTGCCGTACGACATGGCACTTGCCCGCATGGAGGCCATCAAATCTGAGGGCGCCGAGGTGGTTGTAGTCGAGGGCTATTACGACGACGCCATTGCTTTGGCGGCCGATGCCGCATCGGCGGACACCCTTGTCATTTCAGACACTTCATGGGAAGGCTACGAAGACGTCCCGGCCAAAGTGATCGAGGGGTATGCCACCATCTTCGACGAGATCGACGCCCAAATCGATACCGATCCAACCCATGTCTTCACTCCGTTGGGTGTGGGTGCATTGGGTGCCGCAACCGTCGCCCACTTTCATGATGCCGACCCGCGTCCACAAATCATCGGTGTCGAGCCTCTTGAGGCGGCGTGTGTGCAGGAGGCCCTCGAAGTCGGGGAGGTCATCACCATCGAGAGTCAGTTCCGAACGTCGATGGTGGGGCTGAATTGTGGCACCGCCTCCAAGATCGCCTACCCGGCACTCGCTGCCGGTCTCGACTGGACAGTCGCCATCTCCGATCACTGGTCCGACGAGGCGATGCGTCTGTACGCCGACAATGGTTTGGTGTCGGGAGAATCTGGAGCAGCCTGCCTCGGAGGATTGTTGGCCCTTGCGGGTTCGGATGCCCGCGAAACGATCGGTTTGAACGGTTCCTCAACAGTCCTTCTGATAATCACCGAGTCGGCCACAGACCCAGACAACTATGAACGGGTAGTCGGCCGCTCACCGAAAGAGGTCTGACCGACGACAGGCGCCTATCCGGTCGCTGGTCTCTTGAACCTCCTTTCCCTCGGGTCGTCCGACCGCGAACCACAGACGGCCGTATGAGCGCGCAAAGAACAGAAGGGCCACCGTAAGGCAACCCTCCCATTGTTTGTCTTAGTACTGGACGGGGTTTAGAAGCCGGGCCCCAACAGCGGGCACAAGAAGAAGTGGTCACCTTCGGACGCACCTTCTACACCGTCGGTTTCCACATACCAGCGGCCACCGAAGTAACCGGTGTCACCAGGTCCGAACTCGGTTTGCAGTCCGCTTTCAGTCATCTCTAGTAGCTGCCAATTGGAGGTTCCGTTGTACGGAAGGGGGTCAACAACAACAATCGAGTCATAAGTTAGATGCTGACTGGTCACATAGACCTGTGGCTGTGGATTGGGGTTCCCCTTGCCCCTGGCCAAAGCGGGGATTGCCAGGGCTGCCACCAGCATTCCGACAATCACAAGCAAAACGATACTCCTGCGCATTCTGAGCTCCAGTCTGAAAGGTCCGGCGGACTGCCGGCTCGTGGGAGACACTGTCCCAAACCGAAAGAAACCGTGGCATAACAGGGTCTGAACAAACCATGAACTCTCAGGAGTCTTGAATACGAGTCGGAGGTGGCCTAGCCCGATTTGCCTGTTTCGGCAGGTTTACCTGTTTCGGCCGGTTTCCCTGCATCCTCGGGCAGATGCGAGTCTGAACTCTCCTGTGCCGACCTGAGGTGACGGGCGTAATCGGCGACGGCCTGACCGTCTATCTCGTCTGTGCTGGCGAGGAACTCGAGGAGTCTCGACACACCCTCCCTGACTTCGTTGGCGTTTTGACTCCCTGAACCGATCGAGGCGACCGTGGCAGTGGCGTGCTCCAAGCCCGAGACATCCGACAAATCATTCTGTCGGGCCTCGAGATTCCGAGCGCTTGCAGACACGGATTTACCGGGGACATCTTCTCCACGGGAGACGGCGAGCTCGCCCAGTCGCTCTGCCGTCCCTCCGGCACCAATACCGACCACTTCGAGGGCGCGGTCGATCCCATAGTTCCAGTCACCGGGAACAGCCGAGTCGGCGGCCCAAGCAACACCAGTCATTCCAACGATCATCATCAAGCTGGTTGCTGCCGCACCAACCCGCCTCCTCAGTGCTAACGCCAGTCTTCGACTGCTCGTTAGCCGGCTGTTGGCGTTCGCTGACTTCACAAGTTGCACGTTTGCAGCTGCTTTTGCGGCATGATCCCGTACGAATTCAGGCGAAACGGGAACATCAGCCAACTCGCAGAGTGAGACGACAAACGACCCCAGCGGTGCCAAATCCTCGTTGAGTGGTGGTTTCCCTTCGATCAGGAGATTCAGGTCGCGATCGATGAGTTCGCTCCACATACCGTCCCGGAGTGGTGTGTCAACTTTCATACGAAAAACCCTCGTCTACCTGCGAGATCTGAGCCCGAACACGGGCCATCCCACGCCTCTGCAGACTCTTGACCTTTTTCACACCGCGGTTCAGCACTTCCCCAACTTGTTCAACCGACAACCCGGCAACGATCCTCAACGACAGCACATCGCGCTGCTCTGGTGTCAGCATCGAAAATGCCCGAACAACCTCGCGCGGTATGTCCGGCGCAGAAACCACACCAATCACGTCGACATCGGCCTGGAGTCGGTCCAACACCCGATCGGCAAGAAGCGTCCTCGACCGTCGGGTTGAAAAGCGGTTTTCAACAAGAAGACGCCGATAAGCGATTGCAAACACGAAGGTGCGGAACGACTCCTCGGTCCCCTCAAAGTCGGCCAAACCTCTCGCTAGTTCAAAGAACACATCGCCCGCCGCCTCCTCAGGATCTGCCAGACCACGACTCCTGAAGAACCCCATCACAGGACCGGCAATCTCGCCATAGAGAACAGCCCACGCCCAATCGGCTCCAAGCTTGGCTGCATCCAAGACCGATTCGAAACTTTTGCCCAAAGACATCCCGGTCATCATCATCCAAACCCTCTAGAGATGAATAGGCCTAGCGACCCGTGCCGCAAGGGGAGAGGGTGACGGGGCAAAGAAAGGGAGGTGGGTCGCCTCCACGAAGTGAAGACGACCCGGATAGGCGTTGGGCTGACAAATGTGCTCATCTCCTTCAACATCGGTCACAGGCCCAGAGAACTGACGAGTCATCCTCAACTGATCCCAAGTGACTAGACCCCTCAGACACCAACCAACTCGACCCGGCCGGCGTCCGCTATTCCAAATGCCCATGTCCGCATAACGTCATCACCACGACGATCCGATGGCGAGAATGTTGTCTTCGGAGTCTTTGAACCACGCCGTCTTCTCACCGTCGGGCGAGATCAAGGCTCCGTTGTCGAAGTAGGGCGTTCCGTCGGGTTCGTGGAAGTTCTCTTCGATGTCATAGATCTCGAAGACCACGCCCTTGGAGAGAAGGTGGGCGTGGAGGGCGTCGAAGTCGGCGGTGACAAGCCGCATAGCGGTAGCCAGATTCCTGCCTGCGTGTTGCGTCTCGTAGAGGCTGAACTTGGTGGCCCCGGTCTCGTAGTCGAGCCCGTCGTGGAAGGTCTCCATGTCGAATTGATCAGCGTCGAAAGGTTCACCTCCCTCTCTGACCGGGTTCAACCCGAGCTTCTCCTTGTACCAAGCTCTCGCTCTGACAAGGTCGCTGGCGGGCAGTTGGGTAATGGTCGTGAACTCCAAACGAACCTCCTGTTTGCTGGGAAGCTAACGGCCCTTCCTGGATCAGACCTCGGGATTAACCGGCCTTTCCTCAAGAGGCTCGACAGATCTGCGGCCGACGGCCTAGCTGTCCAGGCGATAGGGAGACAGGTGCTCGGGTCTTGTTCCTACGATTCCCAAGATGAAGGAGACAGCGCCTCATATCGGGACTCTTCGAGAAAAGCCGCTCCATGCCTCACTGAAACGCTGGTACACACAAACCGGTGATCGAGTCGAGGTGCGTGTTGACGGGTTTGTGATCGACATAGTCCGCGACGACTTGCTGATCGAGGTGCAAACACGTGGTTTCTCTTCCATGAAACGCAAGGTCACCACCCTGCTCGAGCTCGGACATCGTGTGCGCATCGTCCACCCCATCCCCATCGACAGGTGGATCATCAAGGTCGATGACGACGGAACAATTCTCGGCAGACGACGATCGCCGAAACACGGCATTCCGACCGATGTCTTCGCCGAACTGGTGAGTTTCCCGGAACTGCTGGCTGACTCCAAGCTGGAGATCGAGGTCATTCTGACGAAGGAGGAAGAGTACAGACGTCACACCCCTGGTCGCTCGTGGCGCCGCAACGGCTGGACAATCGAGGAACGTCGACTGATCGAGGCGATGGACAGTGTGAAGATCAACGACTCCGCTGGCCTGGCCGCTCTCCTGCCCCTTGGCTTGCCGAAACCTTTCATCACGGCTGATCTCGCCAAGAGGCTGGGTCGACCTCTCCGTGCAGCCCAGCAGATGACCTACTGCTTACGCATCGCCGAAGTGATCTCCGCCGTCGGTAAGCGCGGCAACGCGGTTGAGTACAACCTCATTTGAAGGACCGACAGTTGAAACAATGCCCCGCGGCTCAGTTGAGCAGTCCCAAGAGAAGCCGCAGCGTATAGCCACCCATCACCGTCCAGAACAACACCGTGTAACCCTTTTCGCCTATCGAGTAGTTGATACGTCGTCCCGCGAAGGTGCTCAGAATCATCAGAGGAACCGCCAGAAGCGCGATGACAACGCTGCTCCTCCCCAAGAGCTGGGACTCGGCGAAGACAACAGTCTTGGCCGCGTCCCCGGCAAGGGAGGCCATCGAAGCGGCACCCACGAAATGAATCCGATCCAGATCAAGTTGGCGTATCGCCATGCCTTTGAGCGGACCAGAAGTCCCCGAAAACCCAGAGGTTGCGCCAGACCCGAATGCGAGAACCGGCGCTCCAACTCTTCGGAGACGGGAAAGATTCATCCTTTCCGCGACCAAGGCCATTGCAAAGCTCGCGATGACGGCGATCGTCACAATCTCCTCTTGGGCTGCCACCAGAAGACGAGCTCCGATGGCGGCTCCTACTCCCACGAGGACAACCACCACCAACGTCTTCCGCACGGGAAGAGTCTTCCGATAGGCGATCACCTTGACGACATTGTTCAACGCCAGGAACAAAGCCGCCAGAGCCACACCCTCTTTGGTCCCGAGAATGAGAGCCAACGTCGGAACCAAGATCAGGGAGCCGCCCAGGCCTGCTGACGCCGAAACCGTAAAGGAGACGACCACAGCAACCAGCGTCAGCGCGATAGCCCAAGGCTCCATCGGTCAGGTCACTCAGACGGCTTATTCAACGGCAGGTATGTCTGTCTCCCTCATCAGGGTGTTGAATCCAGCAAGGTCAGCCTCGAGCACTTCATTCAACGCGTCGAGATGTTCGTCGATCTGGCTGGAATACATCGCAGCCACTTCGAGCGACTGTGTGGTCGGCTTAGCGTCAGCGCTGGCGACAACACTGATGACGGACGCAAGCTTCTGGCTCAGGCGAGATCGTTCGTTGAGACCAAATGTGTCTTGGTGCTCGCCGGGCACCATAAGCTCCTGTTCGATCGCGTCAAGCTTGACGATCAGTGACGCCGCCGCGGCGTCGCTGTCATTGCTCATGTCAGAGCGTGCTCTCCAAATCTCGAGCTGGCCTTTCACCGATCTGATCACCGTCACCCCGTCGTGGGCCTCTGAGATCTTGTCGCGGATCTCAAGCAGGGCTTCCAGTTGAGCCGCGAGGTCTGCCTTGGAAACCTCAACACGCGGATCGTTCACCACCTCAAAACTCTGAGTCTGAGTTTCGGCATCGCCTGACGAGTTGGTCACGGTGAGCCTTGCTTGGTAAGTCCCGGGGACGACCAACGGCCCCACGTTGGCTTCGCCGGCCAACTTGTTGCCAAGCACCTTCTTGGACCCTTGGTGCCGCAGATCCCACAGAAAGCGACAAACACCGGGCTTCACAACAATCCATGGGCCCGCGTCAAAGGCCTTCTCGTCATCACTGAGGTCATCGTATCCGTCCCTCTGGGGGTGGATCTCTCTGACCAGCTCTCCGTCAAAGTCCCAGAACTCGAGTTTCACCATTGAGCCCTTGTCGTCCGGAATCTCGTCGCCGAGCGTGTAGTAGACGACGACGCCAGCGGGTCCGCTTTGGCCGGCATCCAAGAATGTCCTAACCACCTGGCCGGTCTCGTCTTTCTCGGCATGAAAGGTGGCCGCCTTGCCAAGTGAGACCCAATAGTCCTTTCCGTCGTCAGTGATCCAGGGCGCAAACAGGTCAGGAAGCACTCGCCAGGCCTGTCGCGGTCGGAAGAGACGGACTCCGTCGGCCTGCTCTTCTTCCATCATCTGATGGAGTGGTGTCAGATCGTCCATGATCCAAAACGATCTGCCATGGGTGGCCAGGACAAGGTCACTCCCCTTCACCGTCAGGTCGTAGATCGGGGTCACCGGCAAGTTGGATTGCCACGTCTCCCACGTGGCCCCGTCGTCGGTCGAGAGATAGAGACCGGTCTCGGTCCCGACGTAGAGAAGGCCGGCCCGGGCAGGATCAGCTCTGATTACCCGGACGAAATCGTCATCGGGGATCGCCTTCTCACCCTGTCCGACGATGGGTTGCCAGGTCTGCCCATAGTCATCGGTCCGGTATAAGTAAGGCGTGTTGTCGTCGAGCTTGTAGCGGGTTGCCGCCAAGTAGACGGTGCCGGCCGCGTGTGGTGACGGCTCAACTGTTCGGATGAAACACCATTCGGGAAGGTCTGGAGGAGTGACGTTCTCCCAATTGGCACCGCTATCCCGGGTGACGTGGACAAGACCGTCGTCCGATCCTGACCAAATGACCCCTGGTTCCAACGGGCATTCCCGAAGGGTTGCGATCGTGCAGTAGTGCTCAGCTCCGCTGGTGTCTTTTGTGATCGGCCCACCGGAGACACCCAACTTCGCTGGATCGTTCCTGGTGAGGTCCGGGCTGATCGGTTCCCAACTGTGCCCTTCATCAGTGCTGCGAAAGACCACATTTCCAGCCGTATAGAGCGTCTTGGAATCATGGGGAGAAAACAGGATCGGGTAGGTCCAGGGAAATCGGTAGGTCAGTTCTCCCGGACCGATTCCACCGTGTAGCTCGGGCGAAACGTTTACCAACTGAATCTGGCCGCTCCGATGGTCGTATCGCTGAAGCGAACCACCACCACCGGGTGAGCTGCCAACCGCGCCGACAAAAACAATGTTGGGATCGTCGGGGTGAACGGCCATGAAGCCGCTTTCCCCAGAGCCCGCCGAATAGCTATCGGCCCACACGATCGCGCCATCTTTGGCACCGCTAGGGACCGCGAGACTCGAGTTGTCTTGCTGTGTCCCGTAGACGTAGTAGTACGGCTCACGGTTGTCGGTGGTCACCGTGTAGAACTGGGCGGTGAGTTGGTTGTAGATCGTGCTCCAGGACTCACCGCCGTTGAACGAGACATTGGCACCCCCATCGTTGCCCTGAATCATCCGCTGGTTGTCTCTTGGGTCGATCCAGAGATCGTGGTTGTCGCCATGAGGCGTTCCGATTCGATCGAAAGTCTTACCAGCGTCGTTCGAGCGCCACATTTCGAGATTGTTGACGTAGAGAGTCTCAGGATCTTGGGTGTCGGCAAAGACGTGCATGTAATACCAGGGCCGATATCGGAGCTTGGTGTCGTCGGTGAGCAAGATCCAAGTCTCACCGAAGTCATCTGATCTGTAGAGACCAGAGCCCTCTGACGCCTCGACAAGTGCCCAGACCCGACCGGCCTTCACCGGAGACGCCGCAATCCCGACCTTGCCTATGACCGCCGACTTCGGCAGTCCGTTGTTTCGAGTGATCTCTTCCCAGCTATCCCCACCATCACTCGATTTCCAGATCCCACTGTCCGGGCCGCCGCTGCTGAGTTCCCAGAAGTTCCGGTGGGTCTGCCAGACAGTGGCGTAGACAGTCTCAGGGTTCCGAGGATCAAAGGTGACGTCAACGGCACCTGCCTTGTCGCTCGTGAAGTGGACCTTGTCCCAGTTCTTCCCACCGTCTGTGGAGCGGTAGAGGCCGCGCTCTTCGTTGGGGCCGAAGGCATGGCCAAGAGCTGCAACAAAGACATGCTCAGGATTCTTGGGGTCGATGCGGATCTCGCCAATGTGCCGGGTATCGCTCAGACCGCGATGCGTCCACGTTTGGCCACCATCACCAGAGCGGTAGACACCATCACCGTGAGAAACATCGAGACGGATCGTGGTCTCGCCCATGCCGGCGTAGATAACGTTGGGATCGGAGTCGGAGACGGCCAATGCTCCCACCGACGAGGTCTTGAAAAACCCATCGCTGATGTTCGTCCAAGTGGTACCGGCATCTTCGGTCTTCCAAACTCCCCCGGCCACTGCGCCAAAATAGAACACCGCTCGATTGTCGGAGTCACCTGCGACCGCAACTGAGCGCCCGCCGCGGGGCGGACCGATACAGCGAAACGTCATATTCGCCAACAGGCTCTGGGCCACTGGCGTATCGAGCAACCTCAT
>CAXMPK010000290.1:0-2481 GCA_964195405.1 uncultured Acidimicrobiia bacterium
GTTGCTTACAGGCGAAGGGGTGGCAAACCACCGGGACGGCGGCAGTGACCCGACCGAACTGGCGTTAACAGTTCAACCGGCGAACACCGCCCCACCGGTGGAAACCACCAGACCCATTCTCCCCCAGCCGGTTATGGGCGGCGGCCTAGTGGCGGCTGCTTCGATGTGCTGTCAGTCGTGGTGCAGCAGTTGAACGACTTCTGTCATTGATTCGATGGCTTCGATTGTTTTGGGCCATAGTTCACATCTGACTTCGGTGAAGCCGAGCGAGCCGAGTTCGAGGAGCTGCTCGGCGATTTGTTGTGAAGAGCCGGACACCGGATTCTCCATGTCAAGTCCTAGAGGGTCGCAGCCGTCGGGGACAACTGTGAATAGGTCAAAGGTCCGGTCAAGGGTTGATGGGTCTCGACCGACTGCCTGGCAGGCCCCCTCCAGTTGGTCAACGATCGGTCCTACTCGTTCGCGGATCTGGTCGAGGGTTTCACCCCATCCCCACCAGTTCCAGGCGTCACCGTACTCGGCCACTAGACGGAGCATTCGGGGGCCACCCGCTGCGATACTGACCGGTATTCCCGTATCGGAGGGCCCCCGAAGGACCAGTTCTGCTCCTTTGACCGTGTAGAACTCGCCATCGAAGTCGCATGAACCGGTTTTGAGTAGTGCGTCGATGATCTGGATCGCCTCCGCAAACCTCGAATACCGTTTGTCCGTTGGAAACCCGAATGCCTGATAGTCGGAGTCGGGTGTGTTGCCGGCTCCGATACCCAACACATACCGGCCACCTGATATCTCGTCGATAGTGTCGGCAATCTTGGCGGTCATCGCCGGTGACCGGTAGGGAGAGTTGATCACCGACTGCCCGAGATGAATACGGTCAGTCACAGCCGCCAAAGCTGCCGCAATCGACACCGACTCCCATACACCGTCGGCACCATTCTCACCTCGATAGAGCAACGCATCCTCAAAGACAAACATGTCAAAGCCAGCCGTTTCCGCAGCGGCAGCCCGCCCACTTATCGACGCCCATGTCGGAGACGGAGACTCCCCACCGGGACGACCGTGCAATTGATTGATCAGGCCGATTCGCATCCCACGAACCTAACCAAAACTCTCGTCTCGCCCCGCACATAACGGCTGCCGGCTCAAAAGCTCATTTCAAGGGGTTGTTCGACCTCGAAGGTGAGCTGCCGGGTCCTTTGAACAAAGCTCGCTCTGACTCCCCACGGCATGTCTTTGGGTTCATCGACGCCTACAACCTTCGTCGGGCTGGTGTCACCGCGACATTGAGGCGACGTTCACCTCCCTCAACATTCAGAGGACAGCCTTCCATCGGCTTGCTTGGTGTGCGCCGGACAGTCAAAATCCAGAAGTTCGTGGCATAGTCAGGTGTTGATCCCCGCTAAGGATCGAGTCCCTATTCCCACACAACCACACTGGATGTCCTGCAACGACATTCGGTGGTCCGTCCCCGGCCCGACGAGGTTCTATCGACGATCTTTAGGAGCTAGAGCAGCACACAGCAACACTTATGGGCAGATCCTCTCGCGCCCCCGTCGCGCCCCAAGAACTCCCTCGAACACCGAAGAAACCAGTCGTGACGGGCTTACCGGCCAATCCGAATACGACCTTGTAAGGGCAGTGCTCTAGCCAACTGAGCTAAACGCCCGATCGAGGCGCAATTCTACGAGAAGCAGTTCCCGAAGCCACTTCGCCCTACCCTCGACTGTCATGAGTCGCAATCCCGAGGTGGCGGCGATCGTCAACACCCTCGTCGGTGTCTGGACCGGGAGAGGTGAGGGCAGGTACCCAACAATCGAACCGTTCATCTATCGCGAAGAAACCCGGTTCGCCGGGAGAGATGACCACCCCTCTCTTCACTACGAGCAGCGAACATGGCGCCCGACACCCGACGGTGAGTTGGTTTCTCATTGGGAAACCGGGCTCCTCCGCATATCCAGCGACGGTTCGGTGAGCATTAGCAATGCCCAAGGTGGCCGCGCCGAGACGATGAGCGGCACTTGGCTTCCGGACGGAGATGATTGGATCATTGCGCTGACCAGCAATGGCTACGCCGGCGATGACCGTGTCATTTCCTCAAGCAGAGAGATCCGTTTGGCCAACTCGTCGCTCTCCTACGAGATGTTCATGAGGACCACGGCGATCGATGCGATGGAGCTTCATCTAAACGCTGACCTGGCCAGATAGCGCCCACCGACTAGCTAAGGGTCGACGCGCCATTCTCGAATTGGGTCTAACTGCCTATAAACCTGACTGTGGATAAGTGTCGATAGAGATATAGACAAATCCCAAAGACTGGCCGGTGTGATTCCTACGCTGGCCAACCAAGGTTGTGAGGTCATGGCAAAGCGGTCAATTGAACGAGAAGTAAGCGACGAAGCGATCCGTCAGTATCTTGACGGCATCGGTCTGTATGACCTGCTCACCGCAGAAGACGAGGTTCGGCTCGCCAAAGCGATCGAG
>CAXMPK010000291.1:0-4877 GCA_964195405.1 uncultured Acidimicrobiia bacterium
CTCTTCCACCGCCGCAACGGCGATATCGAGCTCACCCATATGCGTTGCTGTCAGAGCCTGCCCGGTGAGTAAACGAGGCCGCTCGATGTACTGGGTGGTCGAACTGACACTCAGACCCGTGGAGAACTCCTTGGCGGCACTCTCGAAATCCCCGGCGTGGAAACTGACAAATCCGAGGTCAGCCCATATCGAGCTGGCCAAGAAATCGGCCATCGGGCCATGAAACGATGCCACCGCCCGCTCTCGCAGATCGGAAATGGGCTCGGTCAACCCCAACTCTGCATACATGAGCGCAGCTCCCGACGCACCAGCGGCAGAGATGAACGGCTGATTCTGTCGGTCTCCAACCCGCATCGAGTCGACAAAGCCGCCGAGAGCGTCTTCGAGGTCACCCATCTCGTGAGCCAAGACGGCCATGTTGCGGAGATTCATGGCCCGGTAAAACGAAGAGAACCGCTCCAATGTCTTGTCCGAACGTTGCATGATTTCCGACGCCTCAGACGGATGGCCGCGGAGAAAACGTTCCACTCCCACGCCGAAACCTTCGACGACGGCGTGGGCCTCGTCCTGTCCTGCTTCCCGGGTTTCTTCGAGGCCCTGTTCAACTGCGATCATTGCCTTATCGAAGTCGAGTAAGGCCGTGTAGTTGACGGCCCTGCGCACCATTCCCGTGATACGGATGACGTCAACGCCGCTCTTCTCGCCGAGCTCGACGGTCTTTTCGTCGTGTTCTACGGCAGTAGCAACATTGCCCGCCAGCGAGGCGACGAAGCAAGAGGTCATGTGATACTCGGCCAGACCGACATCATCCCCACACTCTTCCGCCAAGTCACGTGCATCTTCGAGATATTTGGTCGCTCCGTCCAGGTCGCCACCAAGTGTCGCTGCGGTCCAGGCGAGACGATTGAGGGCGGTGACACGGGCCGCTGGACGATCCTGGTTCTCACCGAATTCGTACAGTTTCTGATATGCGGCGGAAGCCTGAGAGAGATCGGGGACCAGGGAGTAAGCCTCCCCGAGAGCGTCATGAGCCTTTTCGATCAACTCTGGATCGGGTGACTCAGGAAGATTGTCCAGTGCAGTGGTCAACAGTCGTATCGATTCTCCCAGCGACATCGAACGGGATGCCAAGAGTCCGGCTTGGATCAGATACGGGAAGGCTTTCGTCGTCTCGCCTGCTTCGACGAGATGTGTGGAGATCTCGAGAGCCCGGCCTGAATGCTTCTCGACCAGGTAGTCCGCCAACCGCTGATGGAGTTGGCGTCGAGTGCGCTTGAGGATGGTCTCGTACGCCGCTTCCTGAAATAGGGCGTGGCGAAATCGAACAGTGTCGGGCTTTTCGGCCCCCTCCACCAGGATTCCCCTACGGAGAAGGTCGGTCATCTGGTCCTGGAACGACTGGTTGTCTAGAACCACTTCGAGGGTCTCACGATCGAACTCCGTGCCGAGAACCGAGGCGACCTGGATCAAGTACTTGGACTGATCGTCGAGACGGTCGAGCCGGGCTGTGAGTGTGCCGGTCAGGCTCGACGGCAAGGTCGACCCGGCGCCGACCTCCGCAAGCGACTTGGCGATTTCCTCGATGAAGAGCGGGTTCCCGTCGGCACGTTCGAGAATGTTGGCTCTCTCGTCTTTGGAGAGCGAACTGGTGTCGGTCAAAGATTCGAGCAAGTGCAATCCATCGTCGGCAGGCAGGGCACTCAGCTCGAACGGGTGGTATCGATGATGGTGATTTCGCTCGGCGACCTCATGAATGCGCCAGGTGGGCTCGTCGCGGTAGGGCCGCATCGAGGCCATGATCCCGACCTCGGCCCCTTCGGTGAGTTCCATACATCGTTCGATGAGGGCGAGAGAGACGTCGTCCGCCCAGTGGAGGTCTTCAAGGACGATCACAACAGAACGCTGCCCGGCCAAGGCGGAGATGTACTCCATGAACGCCTCTCCGACCTTGGCATTGAGGGCGGGGGTTTCCAGGGCGTTTATGAACGCTTCGGCGGGCTCCGACAGCGCCGCCCCACCGATATGAGAAAGCGCAGCGACGGTATCGGGGTCGTCCATCTCTGTGGAATCTGCTGCCTTGGCCACGAGATCGAAGTCAGGTGGTCCGTCGGCGGCGCCCCAGAATTTTCTCAGCAAATTGCGCACAGTGGAAAGCGGATCATTGGAGTCGTAGGAGCGACATGCCTCCGAAAGCCACACCACATCACCGTCACTGTCATAGGTGTCGGCTATCTCATAGGAAAGCCCGGCGAGGGCCCGCCACTCCTGGAGGAGTCGCGTCTTGCCAATGCCGGCTTCAGCAATGAGAGTGGAGATCCACCCGGAGCCACCGGTAAGGGTCGTCAACAAGGAGCCCAGTGAGTCGAGTTCCGTCTCCCGGCCCACGATGGGTGAGCCCCCAGCATCTTCGACCTCGCCGACATATCGGACCACACGATGTGATGTCACCGGCAGGGACTTTCCCTTCACCTCGACCGGGCCTATCTCCTCGGTGGCGAATGCACCGGCCGTTCTCAACAGGGTTTCGTCAGTGATCTGGACGGTCCCCGGTTGAGCGGTCTGTTCCATGCGTGCCGCCACATTGATGGCGTCACCCAGGGCGGTGTATTCGACCCGAAGGTCGGAGCCCACCTCGCCAACGACTACCAGTCCGGTGTTGACGCCTACCCGAATCTGGAGGGGAATCCCCCATTCGGCTTGAACCTGGGTCGAGTAGTCGGTGATCGCTTCGAGCATCTCCAGTCCGGCTCGCAACGCCCTCACCGGGTCGTCCTCGTGCGCAATCGGGGCCCCGAAGAAAGCCAGGATCGCATCGCCACGTAGCTGGGCGAGCGTCCCCTCATATCGATAGATGGGAGCTATCAGGTGTTCGAATGCCCCATTCATGATCTCGACCCAGTCCTCCGGGTCGAACTGCTCGGCGGCGGCTGTCGAGCCAGTGACGTCGGCGAAGAGCATCGTCACTGTGCGCCGCTCGCCTTGCATCGCGTGCCCGGCTCGGGCCGATCTCATCTTGGTGAGAAGCTCTTCGGGCAGGTACCTCGACAGGTCGTCCTGGGACGCTTCCACGGCCGCATCGGGCTCTAGCGAAGATCCACAGTTGCTGCAGAACTTGTCGCCGGCCTCGGCGACGGTTCCACACACGGCACAGGTAATCCTGAGACTGGTTCCGCAGTCCGAACAGAACTTGGCATCGGCCGAGTTTGCGTGACCACAGTTAGGGCAATTCATAGAGACCTCATCTGATTTGGGTCACCGATTTCAGTCGGACGGACTCTCCGGCTCCCTCAACAAGCATATCCGTTGGCGAGGCAACACTTGCCGGAGAGGATCTGTTCTTCTGGGGGAGTGGCGAGGACCAGAGCGTGTCGCCAGCTCAGAGGCCGCTGGCGTAAGCGATCGCGATCGCTCCGGCGGAGAGGTAGGTGGAGGCGAGAAGCATGGCGAAAGCAATGGGGGTCGACCATAGTGGCTATGTCGCTATTCGCTTCTCCAACCACGCCCCGGTCAGACCGATCAGAATCAGAAAGTGAGTGCACCGGCGAACTCAAACGTCAGATAGCCCCATAGGGTGGGCGAACCTACACGAAGAGTGACTATCAGGTCTGAGCGGCCAGACGGCTTGCCAGGGTGCCGAGCATGGCCAACGCCACAGTCGGTCTCTCCTGAAGGATGGAGATCAGATCGACCTTGTCGATGATGAGGGCGAAGACGCCCTCATCGCCGGCCGTGACATCCGCCGATCGTGTCGCACCCTGCAGCAATGCCAGCTCACCAACGTGCTCACCGTTCCCGTAGCGAGCGATCTCCTTGGTGGCTCCGTCATGCTCGGCTGTCACCACTACGTCGCCCTCGATAATCACCATCATCTCGCCGCCCTCTTCGTTGACGTGATAGATCGTTTCCCCAGAGTGGTAGTTGATCTCGGTCGCCGCTATCGCAACTAATCGAAGATCCTCGGGGTCGAGACCTGAGAACATCGGGACGCGTTGCAGTGCGATGACACGGTCGACCAGATTGAGGGTGTCGATTGAGTCGGCGGGCATGGCCTCGAAGTCTGCCACGTCATCGGCAGCGGAGCCATACCCGGATGGCCGGCCCGGGGCCGGGTCGACCGTGTCATCTTCCAAGCTGCGTCTCGACAGAATGCTCAACCAAGGGTCGAAGTCCCTTGTCAAGCTCTGCAAAGCCTGGCTCTGTGTGAGTTGGGAGTCTTGAATTTCTGCGTCGAGCAGGCTGATCAGGACTCGGGATAGTGATCTATCGCCAATGGCTTCTAGCCCTTCGAGAGCTTGCGCCCTGGTCTCGACGTCCGCCGAGAAAAGTCCCCTCTCGACGACTGACATTACCTCGGTCGTCTCTTCTGTAGTCATCGCCAGTATCACCCAGTCGCACAGTGTTTGAGACCTCCTCGTAAGAACCAGTTGGAGAAATTCACTCGATAGTGACATCGGCTCGGAGCGGATTGCCGTCGCTAGATCGGCCAAAGACCTCGCTCGTGCCGCTTCGCGAGCGGCCCATGCCAGGAAGTCGTCGGTGAACCTGCCTACTGGGGTCAGCGCACGAAGAGCTACCTCCGATGCCGACACCGAACCTTCGTCGAGCACCTGAAACAGGATGTCGCGGCCTTCGTCGGTGACGGACAGGGCATCGGCGGTTACGTGTCTCACCATCATCGATGGGTCCTCCAACCCGTCCTTGAAGGAAGACGGATCCGCCCAGGTGACTCGAGCTAGACGCGTTGCTGAAACTCGAACGTCCGGATCCTCGTGTATTAGGTATGGCGCTGGATCTATCGTTGCGCTTCCTGCCGAGGCAATCTCGTCCAGCACTGCGCAGATCGTCGGTGGGTCGTTGGTTTCGAGAATCTGTTCGAG
>CAXMPK010000292.1:0-8921 GCA_964195405.1 uncultured Acidimicrobiia bacterium
TGACACAGTTAGAGGAGCAGCCATCAAGGGCGTTACACGTCCGTCGAAGAGGTTTGCCACAGATCGTCTCTGCGCCAAGCGGGGGTGTGAGACAAGACTTTCTCAATACAACAAGGCGGAGTACTGCCACGCCCATGCACCGATCCGCTTCCCGCGAGTCCGAGGCAAGATCATGGACGAGGTATGAATTAGTTCTTAGCTGAACAGAATTCGTCCCTGGACACCGTTCAGGCGGCGGCATCTAGAACCAACAGTCTGGCGGGACAGGATCTCTCCCCCTCCCCCGTCTCGCCAGAACCCGAGAACCCCGGCATACCAACCGGGGTTCTCATTTGGTGGACCGTAACCTTCTAGCCAACTAGAAGGTTTTGGTATACACTTGTCTTCATGAAGATCGGTGATGTCGCACAGCAGACGGGTCTCTCCACCAAAACAATCCGCTATTACGAGGACATCGGCGTCTTACCCGACCCTGTCCGCGCCCCAAACGGCTATCGGTCTTACGACGACGGTGTGGTGACACGTCTTGGGTTCATCCGCGAGGCCCAGACCGCAGGTCTCTCGCTCACTGAGATCCAGTGGATCCTCGACTTGAAAGATGAGGGCGAATCGACCTGTGGGCACACCATCGAGTTTCTCGAGTCACACCTCGACAATGTGGAGACCCAGTTGAACGAACTGGAGAGGACAAGAGACCAACTCCAGGAAATGATCATGAGTGCTCGCCGGCTCGATCCGGCAACTTGCAACAACCCCGATCGCTGTCAGACCATCGCCAACCAGAACTAGACCAGAACAAGAGGAAAAGATGAACCAGATACAGCTACAGGTGCCCGAAGTGCATTGCGACCACTGCAAGAACAGCCTCGAAGGGGCCGTCGGTGCCATGACCGGTGTCGAGACCGTAGCGGTGACCATCTCCGACGCCACGATCGATGTTGCCTTCGATGACAACGCTGTTGAGCTCGCCGCCATCAAGAACACCATTGAGGAGCAGGGCTACGCCGTCTTCGGCTAACGCTTCGGCTGACACCAGTTCGGTCGAAACCGAAACGGTTCTCTTCGACGTCGACGGGATGACTTGTGCAACTTGCGCGGTCAGAATCGAGCGCACCCTCGCACGTCAGGACGGCGTGGAAACCGCCTCGGTCAATCTGGCCGGTGCCTCGGCAGCGGCTCGCGTCCGCTCAGGAGTGAACCAGAACGATCTGGCGGCAGCCGTCGACAAGATTGGGTACACCCTCACTGCTCACGACGCCGACCACGAGCAACGAGACGTCGTGGAGATGTACTCCGATGAGGAACGCGCCCAACGACGTCGCTTCTGGGTGGCGCTCGCGTTCACCGCACCGGCAATGCTGCTTCACCTCTTTGGCCCGCACGAGTTGTGGAACTCAATACTCCAAGGTCTCTTGGTCACACCTGTCGTCTTCTGGGCCGGTGCCCAATACCACCGTCGTGCGTGGAAATTGGCCAAACGGGGCACCGCCAACATGGACACTCTGATCTCGCTGGGCTCCCTCTCGGCGTATTTCTATTCGCTGGCACTACTTCCATCTCATGGTGCGGTTTTCTTCGAGACCTCGGGGATGATCATCACCTTGATCACTCTGGGGAAGGTATTCGAGGCAAGAGCCAAGGGTCGTGCCTCCAGTGCGGTCCATCGCCTTCTCGAACTTGGCGCAACCGAAGCCACTCTCCTCACCGACAGTGGTGAGACCAGTGTCCCAATCAGCGAGGTGATCCCCGGCGATCGGCTGGTGATATTGCCTGGAGCCCGTATCCCGACCGACGGCACTGTGATCGAAGGAGCCAGCACCGTCGACGAGTCGATGCTCACCGGCGAGCCATTGCCTGTGTCTAAGGGAACCGGCGACGACGTGGTAGGCGCAACCGTCAACCAGGCCGGCCGTCTCGTAATCGAAGCGACCCGTGTCGGATCGGACACCGTGTTGTCCGGGATTGTTCGGATGGTCGAGGAGGCACAAGGCTCGAAGGCTCCCATCCAGAGACTGGCCGACGCCTACTCGGCCCGATTCGTTCAGGCCGTATTGCTCATCGCCCTCTTCGTCTTCGGATTCTGGCTGTTCTTTGGTGACAGCATCAGCCAGGCCGTCCAGATTGGTGTGGCTGTTCTGATTATTGCCTGCCCCTGTGCTCTCGGACTCGCCACCCCAACCGCCGTAATGGTGGGATCCGGGCGCGGAGCAGAGTTAGGCATCCTTTTCAAACAGGCCGAGGTGTTCGAAAGGGCCCGAACCATCGACACGCTGCTCTTCGACAAGACCGGGACACTGACTACCGGTGTGATGACGCCGAAGGCAATCGAAACCGACGCCGAGAAGGGCGAGTTTCTCAAACTCGTCGGTTCAATCGAGGTCGCATCCGGCCATCCCATCGGCATCGCCGTCGGTCTTGCCGCCGACGAGGCGGATGTGGAGTTGCAGCAGGTTCTCGACCTGGAGTCGGTGCCGGGCATGGGTGTGGTTGGCACGGTTGACGGTCATGCAGTCATTGCTGGAACACCGTTGTTCTTGGAGGAGCGGGGATATCCCGAGGACGAGGCGTGGCTCGAGGCTGTGGCTTCACAACAAGAGGAAGGGCGTACGGCATTCATCGCCGGGTGGGATGGAAAGACACGAGGGATGGTTGCCGTCTCCGACTCCATAAGGGAGGAATCTCGGGCTGCCGTTCAGCGTCTCGATGCCATCGGGATCTCAACTGCCCTGATCACTGGTGACAATCAGGGTGCGGCCGAAAGGGCGGCGAGAAGTATCGGGATCAAAGAGGTGTCGTCGCATGCCACCCCAGAAACGAAAGCGAAGTACGTCGCCGAACTTCAGGGCAAGGGTTTGGTGGTCGCGTTCTTTGGTGACGGCGTGAACGACGCGCCAGCACTCACTCAGGCTGACCTTGGACTCGCAGTGGGGTCAGGAACCGGTGTTGCGGTCGAGGCAGGCGACATAGTCCTTCTCAACGACGACCCTCGGCTTGCTCCAA
The DNA here is from genome assembly GCA_964195405.1 of uncultured Acidimicrobiia bacterium. GTDB lineage: Bacteria > Actinomycetota > Acidimicrobiia > Spongiisociales > ZC4RG35 > CAXMPK01. The sequence continues at coordinate 3,001 of CAXMPK010000292.1, forward strand.
CTGCAGTGGAACTGGCGCAGGCAACGTTCTCGACGATCAAGGGAAACCTGATCTGGGCCTTCCTCTACAACACCGCAGCCATCCCCCTTGCCGCGCTTGGCCTGCTCAGTCCGACGATCGCCGCCGGAGCCATGGCGTTTTCCTCGGTTTCGGTAGTGCTCAACGCCCTACGGCTGAGACGGTTCAGGCCCTTCTGGGACTGAGCCGATTACCTCCGGCCGGGTGTAGGTTGAAGTAATGGCCAGTCTGAAGTGGATCCATCGACCGGTGCTACGGGAGCCGATGGCAGTTATCGCGTTTGAAGGCTGGGGTGATGCCGGCGAGTCGGCGAGTCTCGCCGCCGCGGCATTCCTCAAGCACCTCGATGCCAAGCTGCTGGCGACTGTCGATCCTGACGAGCACTTCGACTTTCAAGTCCGTCGTCCCCACGTCAGTCTCGATTCAACCGGTGCGCGAAGCATCTCGTGGCCTCGCAACGAACTTCATCACTTGCGAATGGGCGACCAGGACGTGGTTGTCGTTCTCGGCGAGGAACCGCATTACCAATGGAAGAAGTTCACCAACGAACTGGTGGAAGCACTCAACACACTCGGCGTGAAACGCGTCATCACCCTGGGCGCATTCATCGGACAAGTGGCCCATACGCTCCCGGTGCCGCTGGTTGGGTCGGCAAACCGCCCCGACACCATCACACTTCACGACCTTCTGCCATCCGGATACGAGGGCCCAACCGGCATCATCGGAGTCCTCAACCAAGCGCTGAACAACCTTGAGATCGACGTCATCTCTGTTTGGGCCGCCGTTCCCCACTACCTGTCGAATCAGGAGTACCCACCCGGCACTGAGGCGCTGGCGGTCAAGGCGGCCGAGTTGATAGGAGTCAACCTCGACATCGGGCATCTGTCCACAGCTTCCCGTGACTTTCTGTCCACAGTGGATGAAGCGATCGAAGGCAATGACGAACTACTCCGCTACGTCGGGCAACTCGAGGAAGACGCCGATGCCGACATCGAACGTACCGACCGTCTGGTCGACGAGATCGAACACTTCCTCCGCGACCAGGGCAACTAGTGACACCGCACATCTCGAGCTCAAGCGCCGGCTGAGCCACGGGCCGAATACCTTCACCGATGGGGCAATAACCGTCGTTTTCTACCTACATGTCCTTGGCGCCGCCGTATGGATCGGTGGCCTGATCGTCATGGGCGGTCTGGTACCCGCTGTCCGCAAGGCCACCGACGACCGGGCTGTCATCCAGGCGATGGCGAGACGATTTGGCGTCATTTCTTGGATCGCTCTCGGTGTGCTCGTGATCACAGGCGGAGTCCTGGCCACCGACAACTGGTCGCAAACCCTGATCCTCAAGGTTGGTCTGGTGTTGATAGTGGCGATGCTGGCGACCTGGCATTCCGTGATGGGCAGCGATCAGTCGCCGAAGACCCGAGGGGCCACGCAAGCGGTGATCCTCCTCCTGTCTCTGCTGATCCTCGCCGCAGCGTCAAACCTTTAGCAAAGAGAAGACCGGGCCCGAAGGCCCGGTCTCTCAGAATCACTTCTTGCGCTTGTGTCTGTTCGCCTTCAGACGCTTGCGGTACTTGTGTTTCGACATCTTCTTCCGACGCTTCTTGACCAACGAACCCATGCAAAAACCTCACAGAAAAGGGGAGACGACCTCAATGGTCGCGTCATCTCGGAGTTAGGTCAAACCAAACCCGGGATAAGAGAGAAGACGCGGCAAAAGCAACACCCCAAGCTTTGAACCTCCCGCCAATGCACGCCCTGTCAGGGCCACCCTGACAACTCATCAGGCCCAACCTGACTGGCCGCACATAATGCCTGCGGTCTCAGGGGGTCATTGCAACGTTTCGGCGAGTTTTTCTGATGGTGTCATCCATCCGAGGGTTTGTCGAGGTCTCCCGTTGAGCTGGTGGGCTGCGAAGTCGAGGGCGGCTTGGGTGAGCAGACTCATGTCGGTGTCTTTCGGGAAGTATTGGCGTAGTAGTCCGTTGGTGTTCTCGTTCGATCCTCGCTGCCATGGACTCTTGGGAACACAGAAGTAGACGTCGACGCCGGTGTCGATGGTGAACCGGACGTGTTGGGCCATCTCTCTACCTTGATCCCATGTCAACGACTTCCACAGGTGTTCGGGTAACTGCTGGACAGTCTGGGTGAGTGCGCTCAGATAGATGGTTTCGTGTGACACCCACATCTGCAGGCGGTGAGGGTAAGTGTGTTTCAACCACCCAGAGATCTGTTGAGGGGACCACCGGACGGTCAGTTTGTCTTCGACATCAGCCCGCAGCCCTGTGATTGGCTGCCAGTTTGCATGCCTGATGTCGCCTGCCCCGCCGCCATGCCAGCCGATCCGCCCGATAACCGACCCGGCCACCATTACCAGCCAACTCCCAACTCACCGTCGACCCAGCCCGTCCCAGACGACCAGCAATAACAGTCAAAGACTCGCCGCGGCCACACCACGAGAAATCTCCTCCCGTTCGGCCAACGACAGATGGCGAGCGGAGCGATGCCGAACCAGCGGAGGCACCCCACCCGAGGACTCGACAAACGCCCGAATCGACCCTGCCGACCGTCCCAACTGACGATCAATCGACCGATCCGACTCACCAGCCTGACGCCGATCCCAGACCTCAACAACCTCGACCTCAGTAAACCCCGGCACGACAACCACCTCCGATAAGAGACGAACACTCTCACCAAGATGATGCGCTCACGCCTTGAGGCGGCAGCCGCTAGGGACGGGGCGCTTGACCTCTGGTGCGTCACGGGTGTTGGAGTTGTTGTCTTTGCGTCAACTGCTGCGTAACCCGCGGCTCTCGTTGGGCCGGTTCATTGTTTGGACATGGTGTGACGAGCTTCAGCTTCAGCGTCTCTGACAGCGTGGCCTGACAGGTCGAAAATGACCGATTTGATTGTGCCGCCGAATCGGTATGGGGGCTTATAGCTCTCATGATCGACACTGTCGCCGTAGTCGTACCCAATGCTCATCCCTTCGGCGGAGAAAAGAAGCGGAACCGTGACGTCCATTTCGACCTCCCCCACAGTGGTTCCGTTGAGGAAGAGCCTGCCTATTCCAGGCGATCCGTTGCCTTGCCGAATGTCAGGCTCTCCTGTCACCTCGAACGTGTAGACCACCGTCACGTCCCCTTCCGGGACGCCGTCGGCAGAGTCGATTCGGAACATCTTCCGACCCAGATAGTTGTAGACGTAATGCAGTTCCCCATCTTTTATGAAGAGGGAGTAGCCCCCGGTATGCGCCCCTGAAGCCACGATGACTCCGTCTACTCCGCGAGTTGGAATGGTCAGCTCGGCTTCAATGACATGGGACCGGTTGTAGATCAACGGCTGGCTCAAGAACGGTACAGGTGAACCTGGGAAGTAGACATACCGGTCCCTTGGAGCCGTGGTCTGAGGGCGAGGGAACCCAAACCGCTGAGCAACCGTGCCTTGTAGCGGCAGCACGTTGTGTTTTTCAGCCTCCGTCCACCAGAGAGAAATCATCTCCTGCAGTTTCTCGGGATGCTCCTCTGCGATGTCATGAGCTTCAGCCGGGTCCTTGTTCAAATCGAAGAGTTGCCAGGTCCTCTCCAATTCCTCGAGGTCGGCCTTGGTGATCGGGTCTCCGAACTGGTGGCCGTTCTGTGCGCCTGTCGCATAGTCGGGTCCGGGCCAGCCACACTCGGCCCTCCAGCCGTCTTGGTAGATGGAGCGGCATCCGAACATTTCGAAATACTGCACCTCGTGGGCTGATTCTGAGTTTGGGTCGTCGACGGTGTTGGCGAGGCTGACTCCCTCGATGGGGTCCTGGGTCACCCCGTTGATGGTCTCGGGAGGGTCTATGCCAAGCAGATCGAGGACTGTGGGCACCATGTCGATGGCGTGGCCATACTGATGCCGTACCTCTCCCCGACTTTCGAATCGAGCAGGCCAGGAGATTGCGAACGGATCAGTGGTTCCACCTCGGAACGTTTCCTTTTTCCACCTGCGGAACGGCGTGTTTCCGGCATGGGCCCAACCCCATGCGTAGTGGTTGTACGTCTCGGAACTACCCAGCTTGTCGAGCATTGACAGGTTGATTTCGAGGCTCTCCGGTTTGAAGTTGAAGAAGTTGTATTCGTTCAGGCTGCCAACGTCTCCACCCTCTGGGCTAGCACCATTGTCCGAGATGAACATGATCAACGTGTTGTCGAGCTCCCCAATCTTCTCGAGGAAATCGAGGACCCTCCCAAAGTGGTGGTCGGTGAAAGACTGGAATCCTGCATACACCTCCATCATCCGGGTGTAGAGCCCTTTCTCTTCATCTGATAAGCCATCCCATTCCGGCACGTCGGGATCTCGAGGAGAGATAGCCACATCGTCCCTGAAGATTCCGAGCTTCTTCTGGTTGGCGAATACGACCTCGCGATAGTCATCCCAACCCATGTCGAACTTCCCGTCATACTTGTCCGCCCACTCTTTGAAGATGTGATGTGGAGCATGTCCACACCCGGTGGCGTAGTACAGGAAGAACGGCTTGTCCGGTGCGTTCACATGGGCGTCGCTTATGAAGTGGATGGCTTTGTCCGCCAAATCGGCCGACAAGTGGTAACCGTCCTCGGGGGTTGCTGGTGGATCGACAGAATGGTTGTCATAAGTCAGGTCGGGATACCACTGGTCAGTCTCACCAGGCAGGAATCCATAGAAACGTTCAAATCCTCGCCCACTCGGCCAAGTGTCGTATGGCCCCGCTGGAGTTGCCTCGGTAGCGACACTCAAATGCCATTTGCCGACGGCGTAGGTGTTGTAGCCCTGATCCTTCAAGATCTCGGCCAGAAAGCCATGCTCAGAGGGCACGCGACCGTTGTAGCCCGGGTAGCCCGTTGACCACTCACTGATCGAACCCAGACCGCTCGAATGGTGATTGCGTCCAGTGAGAATGCACGCACGGGTCGGAGAACAGAGACCAGTTGTGTGGAAGTTTGTGTAGAGGACGCCATTGTCAATTATCCGCTGGAGATTGGGTGTCTCTATCAGACCGCCCCAAGGGGACAATTGCCCAAAGCCTGTGTCGTCGAGGACGTAGAACAACACGTTCGGAGCGTCTGTAGAGGGCCGCGCCGGAGTGGGCCAGGCTTCCGTTGAATCCTCGATGGTCTTCCCAATCACACCAGGAAATTCAGTACCTGGCGGGTACTCGACAAGCTCGTTCGCAGGTTTGCTCATGGACACCGCTCCTTAAAAGATTTCGCACGACCATAGTTCCCGTTCATACCGCACATAACGGCTGTGATTTCAGGGGGTCGTTGCATCACTCTTCGGTGAGAGTTGTGGTTTCTCGATGAGGAGATGTGGGTGTCCCACGAAACCACATATCAGTCGTTGTTCATCCAGCGAAAAGGATCTTTACGTAAAGAAGTTGTGGCGTTGTTTGTGTCGTTCTTGGTCTGGGCGGAGTCTGCTCAGCCCCGTCTTAGATACGCGTTGGTAGCCGGATACGGCAAGGAGAGAGCCGCCGACACTTTCCCCGACTAGGCAGTTTTGGGGGCTCGATTTTGGAAGTGCCACCCGCCTCGTAGCAGGCTGCTTACGTCCCCGAGAAAGGCCAAACCCAGCCAAACCCAGCCAAACCCCAACACCTTCCCAGTAGGCGCAACCGCCACCCAAACAAGAGTGGTGGCAGGGAGGAATACGAAGCCGAGCACCGGCACCCAGGCCATTTCAAAGGCCGACTGCCACCGGGCTGTGTCAAGGAGCCACCACAGGACGATCGCCGCCCTTGTGCTGAAGAACAACACGATTATGAATAGACATCCCAAAGCTCGCAGGACATTAGTGAAATGTCAGGCGGCGAGGAGCGTATTGACCCCCGTGCGTCGCTTGTCTACATGGTGTAGACCAGGGTGTCTTCAGCTGCCCCAACGAAG
>CAXMPK010000293.1:0-2426 GCA_964195405.1 uncultured Acidimicrobiia bacterium
GGCGCCCATCGGTGTCAGTGGGCTGGGCTTGCTCATCGTCCCCGGCGACGACGAGGGGCACTTCTATGCGGTCGGGGCCCGTCGCAAGACCGATTTCGACGCCAGACTTCCCGCAGCGGGTGTCGAGGTCTACGAGGTCGATCAGCGTCGCGAGATTGCATGCGCTGTGCCCGCCACATGGCCGGAGACCTGGCCATGTCTGGCAACACAGGTTCGGATAAGGCAGGTACCGCCAGTCGAGGGAAAGAGCGGCACCGCACACGTGCTCGGGATCGACGAAGAGATGACCGTCGGAGGCTTCACCCTTCGAGTCCTCTCGGCCGGCACCTCGGGTTTCTCGGTCCGACTGGCGGAACGTGACTCAGGAACCTTCGTCGACGACGACGGAAACATTCATGAGCCCAATATCGAGGCCATCGCCGCCGCCGGCATCACCAACGGATGCAACCCTCCCGACAACGACCGCTTCTGCCCCGACCGGGATGTCAGCAGAGCAGAGATGGCAGCGTTCCTGATTCGTGCTATGGGACTCGAGGACTCCCTCGTCCCCTATCAGGGTACCTTCGCCGATGTCCCCGCAGGGCTTTGGTACACCCCCTATGTGGAGACCTTGGCCGCGCAAGGAGTCACCATCGGGTACCTAGACGGCACATACCGGCCGGACACCACCGTGAGCCGGGCGGAGATGGCCGTGTTCCTGATTCGAGCCTTCGTGTCAGGCGCCATACCTTCGGCAACCGGGATCTTTTCAGACGTCGCCCAAAACGCCTGGTACGCCGATGAAGCCGAAAAAATCTACGCCGATGGCATCACTCTGGGCTGCGAGACCGACCCTCTGAGCTACTGCCCCCTCGACGCGGTGCAGCGTGACGAAATGGCGTCCTTCCTGGCACGAACCCTCAACATCGGTAGCTGAGCCGGCCAGCCCAGAGCTTCAGCTCTGGGTCCCCTCCTCGACCTCTCCAAGCGCCTGCTCCAGACGCTGACGGGCCCGCATCACCGCGATCCGGATTGCCCCTTCCCGCATGAATAGCCTCCCTGAGATGTCTTCATAGGCGAGACCGACGACGTCCCTCATCCACAGGAGCTCCCGATCTCTCGTCTTGAGACTCAGGAAGGCCTCACGGATCGAATCGTGCTCGTCGGACCTCACCAGGAAGTCGGAGGGGTCGTCGAACATCTCCTCCCGCTCTGTCGGGGGCCCGGAGCGCTGCTTCCTCCGGAGGTGGTCATAGAATTTCGAGCGAGCCACCTTCCAGAACCAAGGCTCAAATCTCGCCGGCTCACGCAACTTGGGAAGGGACTTGACTAACGCCTCGCAGGTGTCCGCCGCCAGATCCTCGGCATCATGTGGCTGCAATCCCAGACCTCGGTAGAAGGCGACCAGCTTCGGTATCCCCGATGCCATGATGACGCTGAGATGGCCGTGGTCACCATTCTGGGCGGCCACCACATCCTGGGAGGACGGCGGCCAGCCAATCGGGTGATCGGGGATGCGGGGAGCCATGACGCCGAGACGGTAGCCCGATCCGTGTTCGACCATTAGGTGCGGTCAGGGTAGCGGGGGAAGGAAAATTGGCCCTTTGCCATTGCCGGCTTCACCGTCGCCCTCCTCGGACTCCGTCGTAGTCGTCGACTCTGGGACGGTCGTCGTTGTGGAGGTGTCCTCGGGCTCCGTCGTGGTCGTCGACTCTGGGACGGTAGTAGTCGTGCTGGTCGTCGAGGTGGTTTCTGTGATCACAGGATCATCGTCGTCCACCAGGTCATCGAGAGCTTTGGCCAGCCCGGCCGCCGCATCGTCCAGCGAGTCACCATTGTTCTTCACTTTGCTGAGCAGCAGCTCGGCTGCCAGCTTCAACGTTTGGACCGACTCTTCATCAACATCCTCAGGGGACGCCTCCACAGACGCAGAAGACCCTTCGGTGGTCGGGGTGGTTTCCTGAGTGGATGCTCCGCTACCAGAACCATCCGGGTCGGGCAGCGTCGTAGTTGGCGTGAGGGCAGACGCGAAGCCGATGGTCAGCTCCAGTTCCTCCAACGCTTCGGTGGCGGCCACAGCTGCCAGAGCACCGTCGCCCCGTTCTGCGAGGGCTATCACCTCATTGAGACGTTGTTCGACGGGATCACCAACACCAACCCACCCGCCTACCTCTTCGTAGGCTCGACTCACTCCGTACATGGAGTCGCCGGGAAGTGCGCTTGCCGAAGTGACCCCCAACGCCACCACCATCAGCAGGAAAAATGAGAACCCGATCACAACTGCGCCGAACGGTCGGCCAATGGGCCGGGCCGCGATGGCGCGAGCCACCGCCCGGGCAGCAAGCTGCTCGGATCGTGCTTCGGAGACGGCTTTCTCATAGTCGGAAGCCATCTGCCGCAAGCGATCGGAGGAAGACGGACGTTCGCTCATGGGATCCCTGTAGTAG
>CAXMPK010000294.1:0-2383 GCA_964195405.1 uncultured Acidimicrobiia bacterium
TCGAACTCCGGGACAGTCGTGACAACGGTCGACACGGAACTGGAATCCGTTGGTGATGAATCCGAAGCCCCGTTTCCGCATGCGGCGAGTACGAGCGCAGCGACAACTGCCGTGACCGTGAATAGTTGTCGACGCACGTTGCCCCTCCACTCCAAGAACGAAAATGAAACGGTACGCATACTGAGTCGCTAGGCCGAACCGCCGACTGCTTGGTTCAACGAGGTTTCCCACCCATTATTCAGAACGAGGAAGAAGGGTGACCTCCGATATCCATGTGCGCCGCGCGTTCATGGCGCTAGGTCTGCGAATACTTGGATGGCTCCTGAGTAGCTGGATACCCAGACTTCCCTGGTGTCCGCGTCGTAGGTGATACCGATTGGTTTGGACCACGTCGCATGCTCCTCGGTTTCGACCATGTCGGAGAGACAGGGCGATCCGTGAAGCGATGCGTTCTGTCGGTGGACGAGTGACTCGATAGGTTGAGAGAAGAGGAGTGACAGGCGAGCCGGGGTGAGCGGCACAAGAGCTACCGAAACTCGTTCACCCCTGCGTACGCCTTTAGATGTCGAGGACGGTCGGCGTAGGGGCCTCCCCGATGGCCTCTTCGAGGAGCTGCCGGATGTGGCCGGGGACCTCGCCCCACAGCTCCTCGCCGTACATGAGCTGGCCTTCCTCGGTGACGACAGAAGGGACCCCGCCTGCCGTCAGGTAGTAATTCGTGTCGGACTTCTCTTCGTAATGAACCAACCGACCAACGAACTGCACCGCTTCCATCTCGTCACCATGACGGTCGTGCCAAATGTCGGCGGTGATGGTCTCATATTCGTCGCCGTGCCGGGCGGCTTCCTTCTTGGCCACTACTGCGGTCCTCAGGCCCTCACGGCAGACCTCGGAGATGTTGATCCCGAGGTCCTTGGCCTTTTCCTGTAGGTCATCGTCGATGACCACTGTTGTGCGGGACATGAAGTCCCTCCTTTCGCTGATATGCATCATGAGTTGATGCAGGTATGCATTCCAGCGTACCCGAGTGCATACCTGTCGTCAAGAGAGTTATGCATTTCCAGTCGGTCTGACCATTGGGGTGATGTGGTCGCTCGCCGCTGCCACGGTTCCTGTCCCAGCCTCCGCCTACAACTGTCCACGTGCCACTTGCCCACCCACAGTCAATCATCCCCACCGGCAACTACTCCGAACCATGTGTCGCCGTCGCCTTCGAAACGTCTCGGCCCGGTGAACAGCTGGCCGACTTCAAGCACCGGTTGTCAGTCCGTGACTACTACAGCCGGACCCGTGGGATGGAGTTGGTGTTGGACCGTGAAGGGGCCACAGAGCTGGTGAAGATGTTGATACCAGTGGTGGGCCGGAGTGAGGTCGGGCTGATGGTCGACTCTCCGTAGGTCGCCCAGATGTCCATTCCGTGCGAGTGGTTAGTGGGTAACTCCGGCTGCGGTTCGCCATTCTTGGTCGGTAGTGGCTTCTGTGGCTGCCATGGCGGCGTGTGCTTGATCTGTGGCGAGTTCTTCGACCAAACAGAATTCGTTGCCGAAGGGGTCCTGCATCACGGCCCAGTCGATGAGGGGACTGTGATCGCCTCGTGAGCCAGGTCTGGGGTAGAGCGAGGGCGCCTTTTTGAGAGTACCGCCCAACTCGATGATCTCCTCGATGGCTTGGTCGATGCCATTGTTGGGGGTGATGTCGATATGCATCTGATTCGGCCGGTCCGGGTTGGGCGCCTGAATATCCAATGGGGAATTGTCAATGCGTTGAAGGATGATCTCGTGTTTCCACGGGTCCGTAGTCCCCAGGTAGCCGAGCCAGTCATGCCACCCGGATTCCGAGCCGATCACTTCTAGACCGGTGACGGTCCCCCAGAACTTGTAAGCGAGTTCTAAGTCGGTGACGTTGATCACAACACACCGCAATGTTCCAACACCCATGGTTTTCCCTTTTCCTTCGTTCCCGGACCCGGTTCCTTTCCCTATCCATTGCCAACATACAACACCACTACTCCCAATGCGAGTAGGATGTTGGTATGACGAAGAAGACATCACCCACCACCTACGGACTGTTGGGATTGTTGGCGGTTAGGTCGTGGACTGGCTACGAGCTAACCCAACAGTTGCAGCGAAGTCTCCGCTACGTCTGGTCAGCATCAGAGGGCCATCTCTATCGGGAGCAGGGTCATCTAGTGGATTTAGGTTGGGCGATAGTCGAGGACGAGCCAGCAGGAGAACGGACCAGGAAGCGTTACACCATCACCCCCGAAGGCCGTGAAGCGCTCTCGGCTTGGCTGGCCACTGAACCGGGAGAGCCACACTTCGAGATCGAAGGCGTTCTTCGACTCTTCTACGGCGACCAAGGCGGTGTCGAAGATCTGACCGCC
>CAXMPK010000295.1:0-13312 GCA_964195405.1 uncultured Acidimicrobiia bacterium
TTCACGAAAACAGCTGGAGACAGAGTCTTCATGAGTCACAAATTCACCGGGCGCTACACGCTCGATGGTGTCAATCCGACCGACAACATCGTCTTTCTGAGCACCGGCACCGGCGAGGCGCCTCAGAACAACATGACAGCCGAACTCCTGCGCAATGGCCACAAAGGTGCGATCCTGAATATCGTCTGTGTGAGGTATCGAAGTGACCTCGCCTACATGTCGGAGCAGGAAAGTGTTCAGTCGCGGTTCCCGACCTACAAGTACCTGGCGATCACCACACGTGAGCCTGAGAACGAAGGCGACAAGGTCTACATCCAGGATCTAGTTACAGCCGGGCGTGTCGAAGAGGAGCTTGGTGCACCTCTCGACCCGGCCAACACTCACGTGTTTTTGTGCGGCAACCCCTCGATGATCGGTCTACCCCGCTGGGACGACAACGCAGAGACCATGGAGTTCCCCGAAGTGGTCGGAGTGTGCGAGCTTCTCCATGAGCGTGGGTTCACGATCGATCACCGCAAGGAACGGGGCAGCGTCCACTACGAGGAATACTGGAAGGATCGCTAGCGGTCTGTCGCTAGCGGTTCGCCTTCTCCCGCCGCTGGGCTTCGGCGACAGCGATAGCGGTCATGTTGACCACATCGTTCACCGAGGCATCTCGTTGCAGGACATGGACGGTCTTCGACAAACCACTCAAGATCGGCCCGATCACTTCGGCATCAGTAAGCCGATTCAACAGTTTGTAAGAGGCATTGGCCGCTGTGAGATTTGGGAAAACAAGGACGTTGGCGGTCCTGCCGAGAGGACCGTCGGGCCGACGTCTCGCTATGAGCTCGGGGACAACCGCGGTATCGGCCTGCATCTCCCCGTCAACCGGAATGTCTGGACGAGCCTTACGGAACAATTCCACCGCCTTGCGAACACGTGCCGGCTCATCTCCTCCAGCCGAGCCGAAGTCCGAGTAGCTGATGAACGCCACCCGAGGATCTCGGGCAAAGTCGTCTTCAGCAGTGGCGGTAGCTGCAAGGGCAATCTCAGCTAGCTGTTCAGACGTTGGCTCGATGTTCACCGCGCAGTCAGTGAAGAAGTAGGGCTGGCCCCTGACCACAACGAGATAAACAGAAGAAACAATCGAACGCCCCTCTTGAACCTTCAGCACCTGCAACGCCGGGCGGATCGTTTCGGGGTAATAGGTGGTGAGCCCGCCAAGCACGGCATCTGCGTCACCCAGACCCACCATCAGACATGCGTACATGTTGGGGTCGGCGACGGCCAACTCGGCATCGTGGAGCGACATGCCACGGTCTCGCCGCAACTCTTCGAGGACGCCTGCATATCTCCGGTGTTCGGAATTGGAAGATCGGGAGTCCACCACCTCCATGCCATCAAGTGATATCTGCGACGCCTCAGCCAGGTCCTCGATCTTTGCCGTATCGCCCAACAGGATGGGCCTGGCGATGCCATCGTCAGCGACTCTGCGAGCCGCCCGAATGATGCGAATGTCGTCGGCATGGGGGTAGGCGACACGCTTCGGGTGCTCAATCGCCCGGGTGGTGATGGCATTGATCAGCGCATGGGATGCGCTGAATCGCGTCTGGAGCTCGGTTCGGTACTCGTCGAAGTTCTCTATCGGCGCGCCTGCCAGGCCCTCCTCGACGGCGGCCCCTGCCACCGCCGGAGCCACCGTCCAAAGCACGCGTGAATCGAACGGTTTTGGGATCAAATACTCGGGGCCGAATGAGAGCTGGTCGAGGTCATAGGCCCTGAGCACGGCGTCTGGAACTGGCTCGCGGGCCAAGTCTGCCAAAGCCTTGGCGGCGGCGACCTTCATCTTCTCGGAAACGCCCCGCGCTCTCACATCGAGAGCACCACGGAAAATGAATGGGAACCCAAGCACATTGTTGACCTGATTTGGGTAGTCGCTACGGCCGGTGGCCATCAACACGTCGCTACGAGCAGCAGTTGCATCCGGGTACGAGATCTCCGGGTCCGGGTTGGCGAGGGCAAAGACGATCGGTTTGGAGGCCATCGACTGGACCATTTCCTTACTCACCGTTCCCGCGACCGACACCCCTACAAAAGCATCGGCATCGACCATTGCGTCCCCGAGAGTTCGCGCGTCGGTATCCACTGCAAACTGTCTTTTGATCTCGTTCAGGTCGTCCCTTTCAGTGTGAATCACCCCTCGAGAATCCGTCATCAGAATGTTCGCTGGGTCGACCCCGAGAGTGATGAAGAATCGAGCTGAGGCCACACCGGCGGCGCCGGCCCCGGAAAAGACGACTCTGGTTTTGGAGATGTCGCGATCGGTCAATTCGAGAGCGTTCAAGAATGCGGCGCCACCAATAATCGCCGTCCCGTGTTGGTCGTCATGAAACACTGGGATGTCGAGCCGGGAACGAAGTGTCTCCTCGATGTAGAAACACTCGGGCGCCTTGATGTCCTCGAGATTGATCCCGCCAACGGTCGGCGCCAACAGCTCGCAGAACCTGATCACATCGTCCGGGTCGGGTGCATCGATCTCTAGATCAAAGACATCAATATCAGCAAAACGCTTGAAGAGAACGGCCTTGCCTTCCATCACGGGTTTGCCGGCGAGGGCGCCGATGTTCCCCAAGCCAAGGACGGCAGTGCCGTTGGAAACTACCGCTACGAGGTTTCCTCGATTGGTGTAACGGAATGCTGCATCGGGATCTTCGGCTATGACAAGGCAGGGCTCGGCGACACCAGGCGTGTAGGCAAGACTCAGATCAGACTGCGTGGCGGTCGGCTTGGTGGGGCGAATCTCCACTTTCCCCGGCCGGGGCTTCTCGTGATACTCGAGGGCTTCGGAGAAGTTCCGTTTCTTGGCCATCGCCGAACCATATCGGTTGGGCAGGTGATGACACCAAACGAAGAACCCACCCGCCAAACGTGAGCGAGTTGCGCCCCGCAACGGGGCGTCGGGAGTTCCTTGAAGGAACTCCCTTCTGTTCGGCTGGCCAAACATGAGCCAATTGAGACCGGATACGGGGCGTAGTAGCTGAGGTTTGCAAAGGGCGGAGTGGCGTTCCTGCCCCGACCTGCGAGAATTGGGGGGATGCTTGAAACAGACCTGCCGATTTTTCGCGACAACGGCTACAAGGTCATGGGCGGATGGCGGGTTGGCCAGCCACCCGAAGAGGCCACAACCCGATCGGGGTTGTTGGTGCCGATGGGCACCAAAGATGGGAATGATGCCCTCGCTCTCGTCGATGTGCAGACAGGGCAACGATTCTGGGCGGTGCCGACCGGAGCTTGGCGATTCATCTGGCCATCCACCGGTAAACCTGTAGTGGCTGTCCGAGAATCTCAGATCATTGCCGAGGAAGAGATCGAACATGTCGGCGACGAAGGCCAATACCTCTGAGCAGGGATAATCACCCCGCACTCTCAGCCACGGCCAGCCATGATCGGTCGTTCTCGTGACTCAAGAACACCAGTCCCGTCGCCAGCGCCGACTCAGCGCAACGGTCACCGACCTCGACGTTGCAATACAGCGAGCATTTCTTGTTGGTGTGACCCTTCCAGGAATGACCAAACTCGATGAGGAAAGATCACTCGACGAGCTCTCCCTGCTGACTGACACGGCTGGATCGAAGCCTGTCGACCAGGAGCTGGTGAAACGGGAACGCATCGACCCCGCCACCTACATCGGCTCGGGCAAAGCCGAGGAATTGGCCAGCCTGACGACTGCTCTCGACATCGATGTGGTGGTCTTCGACCACCCCCTTTCGCCCGCTCAGCAGCGCAACCTTCAGGCAGTCTTTCACTGTGACGTCGTCGACAGGGAGGCGCTGATCCTCGACATCTTCGCCCAGCGCGCCTCCACCAAGGTCGGTTCCCTACAGGTCGAACTGGCCCTTCTTCGCTACAATCTTCCCAGGCTGCGGGGCCAGGGAACGAGTCTGTCGCAGCAAGGTGCCGGCATCGGGACCAGAGGACCTGGCGAGACCAAATTGGAGACTGATCGGCGCCGAATCCTGCAACGGATCTCCAAGCTGGAGCGAGAGCTAAAAGAAACGGCGCGGCACCGCGATACCCAACGCAAACAACGGAAGCGCACTGAGATACCTCAGATCGCCATCGTCGGCTATACAAACGCCGGAAAGTCAACCCTGCTAAACGTTCTGACCGGTGCCGACACTCTCGTCGAGGACCGCCTCTTTGCCACTCTCGATCCGACGGTCCGCCGCTTGAACCTGGCCGACAATCGAGATGTCCTACTTTCTGACACGGTGGGATTCGTGCGCAGGCTTCCCCACGGTCTTGTCGAGTCTTTCAAATCCACGTTGGCCGAGGCCACGGGGGCCGATCTGCTTCTTCATCTTGTTGACGGCACCGCCGCAGATGTTGCCGGCCAGATCGCAGCTGTTCGTGAGGTGCTCGAGGAGATAGGGGCCGAAGAGATTCCCGAGCTTCTTGTGATCAACAAGGTTGACGCTTTGACCCAACCCCACCGCACCCGTATCTCCAATCTATACCCCGATGCCGTTGAGATTTCGGCGCTTGAGGACTCGAGCTTCGATGTCCTCATCGGAGCAATCGGTGAGGCCCTCACCACTAACTCCATCACCTTGTCTCTGACCGTTCCTTACGAACGGGGGGACGTCGTCGCCGCGGCCCACCGCGTCGGTGAGGTCATCGAGGAGAAACATGATGATCTGGGAACCATCCTCGACGTCAGGGTGCCCACCAAGAGCGTGGACCTATTCAAAGAATTCGTCAGCGCCTAACGACCACTCGTGGTCTGTCACCCAAATAGCTACGCGACATCAATTGTGCGACACACCACTAGCTGAAACGGCGGCACCGACTATGCCGGAGTTGTTCCCGATCCTGGCCAGCTCGACAGGCAGCGAAGGATCAAGAGAATCAGCGAACTGCTCCCACCTCCTGGCTGCACCGCCGCCGACGACGATCAAGTTAGGGTCAAATAGCCGATTCACATGAAGGAGAAACCGGCTCGCCCGGTGTCCCCATTCTTCCCAACTGAGATTTTCGGTTTCTCGAGCTTTGGCCGAGAAGAACACCTCTGCTGGTCGGTGACCCTCTAACTCAATCACTCCCAACTCGACATTTGGGATCAGCTGGCCATCGACCAGCATCCCAGAACCGATGCCGGTGCCGAAAGTCAACATGAGGACTAAGCCGGGAACACCTTTTGCGACACCGAACCGGGCCTCGGCCACCGCAGCGGCATCGGCATCGTTGAGAATCGTCACCTCCCGCGAGGTTGCATCACTGAAAATGTCACGTGCGCTTTGGCCAATCCATGTCTCGTCAATGTTGTTTGCCGTGAACACGCGCCCGTCTCGCACCACGGCCGGGAAACCGATCCCTATCGGACCGGAGTATCCGAAGCTCTCGGCGAGACCCGCAACAGCAAGAGCCATCGTGGCCGACACCGCCGGTTGGGGTGTATCGACTCGAACACGTTCGCTCGTTAACAATCCGGTGGACACGTCGACTAGCCCGGCCTTTATCCCGGTCCCACCGATATCGATTCCAAGAAGTATCACAGCCAAAGCGGAGCAAGAGTAACGGCTGGCTATACCCTCACCCTTGTGACTGAACCCGCGGACATAGGAGTGGTCGGCCTTGCCGTCATGGGGGCCAACCTGGCGTTGAACTTGGCCGACTCGGGAAACCGGGTAGCTGTCTACAACAGAACCACATCTATAACCGACGCGTTCATGGCAGGCGAGGCAGCGGACAAGAACATGGTCTCGGCCGTCGCCCTGCAAGATTTGGTGGGCCAACTCGGCTCGCCCCGGGTTCTCCTACTCATGGTCAAAGCCGGTGGTCCGGTTGACGCCGTGATCGCTGACCTGATTCCGCTGCTCGAGGCTGGAGACATCATCATCGATGGCGGCAACTCCCTCTACACCGATACCGAGCGCCGTTACCGCGATCTGTCGCAACGTGGCATCCGATTTCTCGGTATAGGGATCTCCGGTGGTGAAGAAGGGGCCCGTTATGGGCCATCACTCATGCCAGGCGGAGACCCAATGGCATGGCCGACCGTCGAGCAGATGCTCAAAGGCATCGCAGCGGTGGCACCGGACGGCGATCCGTGCTGCGAATGGCTAGGAGAGGGCGGGGCGGGTCACTTCGTGAAGATGGTCCACAACGGCATCGAATACGGCGACATGCAGGTCATCGCCGAGGCCTACGACCTGATGCGACGGGGGATAGGCATGGAGCCACGCGAGATTGGCGATGTCTTCGACGACTGGAATCATGGTCGTCTCAAGTCGTACCTGGTTGAGATCACTGCCGACATCCTTCGCACAACAGAGAATGGTCAACCTCTAATCGACAAGATCCTCGACGCTGCCGGACAGAAGGGCACCGGCAAGTGGACTGTGATTGCCTCAATGGAGATGGCAGAACCGACCGCTCTTGTCGCCGAGGCGGTCTACGCCAGAATCGTGAGTTCCAACCCGGAGCGGCGAGCTCGAGCCTCTGAAGTGTTCGATACGGCGGTTGGCGCACTCAGCGGAGTCTCGATCGACGACATAGAGGCGTCTCTTTACGCCTCGAAGATCATCTCATATGCCCAGGGTTTCAGATTGCTGAGTGCCGCATCGAACGAGCACGAGTGGACCTTGGATCTCGGTTTGGTGGCCTCGTTGTGGCGGGCCGGCTGCATCATTCGCGCCGAATTCCTCGAGGACATCACCAAGGCCTATCGGAGTGAACCAGACCTCGAGGATCTTGCCCAGGCACCCTTCTTTGCCGATGCCCTGAAATCGGCAGAGTCTTCGTGGCGCCGGGTCGTCTCTGGAGCCGTGAACTCCGGAATCCCTGCACCGGCATATGCGAGCGCCCTCTCCTACTTCGACGGCAACCGCTCGCGACGTCTGCCTGCCGATCTGATCCAGGCACAACGTGACTATTTCGGTGCTCATACCTTTGAGAGGACCGACAGGGACCGCGGAGAGTTCTTCCACCACGACTGGATCTAGCACCTGTGGTCAGGGAATCCGACGCGGCCCATGACCAACCCGGCGATATGCCGTTTTGTCGGTGTCAGCGTGTGTCGAGAGGTGTCGGAGTCAGGGCACCTTGGGCTACAGCGGGGAGGCTAAGGGTAAATCTCGTCCTCCCATCATGTCGGTCGTAGGTGACGTCGCCATTCATCATTCTGGCCATGGAGCGCGAAACAGCCAGCCCCAGGCCAACAGAACCCGGCGCCGCTTTGGCTTCAGCTGACTGATAGGGCTCGAAGATTCCCTCAACCTGATCGGACGGGATTCCTGAACCATCGTCCATCACGGACACATACACGGTCTCGGGGGTGGCCTCGACATGGAGAGTGATATTCGAACCCCCGTAGCGGGCAGCATTTGTAATCAGATTTCGAAGTATCTGGCGAGCTCTAAGCGGGTCGCCTACCGCCATGACGTCGACGCTCGGATCCGGTGGAGGAATATTGTGACTGGCGGCGACGGTCATGACCTCACGTGTCATGTCGAAGTCGACCGGATCAATGTGAAGCGTTCCTGCTTCGGCCCGGGCGTGAGTCAGAAGGTCTTCGATGATGTTCGACAACTCGGTTCCCTGTTCGACTACCAGGTCGAGCAGAGACATCGATTCAGGATCAAGCAGCTCTGCCGACGTCTCACGGACAACAGAGGTGAGCCCGATGACCCCCGTTAGCGGGGTGCGCAGCTCGTGAGAGACCGATGCGATCAGCTTATCCTTTGATGCCACCAATCCCTCGAGCTGGTCCTTGAGGGTGCGGATTTCCAAGAGGCTCTCAGATAGGCGGCCGTTCTCGAGGGTGGTTGACAGCTGCGAGCCCAGGGTTGCGAGAACTCGAGCATCGGTATCGTCGAATGCCGACAAGTCCCCGATTCGGTTGACTCCGGCCAACACTCCGACGGTCTCACCAGCAACACTTAGCTTCCCAGTAACGGCGTTTCTCACCTCGATGTCGGGACCGAGAACTCCTGCCAGGAGAGACAACTCGGCTGGTCCCAAGACGTTGGCCCGTGAATGCTGAATGAACGATCTGAGAGCCAAAGCAATGTCCGGGCTGGGTGACATGACATGCTGAGCACCTTCGGCATCAACCACAGTCAGGTAAGGCACGAGGTCGTCAGACGATGAATAGACCATTACAGCCGCGACTTCCGACCTGACAAGATCGTGCAGTCGTTCAGCAACGACAACCACGGCGCGATCGATATGGGGCGTTCGATGTAACTCAGTAGCGGCTTCGAACAGAGCCTCGATCCTCTCCTTGTCCCTGGACTGGGACACGTAGCCTCGATAGGCGATATATACGAATACAACAGGTGCAAACCCAAGCCACCATACGTCTGGGGTCGATGTCGCCACCACGGCCGCAACAATCGCCAGGGTGGCGGCTCCGAGCGTTCCCAGCGAAGAGACAGCGAATACTCGACCAGTCTCACGAGCCGACTCATGACCCCCAGATGCTCGGATGGCTGCGAGCACTGCTGCATGGCCCACCATCAACGCCCCCATCATCGCCGCCACGGCCCCTACCACCGTCATGAAGCCCAGTCCGTCGCTTGGGGCGATGGCCGTGAATACTGCCACTGCCACCACGGTTTGAAGTGCGAGATGTCCCAGGTTGACCGCGAGCTTCACCGGGCTCTGGCGCCTATGAATGACTAACGCCGCTGCACTTCCCACCAGCTGGCCGACCAATAGAGCCAATGGGCTGGCGAATAACAGCCCAAGAACCATTGGCAATTCGCTCATTGACAGCGTATGGGCATCCTTGCGGAACTGAAGGTGGACCACGAGAACTTCGGCCAGGTAGAACCCGACCGCCAGTTGCCACCAGGTCAGAGTAATGTCGAATGTGTCGCCCACTGGCAAGCCGGCAAGCCATTGGATGCCGATTATCGCCAAAAACCACAGTCCGGCGCTTAGTGCCCAAATTCGCCATGCGATGGGCGGTGTTACACCGCGGAAGAACTTGCGGATGCTTTTAAGCCCGAACCAGGTTGACTTCCTGGAGTCGGCGGTCATGAAGTCCACGGTCTTCTTTCGGTACGAAATTGGGCTTTCTCAAGGTGCGGTAGACCCATACGGTTTTCGTCGCTAGGCGTTTACTCGACAGGTAACCGCCCAATACGTCTGGAACTCAACCCCAGGTCTGGCCGGCATCCACCGTTATCCCCATGTCTGTCCCCGGCGAGGTCTCATTCCCATGACCCCCCGCTCCATGTCGTGCCCGACCAAGTAGTGCCCGACCAGGTAGTACCGGACCAGGTGGTGCCTGACCACGTCGTCCCCGTCCAAGATTGATCCGCCCAGTCGACGTCGGACCAGGTAGTGCCCGACCAAGTAGTGCCCGACCAAGTAGTACCCGACCAAGTAGTGCCGTTCCAGTCGCCACCCGACCAGGTGGTGCCCCGAGCGGCCATTGGCCCCCAAACCGAAGTGTCGAAGGGCATTCCAAAGATGTCCTGCTCACCGGTGAGAACCACACCATTGTTCTCCACATGACTGCTGCCCCGGGAACCTTCGAGAAGCCCGGTGCCGGTGGAGGCGGTCCAGTTCTGGATCGACTGATAGGTGTTGGGCACGTACAAGTAAGCCTCCGCGGCGGCAGCGAGATTCAAGGTTCCGCCACCGTCGCAACTATTGAGCTTGCCCTTGCTGATCTTCGTCGCAGTGGAGATGAGGAGTCCCTTGATCTGATCCGGAGTGGCCTTTGGATATTTGGAGAACATCAATGCCGCTGCTCCGGAAACGACCGCAGCCGCTTGGCTGGTTCCGGTCCCCTTGAAGAGGTTGGTGCCGACACGCGCCTCGGGGTAGGTGACGTCGGCGTAAGACCCCGGTGCCCTCAGGCTCACAACTGAGACGCCCGGTGCGACCAGGTCGACGGTGCGGCCGCCTTTCACACAGTTGGAGAAGGTGGCGACATCGTCATCGGAGGTAGTCAGCGTCTCCTTCGTGTCAGCAGCACCGACGGCGATGACGTACGGGTTCAAGGCGGGATCACGCAGCGGGACGAAGTTTCCGTCGTTGCCCGCGGCAACCACCACAATGATGCCGCTATGCCAGGCCTGTTCGACGGCATGAGAGAGTGGGTCGAGAACGTATGGCTGTGACGAGTCGGTCCCGAATGAAAGGTTGAGGACACGGATATTGAGTCCGTTGTCGTTCTTGTGCTGCACCACCCAGTCGATGGCGGCAATGACCTGTGACACGTCGACGGCACCGTCGTAGGCGCCAACCTTGACACTGACGATGCGGGCTTTGGGGGCGACTCCAGTGAAATAACGGTCATCAATGGCCGTGAGCGAGTCCGGAGCGTCATGGCCGCGACCGGCGATGATCCCGGCCATGTGGGTGCCGTGACCGTAGGTGTCCAGGTTCCGAAGCTGAGGGGACTGGGACTCGAAGGAGAGATCGGGCCCATAGACCAACTTTCCGGATCCCGAGAGCCCATTTACGGGGACAACCCCGGAATCGATGAGGGCGACGTCAACACCTTGACCGGCGTAGCCGGACGCCCAGAACGCATCGGCGCCGACCGTCCCCAGAAGATGACGTAGTGAGCTTTCCGTGCCGGAGTCGTTCTCACCAAACTTTCTCGCCAGTAATTGAACGGTGCCGTCCGGAGTGACCGCTTCGATTGCCTCCGAGTCTGCCAGTGATTCGAGCGCAGACAGCGGGACTGAGGCGGAGAAGCCACCGACGATCTCGAGATGACGAAGAACCGTGCCACCCAGATCGGTCACCAGTGTCTCGGCAATCGAGGTGGCGGGTGTTGCCTCGCGAACGATCACTTCCACTAGCCCGGTATGAGCGTCGGTGTCGGCTGCCTGGCCGGGAAGTGGGATGAGAGCGAGTATTAGTGCGAGGCTGACCGCAATCATCGGCAAGGTTCTCCGCCTTTGGCTCAGGGCGCTCCCTTGCGCTACTTCGACCAGCACTGTCGATCTACTCACGACCCCGTATCGGCGGAAAGCCAAAAAATCCGAATGGCCATTGAGAGGTCACACCAATGGACTAGTCACCTATCCTCTCTCGATCAACGGTTCTCCCTATCCGATCAGAGAACCCAGATGTAACCAACGTCCGTCAGTTCTTAGAGCTAACTCCGAGAGCTGGCGCGGCCCAGGTGCGGCAAACCAAGGACGACACCGCCGCACCTTGTCAGGAAACCCCATTGACCAGGGGACTTGTCGGTGTCAGTCCCGAGCGGTTTGGGGCCCCGCCGTTTCCGGCCTGAAAGGCCGGTCCGTGATGTTTCTGGCGTACCGGACGATTTCTCCAACCAATCCGATAACGGGTGGCGTTACGAACCACCCATGTCTCAGAGAGTCGGAAGTGAAGGATGTGATCAATGGATCTCCACCGAATGACAGGCAGGATGGTAGAAAGGTCGCCCGCCAGGGCGTTCCATCGACCCGGAGGCCTGACCCTGACTCAGAGCGCCGCCGGTGACAGTTGAGCGATCAGGGTGCAAATCTCACCATGGTCCTGCCGCTGCCTAGTCTCCCTCGACATCATTTGAAGGATCGCATGGCGAACAACCCTGAGGGACGAAGCGGGGGCGACGAGCAACTCCAGTTCCTCATCGAGCGGGTTTCCACAGGCGACGCTGAAGCGTTTGCCCTGCTGTATGACCTCACCGCACCGATCGTCTTCGGTGTCGCCCTGAAGGTGCTCAGAGAACGTTCCTGGGCTGAGGACGTGACCCAAGAGGCCTACCTCCAGATCCTCGGTCAGGCGCAGCGATTCGACCCTTCTGAGGGGACGGTGACGGCCTGGGTGGCCACCATTGCCCATCGGCGTGCAGTGGACACTGTCCGGAGATCCGAAGCCCGACGAAGACGCGAGCGCAACCAACCCGTGACGCCGGCTTCGGACGAGACCTCTGAGCCGGTGTTGATTCTGGATCAGCGTCGCCGGGTCAATTCGGCCCTCCGCTCCCTGAGTGACCTTCAGCGGGAAGCGATTGAGCTCGCGTATATGGAAGGACTGACATACCGCGAGGTTGCCGAACATCTCGATAAGCCGCTGGGCACGATAAAGACCAGGATGCGCGACGGATTGATGAGGTTGCGGTCGATACTGGAGGCCGACAGTGACTGATTCTCACGATCTCGCAGCGGCACACGTCCTCGATGCCATTGCAGGTGACGAACTCAGTGCCTACAAGAAGCACTTGGCCAGCTGCGCCAGTTGCCAACGCGAAGTACTCGAGATGCGAGAAGCCGTAGGCTCAATGGCGCTCGCACTGGCCGTTACGCCTCCAAGCGACCTCCGATCCAAGATCGTTCAGAGTCTTCCAGCCAGCACCCAGACTTCGCCCCAACGCCGACGTCCCCGCTGGGCCTGGGTTGCCGCCGCGGCGGCTTTCGGCTTGGCGGTGGTGTTTGGTGCCTTCTTGGCCACAACCACCGCCAAACTCACCGAGGCCGAGCAGATCGCCAACGTATATGCGGCATCAGACGCCAATGTCGTTCCCATCGTTTCGAGTCAGATCGGACCGGGGCGATTCACCTACTCGGTTGTCAAAGCGCAGGGCGTCTTTGTGGGATGGTCCATGCCACAGCCAGCAAGCGATCACATCTACCAGTTCTGGCTGATCGGTTCCGACGGACCGATCCCCTCAGGAACCTTCACACCTGAAGCCGATGGCAGCGTCAGCGCCTTGGTCGAGGGAGGCGTCCACCCGGGCCTCGTGCTCGGTATCACCGAGGAACCGACCGGTGGCTCGGAACAGCCGACAGGAGACGTCCTGTTGGCGACTGATCTTTGACCCTCAGCCTCGGATTTTCCTCGCGGGAGGCCCTCGGGAGCCTCAACCGCCCTCGGAGACCGGCAGGTCGAGTGCCGGATTCCGATCAAAGAAGTCGAACGGTCTCAACTCGAACTCGTTCCAGATCGTGGGGGTCACCGGCCAGTCCTCAGCCCGGGCCACGTGGTGGAAGCCCAAGGTGTACCAGAGCACCACATCGGTATTCTCGATCGGGCGATCCGCGCCAGTCCAGGAGGGAAGGCCTTCGCCCCCCTTACTCTGGTTGGGGTACAGCCCTGCCGAGTAACGCTCCCCTGGGTCATAGGGGGTGACCCAGAGATGGTGTTCGGTGAATCCGGCACGACGCTGGGGAAAGTCGTCCGGGCTCAGCAGCGAGATAGCGTTGGACCTGGCCTCGAGCTGATAGCTCACGGGATTTCCTAGCGGCCCGAGGACATTGGGATTGATGACTCGCCAGAGCGTCGGATTCTGCAGATCGATCGTCATCTTGGCGGCATCCTCACTGTCTGCGGTAGTCGAGTCGACAACCCA
>CAXMPK010000296.1:0-32857 GCA_964195405.1 uncultured Acidimicrobiia bacterium
TCGTCCGTACCCAGCTTCGGCCAGCTTTGCCGAAGCTTCGAATCCCAAACCTGAATTAGCTCCTGTCACCATCGCGGTCTGCTTTGCGTGATCCGACATCGCCTTCTCCTTATGCTCTTCTTTGTTCTGCACGGGCATTGAAAACCTCTTGGACAGCGATCTATTCCGAGTTCTAGACAATTATCCAATTGTCGGTGTCTAGAACGATTCCGACCGTTCTGTGAAGGTTTTTAGGGCTATAGCGCGGGTTTTTCTTCACAGAACGGATCGGATCGGATCAGGAAAGACCGCGGTGCCACTTTTGGATCGCCTTGGCCACACCCACCGGGTCGTCACACATTGGGAAATGGTTGCCTTTGGCGACCACCATCTCTGTTGGCGCGGAGAAGTACTTGCGAAACTCCTCTTGAAAGCCAAAAGGATCGTTGCGTTCTCCATAGACGGTCAAAACTGGCTTCGACCCCAGCGACTCTGCGAGGCCAAGCTTGATCGTCTCGAGAAATTCGGTCTCGGTGAGTGCTGAGCCCATCAGGTCATGAAACCTCCGTCTCGAGTTCGCTTGGCGTAGCGGGGTGACGAATGCGTGTCGCGCGGAGCGGTCAAGATTCCTGCCGATTCCAAACCTCCCAGAACTGAGTTTGGGGATGAATCCAGTGGCACCGTTGATCACTGTCATTGGCTTGCTCGAGATGACTCCCATCATCCTTCGCAAACCCTTGCTGTCAGGCGGCCAGGCAAAGGTGTTGATCAACACGAGACCGTCGATGGCGTCCGGTCTTTGCATGGCCATTCCCAGACCGACCAACCCTCCCAAGTCGTGGACCACAGGGGTGAACGAGTCGAGGCCGAGATGGTCGACGAAACGGGTGAGTAACTCTGAGTCATGCTCGAGGCTCGCACCGGCGTCGGTCCCAGGCGAGAGGCCAGAGCCGGGGAAGTCGAGGGTGATCACTCGAAAGTCGACCACCAACTCCCTGATCAGCTGACCCCATACGAAAGACCACATTCCGTCGTGTACCAGGAGCAGCGCAGGGCCAGAGCCCTCGTCGGTGTAGGAGAGGATTGCGTCCTCGAGCAGCGCCGTCCGGATTTTGTGCGGCCACACCTCCTCGGTGAGCCATTCGGGTCTTGCAATATCAATGTTGTTTGAAGTTGTCGATGTCATCACAATGTCCTTGCTCTGAGCGGCATAGCCGCTTGGCGTGAGACCCTTCGTCGTCCGTGCAATGGTGCGACGGAGGGTCTCCTTTCTTTGAAGTGTCAGCGGGTAGCCACCTCCCGGGAAGGGGCAGTCATCATCGGAACCGTGATGGCGAGAAGTCTCTCAAGATCGGCTTCGGTGTTGTCACCAACCATCGACGATGCTCCCGGCAGGGTGATGCTTGCGAACAGGTAGATGACGATTCCGACGATGCATTGCAATCGCCATCCGATCTCCTCTGCGCTGAGATGGGGCAGCGCGGTTGCGATTGCCGAGCCGAACCGTCGACCGATTGTCTCGAACTGTTGTCCCATGATGGGTCTCATCAGCTCGGTGTTCTCGGAGTACATGCGTGCGACGAATCTCGGAAGTGCCGGATTTCGCTGTCTTAGCTCCTTCAGAGTGCGCAAATCTGGCAGCAGGAACGCTTCGAGGACCTGACGTATGTCTGGCTTGCCTTGGTGTTCGAGATCATCAAGGAGCACGAGTCGTCTTGCGTTGATTGGCACAACGACTCGATCGAGGATCTCGATCAGCAGATTCTCCTTCGAGCCGAAGTGATAGTTGACCGCGGCGATGTTGGCTCCGGCGCGTTCGGTGATCTGACGCAAGGAAGTCCCGTTGTATCCGTTCTCGGCGAAGAGGACCTCCGCTGCATCCACGATCTGTTCTCGGGTGTTGACCAAACCTATCCTATTCAAACGATCGTTTCAAGCGTACGTTTGAATAGGGGTCTTGTCAACCTGTCGTCTTGGTCATCGTTTTTGCGATGACTTCATTGATTCTCTCGACGGCCGCGATGCCGGCTGCATGGTTTGACCAGCCGCGGGTGAGGATCGCTACCACGTATCCGTTACTTGGGCCAGGCTCGTCTACCCATCCGACGGAGTTGATGGTGCGGCCAGCGAAACCATTCTTCTGGGCCACCATCCAGTTGGCAGGCACCCCTGCGGTGACACCCCAGGCCTGCTCAGGGATGACGGAGGTCATGAGGTCGAGGGCGACTGCCCGGTACTCAGGTTCTAACGGTCCCCAATCACCGACCAGCACCTGGCGGAGAAGATTGACTTGGTCCAGCGCCGAAGTTCTGGTCCCGCCCCATGCGGAACCATCGTCACCCGTTACCCGTGTTTCCCGGAGCCCGAAGGCGTCTCCCTGTTCCCGGAACCACGGTGAAGCGCCAAAAGACCTCCACAGCGATCTGACCGGGGCGTTGGCCGACTCGGTGATCATTGGGAGCATGAGACCCATCTCCCTTTCGGTGATTGGGCGTGCCTCGTTTTGGGCCTCGAGCAACGTGCCCGCCATGACCATCACCTTGAACACCGAGGCCGTGATCTGACGGTTGTCTCCATTGAGCGAATATCCACAGTTGCTTCTGAGGTCGTGGACATGAGCAGTGATCGTGATACCGCGGTAGTCCGCCGTCAGCTCAGCGGCGAACCGTTCGGTGAATGGGCTGGGTCGGCAGCGTGGCAACTCTTCCGTCGTGGTGGTGGTGGTGGTGACCGCGGTGCTGGTGGATGTTGTGTCAGACGGCGGTGGACGGGTGCTGGTCGAGGCCATCGGCGTGGTGGCGATCGTCGTGGCTGTTGTCGAGGCGGCACACGCGCTCAGAACTCCTGAGAAGACCAAGATCGACCAGAGCGGTAGCTGCCTCTTCACGAGGCTCATCTTCGTCGGGTGGTCGTTTACAGACCAGCGACCTTGGGAAGCTCCACCTCTTGGTCGTTTGACGGGACCAACTCTGGTGAGGCCAGGAGACTGGGTGCGATCAAGAAACTCACGTTGCCACACCCTTCGCAAACAGTTCTTTCCACACCGACCGATTCCGTCGTGAGAGTGTCTTGATGCTCACATCCATTGCCGATGAACCTTGCCCATAACTTGTTGATGTCATCTCCCTACGGGGCGTGGTCAACAGTTTGACTCAGTGGTTAAGGAGATCGGCGGCAAGTCGGTCAGGAACTTCCTGCAAAGGAGGCGATCAAATCCTGGGCTGGTTCCGGGCCGGTGATGTCGAGAGTCACGGAGTCGCTGCCAATTCCGATCTTGAAGTCAAAGAAGTTGCAGCAGGTTTGCTCGGCCGAAGCCAACTCGGCAATGGCTCTCACATCGACGTCACGCTCGAATCGGACCCGGATTCCATCAGGCAGTTGTTCGCGCTCGATGCCAGGACGGAGGACACTTCGCCAGCTCTGGATGCGATCGGACACTGCGCCGGCCTCGAGTGAGCATGCGATCTCGCTGTGAGTGGCGGAGAGGGGAATCTTTTCGCGGCCGGGAACATCCGCTCCGGTTGCGCCTGTGCAGCCACAGTTTTCGTCGCATGGGCCTGCCGGGGTGTGATCACCAAGTCGAGCCATCGCCTGTTGAAGTTGGGCTGTGAATTCGACCAGACCGGCGATCTGGTGCTGTGAGGCCTGGATACGACTATCAACCATTTCTCTCATTCGCGCTTGCACCGGGTCGCAGCGCTCCTCGTCGAGCAGTGTCAGCAGTTCGGTGATCTCCTCTAAGGAGAGTCCGAGTTGTTTCCCGCGGGAAACGAAACGAAGCGATTCGATGGCTTGGTCGTTGTAAGCGCGGTAGCCGCTGTCAAGACGCTGAGGAACCACTATTCCTTCTTGCTCATAGAAGCGGAGCGCGCTCTCGGAGAAACCGGTTTGGGCGGCGGCCTGGGAGATCTTGTAGGTACGCATGTCTCCAGGATAAACCTTCAACCTGAGTCGAAGGTCAAGGAGTTTTCTTTGAAGTTTCTATCCGCGTCGGAGCCGTCCTGACGCGATACCGAATTCGCCTCTGTCAATATGGAGGTTGTGAAGGAAATGAATCGTGTCCAGGCCCTGGTTTTTCTTCAGCAAGGGACGCGAACGGGGAAACTGGCGACAGTTCGACCTGACGGGCGGCCCCATGTTGTTCCGATCTGGTTCGTCGTTGACGGTGACGAGATCGTTTTCAACACATGGCATACCAGCGTGAAAGCGAGAAACCTGGCAGTCGATTCTCGCGCTTCTTTGGTTGTCGACCTCGAGCAACCCCCATACGCCTTTGTGATGGTCGATGGCGTCGTGACAATCTCCGATGATCTAGATGTTGTGGTGGACGTCGCCACCCAGATCGGAAGACGCTACATGGGTGAGGAGCGCGCAGAGGAGTTTGGCCGACGCAACGGTGTTGAGGGAGAACTGGTGGTGCGAATGCACATCGACCGGATCGTCTCGCGAGACGATGTTGCGGGATACGGGGAATAGAAGACAGCCGGATCTCGCTATCGATGGGCACATGGAATTAGGTCTCACCAGCTTCGCTGAAACCATCCCTGCCGCCGGGGAAAAAGGAATCAGTCACTCGGAACGTCTTCGTCAGGTTGTCGACGAAATCGTGCTTGCCGAGCAGGTCGGACTCGATGTTTATGGCCTCGGTGAGCACCACCGCCCCGACTTCGCCTCCTCATCCCCTGTTGTGGCCCTGGCGGCGGCGGCGGGACGCACCTCCAAGATCAGACTCTTTCCAGCAGTTTCGGTCCTCAGCACCGACGACCCGGTGAGGGTCTTTCAGCAGTACGCCACCCTTGACGCGGTGTCCAACGGCCGGGCGGAATTACTGGTCGGACGTGGCTCGTTCATCGAATCCTTCCCGCTTTTCGGTTTCTCATTGAATGATTACGACGAACTCTTCACGGAAAAACTGGATCTTCTGCTGGCAATCAGAGACAACGAGAAGGTGACCTGGTCGGGAACGTTTCGGACTCCACTGGAGGGCAGCGGGGTTTACCCACGACTCGACCGGCCACTTCCGATCAGGGTTGGTGTCGGCGGCACGCCGCAATCGATTGTCCGGGCAGCCACCCGCGGTCTACCGGTTGCGTTGGCCATCATCGGAGGCGAGCCCGACCGTTTCCGGTCGCTAACAACGCTGTACACCAGGACTCTCGAGGAGTCGGGATTCGATCCGGATCTCTACCCGCTCTCGGTTCACGCCCACGGTCTGGTCGCCGACGACGATGACGAAGCCGCCGAGATCTTCTATCCGTCATATGCGGCTGCGATGACGCGTCTCGGGCGGGAGCGGGGCTGGCCACCGATGACAAAAGACCAATTCGAGTGGATGCGCAGCGAACAAGGGTCGTTGGTGCTGGGCGACCCCGAGACAGTGGCCGCCAAGATCCTGCGGTGGAAGGAAATTCTCGGTATCGAGCGCTTCGAGCTCCACGTCAGTGTTGGGACCATGCCACCGGAGAAGGTGTTGCGTTCCATCGAGCTATTCGGGACCAAAGTCGGCCCCATCGTGCGCCAAGCATGACCTAGCTGGCTGCTTCGACTTCGATCTCTATCCAGGCGACCCATGACGGCGATGTTGTGGTGGTTATCCGGATGAACTGAACCGTCTTGTTGATCGGGACTTCAAGCCGGTCACCCCAGTCCGTCTCGCCTTCGACAACAGCGATCGACATGCCCGGAACGTCATGGGCGCCTGCCGTGATCTCGTGGACGGTCAACCCTGGAGGAAACTGGTTCACGATCAGTGTGATCGTGTCAAGGTCGACGGGGGATCCGAGGTCGAGTTCGATCCATTGCAGTGCGTCGGCGCCAGAGACCCACGAGGTTTCCTCCGAGCCGTCAACAGCGTTGGCCGGTGGCTCGATCGACTCCGAGGCTCGAATCGCGACCACGAGTGGATGGTCAACGGGTGTCCAGCCGCCGGGCACCTCAATCTGCTCCTCAGGTTCGATGTCCCCACCGAAATGCTCGCACAGGTCGCCTTCGCAGAAGACCGACTGTCCATTGATCATCGTCACCAGGGGCCGGTTGGCGGCTATCCCGATTTCGGGATCGGCGTGGAAGGGGTCATCAGCCAGTATCAGGAGGTCGGCTACCTTGCCGACCTCGAGCGATCCCACGGTCTCATCGATGCCCATTGCCGCCGCCGCGTTGATCGTCATTCTCCGGATCGCCTGTTCGGTATCGACAATGTGGAGGCCATCCCATGCGAGTGGGTAACACGGCTCGCCGGTATCGATGTCGACGGCGCCACCCGTGACCGCGGTGAACATCAGCTGAAAGGGTTGGCCGGGGATGGACGGCGAATCGCCGTGCCAACTTATCCTCAGACCGGGGTTCGCTTCCTGCAGTGCCGCCGAATTCTCCAGCACAGACAGTGTCGATTCGGCGAACACCCGCCCCCACAAGTCGGCATTGGCGGGATCGCATCCATCGCCCCAGAGCACTGAAAACACCACAGGCACCATTTCTAGCTCGCCGTAGATGGCGAGCTGATCGGGTGTTAACAACGTGGTGAGACTGTTGTGATCTATCCGCTGATGATGGGCGAAAGGTTGTTGGTTGTTGGCAGCCCTCAGACCTTCGAGAGCGCTGGCGATGGCCAGGTCGCCTATGGCGTGGATCACCGTGATGCCTCCGGCCGCGTCCACTGCGGTCACCACTTCGGTCACCTCTTCAGGGGTTACGTAAAGGTCACCGTTGGCTACCCATCCCCTTTCCTTGAGGCTGTCTGGAGTGGTGGCGAGGTACTCGTCGGAGACAGCGGGGGCTCGACACGCCCCGCCATCGGCGAACATCTTCACGCCTGCGATGGCCAGTCTGAGATCAGCGTCCTGGGTGTAGGTGTGGTCCAGGTAGTCGTCCCCAAAATCGCGACCGTCGCAGAAGTCGTTGTAGACGAGGTAGAGATGGGTTCGGACGATGAGGTCACCCGCCTCGTCAAGTGTCCGAAAGGCCACTAGCTGGTCGGGGTTGACGTGTGGTTCACCGTTGGTGGTAGTGCCACCTTCGATCATGAACGCCTGGCCGTCGAGCATGCCGTCAAGATCGGGTGCCGCTACCTGCATGTGATGGGTATGTGGGTCGACAAAGCCTGGCATGACAGTGCGTCCACCGAGGTCGACAACCTTGGTGTCGGAGCCGGCCAACGCCAGAAGATCAACGGTTGTGCCGACGGCGGACACATCGCCATCCGTGACTGCGATGGCCTCGACGATGGTGAAGCCGTCGTCGACGGTCAGCACATTGCCGTTGTGAAGGATGAGGTCGGGGGGATCATTGGGAATTGGAGGAGCGATCGAGGTGGTGGGTGCCGACGGGTCAGGGGAGGTCGTCGACGCCGTTGGTAGTTCTGCACTGGTGATGTCGGTGGCTGTCGTCCCCGAACAGGCTGCCAGCACCATCATGGTTGCCAAGGCCAATCCCCCTGACCTTCGTCCTCTCATTGACGAATCTTATGCCATGGCCCGAGCCGCCGATCTGACCCGAGGCATAAAGCAGCAGACTCCTGGGAGCCCGCCACGTGCGACGGACCGCTACCGTTTCGCTGACCTCGATGTCGCTTTGTCAACTCATGGACCCCCAGTACGTGATGGTTCGGTGACCTGATGGCCGCCCAACTCCAGCGCCGTCTCGGTTTGTACGCCGTTTTTTCGCTCTCAATCGGGGCAATGATCGGCTCTGGGATCTTCGTCCTTCCCGGGCTCGCTTTCCAAGTGGGTGGTCCGAGCATGATCATTGCTTATGCCCTGGCGGGATTGGTTGTGTTCCCAGCGGCTCTCGCCCAATCGGAAATGGCGACGGCAATGCCCAGGGCTGGCGGCGCCTACCTCTATGTCGACATGGCCATGGGTCCGCTGATGGGCACCATCGCAGGGTTCGGGGTCTGGCTCTCGCTTGTCCTCAAGGCGGCCTTCGCTCTCGATGGATTGGGTCTCTACCTTGGCCTGTTCACCGATTTCGATCCCGAGCTGATGGGACTTGTCATCGGAGCGGGCCTGGTGATCCTCAACCTCATTGGGATCAAGGAGACCGGCTCGATCCAAGCCGTCCTCGTGACGATCGTATTCGTCGTTCTCCTCATCTTCATTGGGGGCGGAGCCACTTTTGTGGAGAGCGCCAACTACCACCCATTCATGCCCGCAGGGATCAGCGGGCTGTTCGCGACTGCGGCTTTGGTGTTTGTCTCTTATGCCGGGGTGACCAACGTGGCCAGTGTCGCTGAAGAGGTGTCCAACCCGGCGCGGACCATCCCAGTCGCGATCCTCAGCTCCTTGCTGGTGATGATGTTTATCTACCCGACGGTTACCTATGTGATGGTCGGTGTGACTCCACCCGACGTTCTGGCAGGAGACCTGACCCCTCTTGCCACCGCCAGTGAGTTCATCTTCCCAGGTTGGATGGTGACAGTGGTAGCCGTCGTCGGCGTCCTCGCTTTGATTTCGATGTCAAATGCCGGACTCCTTGCATCGTCGCGGTACCCCTTCGCCATGGCCCGCCGGAAGCTCGTTCCGAGCCTGTTCAGTCATGTCAGTGCCCGGTCGGGAACACCGACTTGGGCGGTCCTTGCTACCGGGGGGCTGTTGCTCAGCTTGGTTGCGTTTCTCCCCGTTTTCGAACTTGCCAAGCTGGCCTCTGCCTTCCAGCTGTTGGTCTTGGCGATGATCAACCTCGCCCAACTGGCCTTTCGCAGTTCGGGGTTGTGGTGGTATCGGCCCAAATTCCACGCACCCGGCTACCCGATTGTCCCAATACTTGGGACCGTCGCCAGTCTCGCTCTCATCACCCAGCTTGGGTTCAAAGCCATCCTGGGGGCAGTCGCAATCATCGTCATCGGAGCAATTTGGTATCAGATATATGGCCGTTCCCGGGCGATCAAGGAGAACGCCTTCCGTGAGAGTGTCCGTCAACAAGGCATGTCTCGCATCCTCCTCCTCACGGACGAAGCCCTCAGCGACGAGGGTCGGAGGGTTGCGGTGATTGCCGGCACCGAGGGTGAGGATGCCAAGCTGCTCCGCTTTGGCCGTCCAATGGCCGGCTCGGCCCCGGCAACCGAAATGGTTCG
Organism: uncultured Acidimicrobiia bacterium; assembly: GCA_964195405.1. Classification (GTDB taxonomy): domain Bacteria; phylum Actinomycetota; class Acidimicrobiia; order Spongiisociales; family ZC4RG35; genus CAXMPK01. Next base: position 9,050 of record CAXMPK010000296.1, read on the forward strand.
TTTCTTTCAACCCGACGAGGAGCTGGATAAGAAGATCAGCGAATACGACCCGGATCTGCTGATCGGCTCGGCACCGACATACAACCTCCACCAAGCTGACCACTTCCCACGCGATCGGGACGTCCTCCTCCTTACCGGGGAAGATCTTGGCGAGATCAAGACAATCGCGGTCCTCGGTTCTGGCGGGCCATATGACGTATTGAAAATCTGTATGGCAACCAAACTTGCTGAGGAGGAGGGTGCTTCGATACGACTCATCCATGTCCTCGATCCCAGTACATCACGGGCGAAGGTCCGCTCATTGGAGAAGTTTCACGAGGAGTTGGGTGAGTTGGTGGGCGTCGCTACCGAGTCTCGTGTCGTGGAATCCGAAGACCTGCTCGCCGCCCTCACCTCCGAAGTGGATGACGTTGACCTCGTGATTATTGGCGCCCCCCGGGGACGTCACTTCTTCACCGACCTGATCGATCGTATTGTCCAAAGAGTTGCTGTCCCCGTCCTACTCGTCCGAGTAGCGGACCGACAGGAACGGGCCACCCTGAGAAGCACCTTCGATCGATTGGTTACCAACCGAGTTGGCCGTGGGGACGCCAAACATCGTGAGTAGGCGCTCGGGTTCCTACCGAGAAGTCACCAACGCGATCCCTTCGCTCAGCTCCATCGCGGCGCCTTTGTCCCATGCCGTCTCAAACACTTCTGACTCCATTTGAGTTCGCAGCGATTCGGAACGATCGGCTCCTCTCTACGTACCCAACATCGCAACTGGAACGTCGTTTTATCATGGAAGGAATGGACATGACATTTGAAACAAGCACCGGAATCGGAGCAGATGTGCTGACGACCACTGAGACCCTGGCGGCTCATCTCGAGGATGAGACGGTCGCGGTGGTGGAAGTCGACGAGGACACTTCGGCGTTCGGCAACGGGCATATCCCTGGCGCGGTCTCCCTTGACTGGGCGCAAGAGTTGCACGCCAAGCCACGACGCGACTTTGTATCGGGTGAGGAGCTGGCAGAGCTCTTCGCAAGCAAAGGCATCTCCTCTGACCAGGCCGTTGTTCTCTATGGCGGCAATAACAACTGGTTTGCGGCCTATGCCTACTGGCTCTGCAAGCTGCGGGGCATCGACAACGTGACCTTGCTCGACGGTGGCCGGAAGAAATGGGAGCTCGAAGATCGTCCGCTCACCACCCAAGAGGCCGACGTTTCAAGGGGCACCTTTGAGAGTGCGACCGACCGACCCCAACTCAGAGCGAGTCGTGACGAGTTGATCGAGATCGCCATGAAGGGCGATGGCCTCATGGTGGATGTCCGTTCGCCGGGAGAATTCTCCGGCGAGGTGATGGCACCGGAACATCTGCCCCAAGAGCAGCCATACGTGGCCGGCCATATTCCTGGCGCTGCCAACATCCCGTGGTCTCAGGCCGCCAATGAAGACGGAACTTTCAAGTCGATCGATGAGTTGCGTGATCTCTATGCCGCCAAGGGAATCACGGCGGATGGGACGGTCATCGCTTACTGCAGAATCGGTGAGCGCTCGTCACACACCTGGTTTGTCCTATCGGAGCTTCTGGGGTTCCCCAGCGTCAAGAACTACGACGGTTCGTGGACAGAGTACGGGAGTCTCGTGGGTGTTCCTGTCGAGATTGGGGCCTAACGGTTTCTTTGGGGGAGTTCGGTGGGCTCCCCCAAAACCCAAGTCAGTCAGCCGAGTAGATCGAGATCCAGCGATCGACGTGTGCTTGGAGCCACTCGTCATCGACTGCCTCACGGAGGATCAGTCCCCTATAGAAGATCCCGGCGGCAAGGTCGCCTGCCATCTGAAGTGAGTCAGTCTGCGGAGACAGCTCGCCTCGGTCGACAGCGTCTTCGATGAGGCCTTGCGTCGCTTCCCGTCTTGCTTTGGTGAATTTCGAGTTGAGGGCCGCCAGTTCGGGGTCCCGAGTCGATTCGGCCACAAACGAAGCAATCACACCCCTGGTGGTGTCGTCGCTCAACATGGATGTGATATGGGCGAAGCTTCGTAGCAAGTCGGCTCTGAGATCGTCCGTATAAGTGGCTTCGATGTCTGCAAGGTGTTTGCCCATCGACTCGAGGAGAAGCTCGGCGCGGTCGGGCCAGTGGCGATATATCGTCGATCGGGCGACACCTGATCGCTCCGAGATAGCCTCGATGGAAGTCCGGCCAAACCCACATTCACCGATCAATTCGGCAGTGGCTTCGAGGACGACTTTTCGGGTTCTTTCGATACGGGGATCGAGATCGGTTGGAATAGTCATTGCTTCCCTCAGGTTAACAGGGCAGTTGTGTTGCGCTATGAAACATCTATGTATTACTATGCTACACCTCTGTACGATAAGTGTGTAGAAGCGAGGAGCTGAAATGGCCCGGATATCAGAGGAACAGAAATACCAACGACGATGGTGGACTCTGGGCGTTCTCAGTCTCAGCCTTGTCATCATCGGGCTCGACAACACGATCCTCAACGTGGCGATCCCCACCCTTCAAATAGAGCTCAATGCCTCGGCTTCCGAACTCCAGTGGATCGTCGACGCTTACGTGCTGGTGTTCGCCGGAACGCTGCTCACCATGGGCGCCATGGGGGACCGTTTTGGTCGTGCCCGTTTCTTATCGGCAGGTCTTGTCCTCTTCGGGCTCGCCAGCGCCTACGCAGCCTTCACTGAGACAGCAGCGGAACTGATTACAGCCCGAGCACTGATGGGTATCGGTGCCGCCATGATCATGCCCGCCACCCTTTCGATCATCACCGACGTGTTCCCGCGCGAGGAGCGCGGTCGCGCCATTGGGATCTGGGCAGCGGTTGCCGGTCTTGGGATCGGTCTCGGGCCGATAGTCGGTGGGCTCCTTCTCGAAAGCTACTTCTGGGGCTCAGTTTTCCTGGTGAACGTGCCGATTGTGATCGGGGCTCTGGTGGCGGGGTATTTCCTGGTGCCGGCTAGCCGCGACCCGGAGGCGACACCTCTCGACCTCAAAGGTGCCTTTACCTCGATGGTGGCGATCACTGCGCTGGTCTTCGGAATAATCGAGGGCCCAGCGGAAGGTTGGGGCTCACCCCTGGTCGTTAGTGCCTTTGTGATTGCCGCAGTGTTTGGAGCAGCCTTCATCTGGATAGAGAGGCGGGTTGAGCATCCAATGCTGAATCTCGATTACTTCCGCAATCCACGATTTTCCGGCGGAGCTCTGGCAATCAGCGTCGCCTTCTTCTCGCTCTTCGGAGTGATCTTTCTTCTCACCCAATACCTCCAGTTCGTGCTTGGCTACTCAGCCCTCGAGGCCGGGGTGAGAACGGCTCCGATTGCCCTGGGAATGGTGGTTGGTTCCGCGATGTCGCCACGGTTGGCTGAAAGGTATGGCACTACCAAGGTTGTCGCTTTTGGTCTTTTTGTACTGTCTGCGACCCTGGTCTCCTTCACGTTTCTCAGTGTGACAACCGGGTATGCGATCATTGGAGTGTCGATTGTGGCCATGGCATTTGGTATGGGAAACATCATGGCCCCCTCAACAGACGCGGTGATGGGTGCGGTCCCCGTGGCCAAGGCTGGAGTTGGGTCGGCTACCAACGATGTGACCCGCCAGGTGGCCGGAGCGATTGGTGTGGCTGTCATCGGCTCGGTGTTCAACTCGGCCTACCAATCCAACATGGAACCGGCAGTAGCCCAATTGCCACCCGAAGCCGCCGGGGCCGCCGGCAACTCGATTGGTGCCGCCCTTCAAGTGGCCGCCCAACTTCCCGGCCAAGCCGGAGAAGCGCTGGCGATCGCCGCCCGTCAGGGGTTTGTTGACGCCATGGGTGTTGCCACATGGATTCCTGTTGGCGTCGCCTTCTTGGCAGCGCTCTTGGTCCTCCGGTTCCTTCCGCCACAACATCTTCCTCCGGCCGAGGAGCCAGGAGCAGCACGGTCCTCTGCCCCTGTTGCTCAGGAGTCTGCCTGAACCCATACAAAAAGCCCCCCGGCCTCGCTCAATGGCGGTCCGGGGGGCTTTGTCGTTTGGGCTATTCGTATGCTGGATTGTCTTTAGGGATGACACTTCTAGCGTGACGCGTCAACTCTCGCGGATTGAATGGCCCTCATTACGTTGCGCTCACGCCATTGCGGGCTCGCTATCGACGACATCTTTCCGAGCCACCCGGTATACGTCGATGGCGAAAGCCAAATTCATGATCAACACGCTGGCGAACATGATGCCGTAGAGAGTTGGCTCTGACTCTTTGATGCCAAACTCCACGTATGTAAGCCCGATAACCCCCAGCAGCCAGAGCACTGCCAAACCTTGCTTGACGCCGGCGATCAGATAGCCCAACCCCGGAAGAAAGAAATTGGCGATTGTGGCCGCCCATACTTTTCCCATTGCTTCTCCTTGTTATTGACTTGACTTGGTTCAGACCGTAATCTCTCCGAAGAGACGTGTGAATAGGGTTTAGTCCTTAATTCATATTGAATAGTTCAGGTGGAAAGTGTCTGATGCACTAACCGATATCTTGCGCTCGGTACAAATGGAAGGCTCCGTGTTCTCACGCGCCGCTTTGAGCGCACCCTTCGGAGTTGAATCTGGGGTGATGTCCTCCGGGATATTTCACGCCGTGGTTCGAGGCCATCCCTGGGTCCGTCTGGAAACAGGTGGTGAGCCGATAGAGCTCGAGCCGGGTGATGTCGTCATGTTTCCGTTTGGTGACAACCACCTGATCACGGATGCTCCGGATAGCCCCCATCGACCAATCGGATTGCTCACCGCGGTCGATGACAGAGGGATGGGTCATCTGGTGGTTGATGGCGGGGGGTCGAGCACCTCGCTCATCTGCGGAACTGTGACTTTCGATCGAGGAGAGGCACATCCGGTCTTTTCGATGCTCCCGGCGATGATCCGCGTGCACGACCTGGATGGGCAAATCTCAGGCGTGCTCGAGAGTCTGATAAGTCTGATCGTCGCTGAGGTCGACAACCCCGTCCCTGGCAGTGAGATTGTCGTGGCACGGCTGACCGATGTTCTGATCGTCTATGTGCTTCGGGCTTACATCGGTGAGCTTTCACCTGGCGATGGCGGCTGGCTTGGAGCCCTCAAAGACCCGGCAGTTCGAGAGGCGATCGGTCTCATGCACCGCAACCCCGAATATCAGTGGACCGCGAGAGAATTGGCGGAAGGGGCCGGATTGTCCCGGTCTGCCTTCTTCGCCAGGTTTCGAGAGACCGTGGGCGAGACTCCGGCCGAATACCTGACACGTTGGCGCATCCACCTCTCGACCAAACTCCTAAGAGACGACGACTATTCGGTAGCGGCAGCAGGTCGTCAGGTTGGTTATTCCACCGAAGCCGCCTTCAGCAATGCGTTTCTGAGGGTGATGGGGGTTCGGCCTGGCGCATATCGCAAGGCTGCCTAACCAACCAGGTGGACGTTGTTGACCGAGAGCCAGCTCAGTATTTCCTGGTGAACCACGGGGTCGCGGAGCAAAGCACGGTGATTGCGTCCTCCCAAGACCCGCACGTTGTTCGCGGTCACACTCCTGGATTTGCTCTGTCCGGTGGCGCTGGCCACGGGAACGATGAGGTCACCGACGATCCGGCCAAGGATGTTGTCTGGCTTGTTGGTGACGGTGCCGGCGACGAAGTGGTAGTTGACCTTGCTGTTGTGGTCAGAGTTGTCGTCGACGGTTCCAAAACGAAGATCCTTGATGCCGGCGCTTCTCTGGTCGAGAAACATGCTGATCGGCCTGCTCTCCGGTGTCTGAGCAAGACCTGCCGCCGCCAGATGCACGCCCTTCTCAAGAGGCGCACCGAGGTGAGGTGAACCCAGGGTCACGATGTTGGTGGTTCGCTGAGTCCAGTTGTGTCCGGCAGCGTTGCCGGCGGATAGAGCGCTGCGTGCTACCAGACCACCCATCGAATGACCGATGAACGAGATGTTCTCCACCGCTAAAGGCCAGGCCTCGACGAACTCATCCGACAGGTTCGCCAGCGCCAGAGCGTTGCGGGCGACGCCCAGACCGGTGTTGTAACGGACCAGGAGAGGAGTGAAGGAATTGTCGGTCAGAATGTCGGCCAGGCCGTCTTCTGAATGATCGCCGAGCCCTTTCCTATTCCAGACCTGTTCGGTGTCACCAAGACCGTGGAGCAGGACGACGAGTCTTGGTCCTGGTTCGGGGAAGGCTTCGGCAATAGAAGCCCGGTTCGGCGAGATGATGCCACCGCTGGTATTGCGAATACGCATCTCAGTGCTCAGATTGCTCTTCAAACGGTCGAGCTCGTCTCCCCAGAGCCCGTTGATGAACGCTTGGAATTCCCGGCCGCGTCGGGTTTGCCACAAAGGTCGAAGAGCTTGAGATCCAGCTTCGGTCGATGCGGCAAAGCTGACAGCTCGACCGACACCCAACCCGGTGAGGCGAATCGACTCGTAGAGGGGTGTCGTAAATGCGCGAGAGGTCCGTCGTGCAGGTTCGCGCCAGGGGCCGGCCAACCTGGACCAGCGATCAGTGATCGCCTGATGCACCTCCTTGACCGGTGTGATCAGACGTTCGCTACCAAGGGCGATGAGATCTCCGAGACCCTGCCAGTCGTTGCTGTCCGAGTCGGCTCTGTTCGTTTCGCGCCCCATTTGCAGAGGATATCTGCAGGTGAATCCATAGCGAGGTCGTAGGCTCGTGTGATGCTTTTTGGACGACTAACAGAACCGCGATGAAATCCTCGCAGGCCGACGCCCTGATCCTGTTTGGCGTCACCGGAGATCTGGCCCGGAGACGTCTATTCCCTGCGCTGTATGAGCTCGAGGCCGCTGGTGAGTTGAACATCGCGGTTTTTGGCGTGGGCCGAACCAAAGGCGACGACTCCTCTCTTCGGGGTTGGGCCACCGAGGCACTCACCAAAGCCCTCGATGATGTCGATCGCCAGATTCTCGAACGTCTTCTTGGACGACTCAGCTTCATCTCAGGTGACTATCAGGATGAAGGAACCTTCGACGAGATCAAGCGCAGGGTTGGGGATCGGAGTTGCACGGTTGCGTACCTGGCCATTCCTCCCTACCTGTTTGATGACGTCATCGAGGGGCTGGGGAGAGTCGGGTTCAATCATGAGGGCCGCGTGGTGGTTGAGAAACCATTCGGTCGCGACCTCACCAGTGCCACCGATCTGAACCAGATCGTCCATCGCCACTACCCCGAGGAACGGGTCTACCGGATCGACCACTTCCTCGGCAAAGAGGCCTTGCAAAACCTGATGGTCTACCGCTTTGCCAACACCATCCTCGAGCCGATCTGGAATCGTCACTACATCAGGGGGGTGCAGATCACCATGGCGGAATCATTTGGTGTCGAGGGTCGTGGCAGCTTCTACGAGTCCGTTGGGGCCCTGCGCGATGTGGTCCAGAACCATTTGCTGGTGCTGTTGTCACTCCTGGCGATGGAACCGCCGGTATCTGATCGTCCCGACGCATTGCGTGATGAAAGGGTCAAGGTGCTCAGCGCGATCAGGGCAATCGGCCCGGGCGATGTGGTCAAAGGGCAATACGACGGGTACCTCGATGAACCGGGTGTCGCGCCGGATTCGAATACGGAGACTTTTTTCGCTGCTCGTTTCGAGATCGACTCGTGGCGATGGGCTGGTGTGCCCTGGATAATTCGGGCCGGGAAGGGTATGGCCTCGACTGTCACCGAAGCCGTGGTCGAATTCAGCCGACCGCCTCGCCTCTTGTTTGCCGACGCTTCCACAGTACCGGGCCCTAACCGTCTCGCATTCATGAGCAAGCCGGACGATCGGATCACGATGTCGATGCAGGCGAAGAAGCCGGGCTCGGAGATGGTCAGTGGTCCGGTTGACCTGGCCCTCGACCATGTTGCGAGCCAGGGTGACGGCCAGGACGCCTATCACCGTCTCCTCGGTGACGCGTTGCGTGGCGACCAATCTCTGTTTGCTCGGGAGGATGGAGTGATGGAGGCCTGGCGGATCGTCCAGCCTGTACTTGAAGCCCAAGAAACAGTGTCTACCTATGCGCGGGGTAGTTGGGGTCCTGAGAGTGCCGACGACCTGCTCGGTGATGATTGGGAATGGATAACGACGGGCACGAAATGATGTCGACTCCCGAGGTCGCCCTCGTCCGTCACGGTCAGACCGAGTGGAGCAAGACCGCGCGTCACACCGGTCGAACCGATATCCCTTTGACAGACCTTGGACGCAAACAGGCTCGAGCGCTCGGGCGGATGATCGAGGATGACCAATTCGACCAAATGTTGTCCAGTCCGCTGAGTCGGGCATGGGAGACCATGGAGCTAGCGGGACTGGTCGGCCAGGCCGTCGCTTCCAGCGATCTTGTCGAGTGGGATTATGGAGAATATGAGGGTCTGTCCACCGTCGAGATTCGACTTGATCATCCCGGTTGGACGGTTTGGACCCACCCCATCATTGGCGGAGAGTCGATCGAAGATGTCTCGGTCCGGGCCGATCTAGTTATCAGCTCTCTCCTCGAATCCGAAGGCTCAACCGTCCTGTTCGCCCATGCCCACATCCTTCGCATCCTGGCGGCAAGGTGGATGGGTCTGTCACCGGAGGCCGGAGCTGCGCTGTCCCTGGACACGGCCACCCTCTCCACACTGGGTTGGGAACGGGAGAATCGGGTGATTCGTACCTGGAACGTCATGTGCCCTATCCACTCGGGAGACTCGTTTCTGTGACGGTGACACATTTCGTCACGACGGAGCGGACTGTGGTGCCGGCGATCACTGCCGACCAGATGCGTGAGGTCGACAGGATCGCGATCGAAGAGACCGGCCCCAACCTATTTCAGATGATGGAAAACGCTGGTCGGAGTCTGGCTGGAGTGGCAATCGACATGCTCGGCGAAGAACCGGCAGACCGTTTGGTCGTTGTGTTGTCAGGAACGGGGGGCAACGGTGGCGGTGGGATCTGTGCAGCGAGACACCTGGCTAACCGTGACATCGATGTCACGCTCGTGATCACCGATGAGTCACGGATGGGCCCGGTGCCAGCCGAGCAATTGTCCACCTATCGGGCTTCTGGAGGCCGAGAAGCGAGTCTCTTTCAACTTGATGGTCTCCAGTTCTCATTGGTGGTTGACGCCATCATCGGTTACAGCCTCGATGGACAACCAGTGGGTACACCCTTCGAATTGATCGAATGGGCCAATTCATCAGCCACTCCGGTGCTCTCCCTTGACGTGCCTTCCGGTGTCGACTCGACCAGTGGCGAGGCTCCTGGTGCCCACGTCGAGGCGACGGAGACGCTGACTTTGGCTCTTCCCAAGACCGGTCTGGGTGTCGACGCGGTGGGTTCGCTACGTCTCGCCGATATCGGTATTCCACAAGAGACTTATCGCCGAGTGGACCTCGAAGTGCCAGCCAGTCTCTTTGGCGACAATTGGGTGGTTTCAATTCAGTCAGACTGATTCAACCGATTTGCTGCCGATTGGTCACTGTTTGTGGCCGTGTCGCTGGCAATCCACACTTCTGTGAAGGTTATTGTGGCTATAGGCCCAGAAAATCTTCACAGAACGGATCTGATTCCCCAGACGTAGTCAATGGGTGGCCCAGGTTTCATGACCGCCGACAAACGCCGGCGAGGGTCAACGGAAAAAGGGGGTCTTTGATGTAACGTCCCACCGATGACATCTGGTGAGGGTGTTCAGACCCGAGAGGAATCCGCGACCAAGCGGTCGAGTATCCCTTTCAACCTAACCCTTGCGGTCGTGCCGCTCGCAGTACTTACTCTCTTCATGGGCAGTTTCGTGGTCTGGATCCTGATCTCGTCGGACTCGTCGTCTGGATTCTCGGCAGTGGACGTGGTGGCCGTTTTTGTCGGCGCTGTCGTGTTGATCGTGACGGTTGGGTCGCTGTGGGTGATTCAGAAAAGGGGTCGCTCGCTCGCCAGACGTATCGAAGAAGTGTCCTCGGCGACAAGAAGGGTTGCCAACGAAGACCTGATTGAGCTTGTCGACGCTCTGCGCCGCCCCGACCCTGAGATCGAAGCCATTGCCCCGCTGGACCTGAATACAGACGCGCTGGACGAAGTCGGCGACCTGGCCAGGTCCTTTGAAGAACTTCACGATTCTCTCGTAGTGGTGTCAGCCAGGCAGATGAAAGCCCTCAGAGGAGGCGTGTCGAGCATCATCGTTACCTTGGCTCGAAGAAACACGTCACTGGTCGATCGTCAGCTCGCATTGCTCGATGAGCTGGAGTCGCGGGAGGAGGATCCAAACGTTCTCGGCGCCTATTACAAGTTGGACCACTTTGCGACCCGCATGCGCCGCAACGCCGAAAGCCTTCTGGTCCTGGCAGGTGAAGACCCGCCACGTGTTTGGGCCAAGTCGATGGAGATGTCCGACGTTGTTCGTGCGGCTGTGAGCGAGGTTGACGATTACCAACGGATTGAACTTCTAGCGTTGGAGCCGGCGCAGGTCTCTGGAGGAGCGGTGGCGGATATCGCCCATCTTCTGGCAGAGCTCTTGGATAACGCCACCCAGTTCTCACCTCCAACAGAGTCGGTGCGGGTGACGGCGCTCTTTGACATGGACGGTTATCAGCTGAGCATCACCGACAGAGGTGTGGGCATGTCGAATTCGAGGATCGCCGAGCTGAATGAGGTCTTGCAGAACCCACCAGCTCTCGGTCTGGCGCTGGAACCAACAATGGGTCTCTATGTTGTGTCAAAGCTTGCCGAACGTCACGGCATCAATGTAGATCTGGTCCCCGGCGTTCCGGGACTCACCGTCCGGGTGATTGTCCCCCGAAGTCTCCTCGAGAGGAAGATGTCGAAACCGCCGATACAAAGACAGCTGGGCGCCCATCTGCAAGAGAGTGCTTTCGCCTCGCCCGGAGAAGGGTCGGACATTCTTCTGGTCGAGTACGACGATGCCGCTACATCGGAGTATGTGTTCGCCAGGACTCGCCGGGCTCCGGATTTCGAAGAACAGCCTCAACCTGTGGCCGTCGACGGAGTCGATCACATCATCGATCTCACCGATCCGGCTCCCACCAACTCCCACCTTGACAAGGCCGAAGTGTTGTCGGCAGACGGCGACGGGCTACGACGCTCTCGGGAGCCAGATGCCAGCTCGAAGGACGGATCAGAATCTGACATGCTCACAGAGAATCAAGAAGCAGGTGCCTTGCCGGTGCGTCCACCTAGGCAGGTTTTTGGCGATGAATCAGCATTGTCTCCGACCATCATTCCGGGGGACAGTGCCACCGGGATCAAGTTGGCGCTATCCGCCTACGACCGAGGTCGGCTGGCTGCCACGCCGGACGAACAAGACGAGTCTGTCGATTCGGGTGACGATGAATCGAGCTTGTCGGAGGCGCCGAGTTGAGTGACGCTGCCAACAACCTGAATTGGCTTGTGCAGCGTCTCTGCCAAACCGTCCCGGCGATCAATCAGGCAGTCGTGGTTTCCTCTGACGGGCTCGCTCTCGCCAGCTCCGATGGTGTGAGTCGGGAGGCTGCTGATCGGCTCGCAGCGGTTTCGTCCGGGATGATCGGTCTCGCTTATGGCTCCGCTGGTCGGTTCGGAGCGGGTGCTGTGTCCAATGTCATTGTGGAGATGGAGCGGGGGTGGCTATTCGTTACCGGAATTCGGGACGGTTCGCTCATCTGCTGCCTGACTGAGAAGGCGGTAGACATGGGCACGATCGCGTTTGAGATGTCGATCTTCGTGCAGCGTGTCGGTGAAAGTCTGACGGCCGAGATCCGAAACGAGCTCCAGTCGACGCTGGTAAGTCCTGAGTGAGGACTGAGGTGGGATCTCACCAGAGCGGGCGAATGGTTCGTCCCTACACGATGACGGGTGGACGCTCGGGTACCGGTCTTCCAAAATTTGCTCTTGAGGCTCTGGTGGCAGCTACACCATTTGGCCTCCGAACGAAACGCGAGTTCAGATGGGAGGTCGCCTCGATCATCGAGTTGACCCGGATGGAGACCGCCGTCGTTGAGCTTGCTGCCTTGCTAAATGTCCCGATCGGTGTGGTTCGGGTCTTGATCGCCGATCTATTCGACCAGGGTGCGGTGACAATCATCGACCCACCGTCCGAAGCAATCGCCGGCGATGACGGTCATGCCGATCTTCTCCAGAAGGTGCTCGATGGCATCAAGTCCCTCTGATCAACGCGGGCCCATACCGGTCAAGATTGTGGTCGCAGGGGGCTTTGGTGTCGGCAAGACCACATTTGTCGGAGCTATCTCAGAAATCGAACCTTTGCGCAGCGAAGCCATCATCACCGAGGCCAGCGTCGGAGTGGACGAGTTGTTCGCAGACGCCACCAAGACGAGGACAACGGTGGCCATGGACTTTGGTCGAATCAGCCTCAACAACGGGCTTATCCTCTACCTGTTCGGAACACCAGGTCAGAGTCGTTTTCACTTCATGTGGAACGAATTGGCCCGAGGGGCCGTAGGGGCTGTGGTGCTGGTCGACACCCGCCGAATTGAAGCGTGCTTTGCCGCGATCGACTTCTTTGAGCAGCGTGGGACTCCGTTTGTTGTCGCCATCAACACCTTTGATGGCCTGCGGATGCATGATATTGAAGAAGTGCGCTCAGCTCTGCGACTCAGCCCAGGGGTCCCTATCAAGTATTGCGATGCGCGGGTTCGTGTCGATGTCCAGGGTTTGCTCGTGGCTGTTGCCGAACATGCTCTGAGAAGGGCCAAACCTGCTGGAATTGGCCCTACGGAGACTAAAACCAACGTCGAGATGGCTAAGTCGGCACCGCCTGTTTGAGGCCCAACGCAGTGCGTGGATTGAAGAGGTCCGTGAGGGGCTCGGTGGGGAGACGCAGCTCGAAGACGTTCCATCCCTCCAACATGCGCTCATAGCTGACCTCACCTCCCATCTGACGAGCTAGATCTCTGCCCACAGTGAGACCTAGACCAACCCTGGCCGGTCTTGTCACCGGTCGACCTCTGCGCAGGTCACTTCTGAAGATCCGTTCCCGCTCCGACCTTGGGATCTCCGGTCCGTTGTCGATCACGTGCAGGACCGTGTCGGGGCCGGAGGTCATCGTCTTCAACTCAATGGCGGCTCCGCCGTAACTGACGGCGTTGCTGATGAGAAGACGAAGAATCTGTCTGGTCCGTCCACGGTCGGCCCACAAAACGTCAGCTTCGCTGATTAGCGGGAGATGCTCCGCACCAGGAATTTGGGCCATGACGTCACGTGTCAGTGTCTCTACATCGATCGAGACCGGTATGAAGGGAACCTGGGAATAGCCGGCCTGAGCCGAGACGATCAGGTCGTCGATTATTGCCTCGATGTCTCGTGCATTGGCTTCGATTGCCTTGAGAAGGCGCCCATTGGCGACGTCCGCGTTGTCATCGTTGACAAGTTCGATGATCGAGTTGAGTGGGTCCTTGATCTCGGTGCCGATGGCCTCCACGAATCGGTCTTTGCCGCTGAGCAGCGTCTCCAAACGTTCTTGGTTGGCGTGCTCGGCGGTGTCGTCTTCGATACGAAGACTGACCATGGAAGGTTGTCCTGAAACCCCCGCGACCAATGAGATCGTGACGGTCGCCCTCATGGTTCGCCCTCCAGAGGCGAGACATCGCACCCGTGCTTTGACGGAGTGGGTCTCGCTGGCCTCCAACTCGAGCCAGGCCTGATCGAATTCTGCCTGGTCGTCGGGGTAGATGATGTCCCTCGCACTGGCCCCCAAGAGGTGAGTTGGTTCCCCGCCGAACAGTTTGACGATTGCCAAATTCGCTTCAACGAATTCCCCCGATGGCTCGAGGAGAGCCATTCCAACCGGTGCTTGCTCGAACGCGCGTCGTAACCAGTCGTCGGTGATGGGCTTTTCGTCACCGTTCTCGGTAGAGCGCCGACGGGCGCGAAGAATCATGTCCGAGTCCCCCGGGTCAATCTAGAGCTCGCAGACATCTTCGAACCCTATCGCCGAGCGTGCCGCCGGACTGGCTTCTTGCGGCTCGGAAACAGCCTTCCCGAGGCAGCCAACATGGCTGCTGGAATGCCCATGAGGTTGGACTTTCCAGAGGTAGGGTTGGGGCAATGGAAATCGCCGATCTGATCGAGATTGCCTTGGCGAAGATTGACCCTCAGCGTGTGGAAATGGCTGCCCTCGAGCCTGTTGTGGTGTCCACCGAAGCGGTAGGTGGTATCGCCAACATCATCTCGGAACTGGTCGACAATTCCGCCAAGTTCTCAGACGATGATGAGAAGGTTCGAGTCACCGGGCTGGTAGAGCCCGACGGGTATTTGATTTCTGTCTCGGACAACGGTGTTGGTATGTCACAAGAGCGGATAGCGGCTCTCAACAGCCTGCTCGAAGAGCCAAGTGCTTTTGGCAATCACCATGAGACAACACTTGGCATATACCTGGTAGCGGGGTTGGCTGTCCGCCACGGAATCTCGGTGCGCCTCGTGCCGGGGGTGCCTGGGGTGACTGCCCGAGTCTCGATTCCGGCCGGCCTCATTGAAGACTCGGACTTGGCCATCAAAAACCAGAGCGAGCCACCAACTTCGAATGACTCTGCCGAAGCCCCGTCCTCGCTGTCAGAGCTGTATTGGTCGACTCGTCGGACCGTCGACACTGCGCCTGCACCGGTTGGGCCTAATGGCGAGGGTGAGAAAGCTCTTTTCGGTTACTCAGATGCCGAAGACCGGGACGATCAGAGCCAAGGGCGGCAAGCCTTTGCGGCGACCACGAAAAAGAACCCGGAAACCCAGGCTTTTCTGGAAAGGGTTTTCGCCCCACTGATGAAGAAGGAGCCCGATCTTCCCAAGGCCCTGATTAACTCATCGACACCAACCGGACGAGTCGTCCAGAGAGAGACCGATCCGGTCATATCGGTGGAGGCAGTTGAGGCAGACTCGGGCAAGCCCCTTGATTTGGCGACTCTCCAAATGCGGGCGCCAGGTGAGAGCTTCTCGGAGTCAGAAGACGACCGCCTGAATACCAAAGCAGGTGAGGGGGCGGTTGACATCAAGTCGGCGCTTTCTGACTATGACAAAGGCAGACGGGCAGCCGAACAGACTGACCACCTTGAGGACGGGGATCAGTAAGTCATCCTTGGTTTGGGTCTGATGTGCAACCTGATCTGATGCCGCCCTGGCACTAGGTCGTGAGTTCGGCAATCCACGGCAATCCACCCTAATCCACGGAAATCCACCCTTCTGTGAAGGTTATTGCGGCTATAGGCCCAGAAAAGCTTCACAGAACGGATCTGGATACCGGGATCGCCTCGATGGATTCGTGGCAGACTCCACCAAGAATGGTTGCACCGCTCCCGACCGGCACTGTCACCTTCCTTTTCACCGACATCGAAGGGTCGACCCGGCTGGCCCAGAAGTTTGGGGCCGACTACGCGCAGTTGGTTGCTGACCACTTCTCGATCATCCGCGCCGAGATCGAGCGGGAGGATGGGGTGAAGGTCAACACCACCGGTGACGGTGTGTTTGCCGTCTTTCCCAGCGCTGTCGACGCAATGACAGCAGCCGCGGCCATTCAGCGTCAGATGTATGCCAAGGATTGGCCAGAGGGAGGAGATGTCAAGGTCAGGGTTGGCGCAAACACCGGCGAGGCGACAGTGTCCGACGACGACTATGTCGGTGTTGATGTCCACAAGGCCGCCCGAATCATGTCGGCGGGTCACGGTGGTCAAGTTCTGACCAGCGAACCAACCCGTTTGCTCGCGGGTGACGGTTTCGAATTCAGATCACTCGGTCGCCACCTTCTCCGCGGTCTCGAGACCGATGAGTCGGTTTCTCAGCTGATGATTCCTGGCATGCCCTCCGACTTCCCACCGCTCAACACTGCCACGGCCATCCCCAACAACCTTCCTACCCGGGTCTCGTCGATCATCGGCCGCGACGGTGACATCGAGGCGATCACCGGGCTGATAGATGAGCATCGTCTGGTCACGATCCTGGGCCCCGGCGGTGTGGGTAAAACCAGCCTCGCGGTGACAATTGGCAGTCGGGTTGTTGACGGCTTTCCGGGTGGGGTCACTTTTGTCGACCTGTCAGGGGTGTCCGAGCCCACCTTTGTCATCCCCTCTGTTGCCAGCGCCATCGGGGTCGATATCAAGACAGTGGAAGGACTCTCCGAACGGCTCGGCGAGACGAAGACCCTTCTGGTGATCGACAACTTCGAGCAAGTGGTGGGAGCCGCTGAGGACATCGGGCGTCTTATGGGTGCGAGTGGAGACGTGCAGCTTCTCGTTACCAGCCAGGTGCCCCTGCGTTTGCCGGCGGAGCATCGATATGTGCTGTCGGCACTCCAGGTGAATGGCTCGGCCGACTCAGCGAGTGTCCGACTCTTCTACGAGAGAGCTCGGGCGGCAGATCCTTCATTCTCGCCTGATCTCGACGAGGTGACGGCCTTGGTTGGCCGCCTCGAAGGTCTGCCTTTGGCGATTGAACTTGTGGCATCTCGAGCCAACCTGTTGTCCCCCGGCGAGATGTTGGAGCGACTCGACGAGGGAAGCCTGACCTACTCGGCACCAGTTGGCGTCCCTGAAAGACATCAATCGCTCACAGATGCCCTCGAATGGAGTTATGGCCTCCTCGACGAAGTGACCCAAACCGCGTTCCGCCGTCTCTCTGTTTTTGCCGGTGACACCGCCCTGTCTGCTGCAGAGGAGGTCGCCGGGGACGTGGTCGTGGCCGACGCTCTCACAGCTATCGGTGAGCTTGTGGATCGGTCGCTCTTGGTCCGCTTGCCCGGGTCGACATCGAGGTTTCGGATGCTGGACGGGATCCGCCTATTCGGACGTCACCAACTTGGCGAATCGGGCGAAGCCGAGGAGATAGAAGATCGTTTCGTGGCCTACTTCATCCGCGCCTCGAGGGAGGCATACAAGGGCCTGCAATCGGACAAAGGCGAGTGGTGGCAGTCTCATCTCGACGCCGGTTTCGCCAATCTGAGGGAGGTGTTGTCGATCCTTCATGGAAATCAGGACGCAGCGCAGGGTCTGGAATTGCTTGGCAACACCTGGCGCTTCTATCAAAGCCGGGGACATCTCGTGGAGTTCGAACTCTGGCTGAATCGTTTCTTTGAAATTCCTGTTGGCAGTGATCATGGCGAGGGATTCGTGAAGGGTTTAATGGGCCGAGCCGCTCTCGAGTACTGGCGCGAAGAGCCCGATCTGGCAATCACGGACTACGAACTTGCGGTGGCGAGGGCTCGCAAGCTAGAGGCTCCCGACCTCATCGCCGATGCTCTGTACGGCCTGGGAACGTCTCTGATCATTGATGGTCGCGGTGGTGAAGCTGCTCCGCATCTGGATGAGGCTCGTGCGATGTATATCGAATTGGGAGATATGGGTGGCTTGGCTGACATCGTGGCTGGTGATGCCTGGGTTACCGCAAGTGTCAGCGGTTTTGCCGGGTTGGGGCCCGCTTTTGAGCGCAGCGGCGACTTGTACCAACAGGCCGGGAGGCAAATTCAGGCCACCCAGGGGAAGTTCGCTCAGGCGGCTGTCGCTCTCACCGAGAATCGCCTTGACGATGCCCGGGACTTGGCCCGGGCTGGGCTTGCACGTGGAGTAGATCTGAGTGATTTGTTCCTTCAGACCTGGGGTCTGGAATACGCGGCGAGCGTCGCGTTGGAGTACGACGACGTCGAGTTCGCTGGGTTGCTTTTCGGGGCCGCCGAAGCCGAGCGTGAGAGGATCGGTGGCGGTTGGGGTCCCGGGACCATCGGGTTGGACAATGCCCGAGATGTGCTGGTGGAGCGACTGGGAGAGGCTGGCGCCGAGGAACTGATCTCGCCGGGTCGACTCATGAATCTGGCCGAGGGAGTTGAGTTGGCGCTGACGACTTTGACTAAGCCGGGTTAGTTCAGTCTTCTCATGCCGGACACCCTCTTGTCGCGTTCATCGGCGCATGCCTGACAGATGGGGAGACCCTGGTAGTCGCGAGACGGAACCCAGACCTTGCCGCATAGAGCCTTGATCGGCTCCCCACCGGCATAGCCACGCATCTGTTGGTCTTTGGTGACGATGTGGGCGACGTGATCCGAATCGCCGTCACTGGTTTTCGTCTCGGGTGTGGGCAGTGTTTTGGAACCACGGTCAGTCATCGATCTCAATGGTACGTCGTCGCGGTCAGGCCAACGTCGGACATTGGTCTACTGTCTCGCCGCTATGGGTGGATCGATCCGGGTGATGACATCAAACCTTCTCCACGGCGGCGCCGATGTCGATGGCTATCGCGAGGTGTTGGATCGGGTTGAGCCCGACGTGGTGGTCACCCAGGAGCTCGGTCACGGTTATGTCGAGGTGCTGACCGAGCGGTTTCCCAACCACTCGCTACACCCGGCCGACGACTTCACCGGACGGGGTATAGCAACCCATCTCGACGTTGAGTTCGGAAGTATTGCCATGCCGGTTCGCCCGGGAACGTCCGCGATTCTGGACGTGGCGGGCCAACAGTGGGATCTGGCCGGAGTCCATCTGGTCAATCCGATCGATTTTCCCTGGTGGACTTCGGTCAAGGTCAGGGGCGAACAGCTTCAGGCCATCGAGCAATGGGGCGCCAAGAGGAGTGGGCAGGTGCTTATCGCAGGGGATTTCAACGCCAGTCCCCGCTGGCCGGCATATCGGTTCATGGCAGAGCGATGGACCGACCTGGCAGCAGAACATGCCTCGGCTTCAGGGAGACGTCCCGAGCCAACCTGGGCCTGGCGACCGGGTTGGCGTCGCATGCTTCGGATCGACCATGTCTTTGGATCGGGGCTGGTGGCCACCGATTCGGAGATTGTTCCGATGAGGGGGTCGGATCACGCTGCGGTATGGGTAGATGTGGTCGAGGGGTAAAACGCTTGCTGCCTACCGGGTGACGGTCAGGCTTTTGCGAGTCGGCGCAACTCGGGGAGGAGTTCCTTGCCAACCATGTCGATTGTCTTGGAAGCGTCGGTGCTAGCGATTTGCACGGAGACGTAATCGGCATCCACATTGGTCACAAGCGGCGAGTAGGCCTCCACCAGACCTTCTATCGAGTTCACAATTGTGTACTGGCCAAGGATCTCACCACGATCCATGTCATCTGCGCGAAGCCGTAGCACCATGGGATCCACAACCTCGAGACGTCCGGGCGCACGCAGCCCCCTCATTGAGCCGAGTGCCGCCCACGCCTCATCATCGTCGTTCGCAAAGACGACCCATCGAGTCGCCATCACCGTTCCGCTTCGTGAGGCGTCTTCGGCCGCGCCGGCAAACGGCTCGATTACTCGCTCTCGTGTCACCGCGGGGTCTTTGACGCTTGTGATCACTCCGTCCGCTGACGATCCGGCGAATGCGGCTGACTTAGGCCCACCAGCTGCCATCAAGATTGGAACGGGTCTTGTCGGAGGGCTGTACAACCGAGCCTTGTCCAAGGTGTAGTACTGGCCTTCGAAGTCGACCTTTTCCCCTGAGAACAGTCGGTACATGATCTCCAGCGCCTCACCCATCCGCTCAATCCGCTCCTTGTACCCGGGGAAAGAGAATCCGAGGGGCCCCTCGTTGATATTCTCGCCAGTTCCGACGCCCAACAGAAACCGGCCTCCGCTGATTCGATCGACGGTCGCCGCAGCTTGAGCGATTAGGCCAGGGTGGTAGTGGAATAGGGGACAGGTCACACTGGTCGCCAATTCGACTGATTCTGTTTTGGCCGCAACTGCGCCAAGCCACGTCCAGACAAATCCGGCGGCTGACGTGTCATCCACCCAGGGATGGAAGTGATCGCTCCCGAGAACGACATCGAAACCGACCTCTTCGGCTTGAATCGCCTGTGAGATGAGTTGCTCTGGCTGGTAGGACTCATGACTACACAACCAACCGAAACGTCGGGTCTCTTGACTAGTTGGCATAATGTATACAGAGTACATTTCTATGAGTTGTTTGACCAATGTCGCCTCGAAAAAGTGATTCTGGAGGAGTTTTGAGCGATTTCACGTCGACAAATGAGTGGCAACAGCTTCTGGTGCGTGCTGAGCGGCCGGTGAATCTGCGAAACGTCTTCGAGGTCGATCCGACCCGGGCATCCAGGCTGACCATTGAGGTCGGTGATCTGATCGTTGATCTCTCGAAACACCTCGTCGACGAAGAGATCCTTGCGACGCTGGTTGCCATGGCCGACAGGTCCGGGTTAAGAGAGCGGATCGAAGCCATGTTCAACGGTGAGCACATCAACACCACCGAAGACCGGGCGGTTCTCCACACTCTCCTCAGAACACCCCGGGATGAGCTTGACGTCGACACACTGGAGCCTGCGCTCGCTTCGGTCCACGAGACCCTCGATCGAATGGCGGCTTTCGCCGAAGACGTCCGCTTGGGGAAGTGGGTTGGCCACACCGGAACTCGGATCCGTGACGTGGTGAACATTGGCATTGGAGGCTCGGACTTGGGTCCGGCTATGGCCTACCGAGCATTGCGAGCCCAAAGCCACCCGGAGATCAAAGTCCACTACGTCTCCAATATCGACCCTTCTCATTTGGTTGGCACCCTGACGGATCTAGATCCTGCAACCACACTTTTCGTGGTCGCGTCGAAGACCTTCACCACTATCGAGACACTCACCAATGCCCAAGCGGCGCGGCAGTGGCTCGTCGATCGTTCAGGAAATGAAGATTCGGTTGCCAAGCACTTCGTTGCCGTATCAAGCAACCAACAGCTAGTAGGTGAGTTCGGCATCGAGGCGAGCAACATGTTCGCCTTTGGTGACTGGGTTGGAGGGCGGTATTCGCTGGGATCAGCGATCGGGCTTTCGCTGATGATCGCAATAGGCCCCTCAGCTTTTCGAGAGATGCTCGGTGGGTTCAGAACTATGGACGTTCACTTTCGGGAGACGCCTATCGAAAAAAACGTTCCTGCGCTGATGGCCTTGATCGGAATCTTCTACAGGAACGCGATGGAACTCACCAGCTACGCCGTGCTTCCCTACGCCCAGGATCTAGATCGGTTCCCCGCATATCTACAGCAACTCGATATGGAGTCGAACGGTAAGCGGACTCGCATCAGTGGTGTAGAAGTCGACCTCGACACCGGGCCTGTCCTTTGGGGGGAGCCGGGTACCAATGGCCAGCATGCGTTCTACCAGCTCCTACATCAAGGAACCTCGATAGTCCCGGCTGATCTCATCGGCTTCGTTGAGAGCAACGACGAGTTGGGTGCCCAACAGGATCTCCTCGTTGCCAACATGTTCGCCCAGGCGGAGGCGCTGGCGTTCGGAAGATCGGAGACCGAGGTCTTGGAACGTGACCCGGGAATGGGCCCCGACCTGGTCCCGCATCGGGCTTTCCCCGGGAACCGACCGACCACGGTGTTACTCGCTCCGCGGTTGACGCCGTCGGTGTTGGGTCAACTCATTGCCCTTTATGAGCACAAGGTGTTCGTCCAGGGCGCCCTTTGGGATATCAATTCTTTCGACCAGTGGGGTGTCGAACTGGGTAAACAGCTAGCGGAGAAGGTTTTTGCCGAACTTACATCGGCCCAGACGCCGGACTTGGCTCACGATGGGTCGACCAATCAGCTGATCACCTTCTACCGCAAGGCTCGCCGCCGCTTGTGACTCGCGTTGTGGCTTAGTTGTTGGTCGTCACGAGGTCCGGCGACCTGACTCCAAGAGCCTGACTTCCACGTGTCGCTGCCCGGCTCATTGCGACGATGGTTGCCATCAGGGTGAAAATACCGATCCACTGGGTAGTCGTTGGCGTCACCTCAAAGACCAGCCAGCCGATCAGGATTGCTGTAAGTGGAAAAGCGAGTTCGGCCAACGTGGCGCTCGATGCCGGCGTCCTGGCCAATCCTTGGTAGTAGATCATCAGAGCCGCCAGACCTGGCACAAGGGCAAGGGCGAACAAGGCACCCAGTTCTCCAAAACTGACCGACATGGCCGTTGTACCTTCACCTGCAACAAGCACGATTACCGCCGCTGCTGGAAGCCCGACCGCGAATCTGACCGCTGTCAGCTCCTTTGGTCGGATTTTTGCCGAAAGGTACCGGCCGAGCACTGTTCCTGTGGCCCACAAGGTTGCTGCGCCCGCTGCGTACAAGGCAGGTGCCAACTCACCGAGGGCCACAGATGTTGGGTCCGAGAACGTGATCAAATACGCCCCGCCCACGGCGAAGAGAAAGTACATGCCGTAGCGGGGAAGAAGTCTCTCTTTCAGGAGCAGGTATGCCAACGCCACCGCAACGAGCGGCTGCAGCTTCTGAATCAGAAGCGGCGTTGTTGGGTCGCCGTATGTGAACGCCTGGGTAAACAGGATCGTGGCGACCGCTGAAGCTCCGATGCCCACGAAGAGAATCGCGATGACGTCTCGGGCATTGAGCCGGGGCATGCTTCTGAGGAATCTGATCAAAAGAGGAAGCGTCAACAGCACCAGGATCAAGTGCTCCCAAAAGACGACCACCGACGCTGGTAACTCCAGGGCGAGTCCACGTCTGAAGAGAGCGTCGGTTCCCCAGAAGGCGGCGCCGAGGGCGACAAGCAGAAAACCGGGTCCGATTCGTTGCAGACTCAGGCTCCTATTTTGGGTAGTCATTTCCGGTGTCCACTAATTCCGTAGAAAGTAGCCGCCCCGGATCGCTGAATCCCATGAGGCGAGGACCGCCGGCGCTATGCCGTGCGGAAGGTCAGGTTCGGGTGAGGAGTAGTAGCCCACAGAGAGTGTTTCTTTGAATGTCTCCGCTACCACGTTGCCCTCACTTAGAGTCCTGCATACTGTATTCCATCTTCACAAGCCTGTCTAACACAGCAATAGAGAAGATGGGAGCTTGGTTTCATCTGTCGTATACTGCATGCAGAACAGGGCTACAAACATAAAAGTCAGGCACCTGAAATGAATCAAAGTGGTGCGTCGTCCGTGGACGATCTAGCCGGGGCTGATGGTCCGCTACAACGGGCTCAAACGGTAACAGCCGAAGAGGCTGTCACCGATTCGCTGCGACGGGCGATTCGCGAAGGCGTCCTCGTCCCCGGAGAGCGTCTCACCCAATCGGAGATTGCCAGCCAGTTGGGAGTCAGCCGGATCCCGTTACGTGATGCCTTGCGTCGACTCGAGGCCGAATCGTTGGTTGAGATCGACGGGCACAAAGGCGCTCGGGTGACAGTGTTGACAGTCGACGATGTTGCCGAGCTGTACGAAATGCGCATCGTTCTCGAGGGCTTGTGCATGAAATACGCCGTAGACAACCTGTCGGGGTCGACGGCTGAGAGTCTTGCAGTTCTCGCCACCGCCAGTGAGGATGACAACCTCGAACCGAGAGCTGCGTTCAACCGTCGGCGTGAGTTCTACGACGAGCTCTACCGACATGCCGACCGGCCACAGATGCATCGGACGATCATGCAGCTCAGGGATAACGTCGACCGATATCACCTGCTTCGGAATCGGGATCATGCCCATGTGGCCCACAAGCAGCTGTCCGAGGCGATCGCCTCTAGTGATGGCGAGTTGGCGTCTGCGGTCTTGGTTGATCACATCTCGGAGGCTCGCGACGATCTCATCAAGGAGTTGGCCTCCACCTCTTGAAGAAGCAAACTCATGGCCAGATCCGAGGCCGGTGACCAAGCTCCAGGCGACACCAACGGTCAGGGTGTATTTGACGTTTGGTTTGTGGTTGGGCCGGACGGAGAGCCGAAGGCCGGTGCGATTGTCACCTCTGACACCAGCTTGGGCACGATCCTTATCGACGAGGGTGGGAACACGCTCTACATCTTCACTGCGGACGAGGGTGACGTGAGTGTCTGTTGTGACGAGTGTGAAGCCAACTGGCCCATCGTCGATTCTGGGTCTGCCACTGGAGAGGGAGTTGAAGTCACGACCGGGTTCACTGTTCGCGACGATGGCTCCGAACAGCTCA
>CAXMPK010000297.1:0-2028 GCA_964195405.1 uncultured Acidimicrobiia bacterium
CATAAGTGCCGTTATGTGCGGGCAGGTTGGCGGGTGTGCAGCAGGTCAGTCCCAGCCTATGGGGACTATCTGGTGGGTGTCCGAGAGTCCTTTGAGAGCGACTATTTGTGGCTCTTCGAAGTGGAGGCCGTCCATTGACCCGATCATGTCTCTTGTTGTTGACGAGAGCATGATTCCGGCTGCGGGGGCTGCCGCTGCGACCCTGGCAGCCTTGTTGACGGTCGTGCCGAGAAAGTCATCGGCTGTACGCATGACCTCACCGGTGTGAATACCGATCCGCACATCGAATTGGGCGTCCAAGGTCTCGGTTTGGATCTGTATGGCTGTCCGAACGGCGGCCCTTGCGGACTCGAACGCCAACATCGAACCGTCCCCAAGGAATTTCACCACGGTTCCCCCTTCGGCTGTGGTAATACGTCGAATCGCCGATTCGTGCGCTCCGATCACTTCAGCCCAAGCAGCATCCCCTATCGACTCGGTCAGTAGCGTCGAGTCCACTACATCGGTGAAGACGAGCGTCATTGTCCCTTCCGAACCGGCTTTGGAAGTCAGTTCGGCTTGGCTGTCGAGGACGGATGACACCAGATTGTCAAGAGTTGTGGTCAGGTCGATACCAAAGACCTGTCGGTTCGCGACTGGACTGGAGTTTTGCCACTGAATCACCTTCCATACCCCTGCTTCAAGACGCAGGACGGCTGTGTGCCGCAAACGCGTGGTCGCCTCCGCTGTAGTCATGGTTGTAAACATCATCGCCCAGCCAAATGGCCCTTCCTCAAAAGCTTCAATACTGTCGATCGTGAAGGTGGGGTCACCCGTCTCGACGTTCTGGGCTTGACGGACGGTGAAGAACTCATCGGGACCAACCCACAGCTCATCCACATCGGACCCGAGAACTCGCAGACTCGGATCGGAAGACATCAGACTGACCAGTATCGCCTGGCTGGGAGAACCCCAGCCGCGGATAACCCGTCGGACGACAGCCTCAATCTCAGGAGAACGAATCGGCGGCATCACCCGACGATAACCCCAGAATCCTTTGGACTACCCGCCGATAACCGTCATTATTCAGCCGCACATAAGTGCCGTTATGTGCGGGTGTTGAACGTCTCGAGGCTGGTCCAAAACGAAACCAAGCCGTCCGCTCCCTCGTCAACGCCGCGCTCGTCAAGCATCCACCAGTGGCCTTGCCCAGAAAGTCTGAGGTGTTCAACTTCTAGACGTTTCACAACATCGGGCACGAAAGAGGATGGGACGTAAGGGTCTTCGGTCGGATCGATGATCAGAGCCGGAGTTGATTCGACGAATGCCAGACGATCTGCGAGCCGCGTCAGGACCGGCGGCACAGCGGTTCGGTAGAGGCCCAGGATGCAACGGCCCATTTCATCGTTGAATGCGGCTGCCATCGACTGGGCGACGGGTTCGGGCAGCCCGAGGCGGAGCCATTGATCTGTCCGTTCTTGGACGGTCAGTGACAGCATCCCATCCACCCACTCCTCACCGGGTCCGGTTTGCTGCCAGATCTGGGCTAGTTCATGCCAGACGTAGGCGTCATTGAGGACACCGGCGCAATCACCTGCCCAGGACCTCACCAACTCAGGGTGTTCAGCTACTAACCCGTAGACGTGAAGGGCACCCCAATCGTGACCAACCAGATCAACCTCACCGTCCAGACCTTCCAACTCCCCGGCGAGCCACGCGACGTAGTTCTCCGGTGTCGGAACCCAAGCTTCGGGAACTGGCGCTCCAAAGCCCGGAGGCGACATGAGCAATAGGTCGTCAACGCCGCGAGCTGCTAGCGCTTCGGATAAGAGACTCCAGATGGCGTCGGTCTCCGGATTGCCGTGAACGAATACCCTGGGCATGTTCAACCGTACCCGTGTAACGGTTCGTACATAAGTGTTTCTCCTATGTCAAGCGGCGTCGGCTAGGGCTGGTTGTTGAGCATCGTTTAGGAGGGTCCGGTAGACGACGTTGGCGAGTTTTCGTTTGAGTAGTCGGAGGGCTTCTCGTTTGGTTGACCCGGTTTGG